>JBGTCY010000070.1:0-21436 GCA_041748615.1 Chitinophagales bacterium
GTGTTGCTGGAAATGAAAAGCCAGGAAAAGAAAAACTCTCCGGTGGATGCCAACGCTTCAAATGATGAACTGAAATCCTATTTCAAAAAAGTGTTGCCGGATTATGATGAAGAACGGGTGTATGTGAGCGACATCAAAAAAGTGCTGAAGTGGTATCAGCAGTTATCAAAATATGACTTGGTGAAAGAAGAGGTGATAGAGGAAAAGAAAACAGAAGAAAAGGAAGAACCCGTAAAAGAAGCCACCACGGATAAAAAACCTAAAACTGCCGCCAAAGCAAAAAAAGCCGCATCCGTTAAAGCCTCAAAACCTTCAGCGCCTAAAAATGTGCCTCAAAAACGGATTACCACCAGCGCGAAAAGAGGCGGATAATTATTTTCCTGCCGATTTGTTTTTTCCGGATAATAATTGATTGATTTTCTCCAGCAGCCAGATTGATTGAATTGCCAATGAATCTTGCTCAATTTCCTGTTTCAGTTGGGGAAGTTTTTTGCTTCCGTTTTGTCGGGCTTTTTGTAACTGCTGAATACGCGTGGCGAATTTTAAAACCCGATGTTCAAAAATGGGTGGGAGTTCTTTTTTCACCTGAGTGGCAACGAATTTCCGCAGGGCATTGAGGTGAGCATGAAACTGAATGGCATCATTTGTTTCATAAGCGATTTTCACTTTCAATATCCGGATGTCAATGCCGTTAAGCAGTTTTTCAGCGCTACATGCGCTGATGATTTTCAACGCTTCGCTGAATTGTTTTTTTTCAAAAAGCAGATGCGCATGATACAACCGGATATAATTACCGACATCTTTCACTCCGAGAATTTTTTCACCAACTTCCTTTTGAAATTTTTCGGCTTCCTCAATGCCTCCCAGTGCGCAGAGGTGCAACATCATATCGCGGTAATCAAACATCAGCACGTGATTGCGGTACAACGCATTTTTTTGCCGCAGGCGATGATTGATAATGCGGATGGTTTCCGTTGAATATTTTTTACCGTGAAACAATTTAGTCAGACTGTTTTGGAGCAATATCAGCAGACGGTTGCGGTCAGTATCTGAAATGTGCAGTGTGTGGTCGTCATAGCTTTTCAGAAGAAAACGATAAGTGGAAATGTCGGGCTGAATGAGAAACTGATGGAGTTTTTTGAAAAACTGTAGTTCTCTTTTAAAATCAATTTTCAGAAAATCAGGTTTCGTTTTATCGTTGATTTTTTGAGGAGGAAGAATTTGTTTCAGATTGGAAAGTCCGGTGCTGCATTGTTCCATTTCTATTGCAAAATAATCTTGCAGGAAATCCTGAAGATGACTGAAGATAAGTAATGACTGTTCGGGGACTGACTTGAAAACCTGGTAATTGATTTTGTGTTCGAGATAATTTTTGTAAGCATAGCGATGGTCTGTCAGTTGATTATTGAGAATAGCATCTTCCACCTCTTTGAAAACTTTATTCAGATGCCAGTCTAATCTTTTTTTGGAGTACCACCGCATCGCTGCATCATATTTCAAACCCGGTTCGCTTTCCGTTAATTTGAAAGCAAGAAACAACTCAATCACATCCGACAACTCCGACATCAGCCGGTTGATTTCCGCTCCGGCTGCCTTGTCCAATTTTCTTCTGAAAATTTTCTCCGAAAAAATTTCTTTGTTGCAATGTTGTTTATCAAAATCAGGGGCGCATGTACGCAGGTATTCAAAAGTCTTTTTCACCATCGGTGACGCTTTGCAAAAAGCAGACTGAACGAATCCGGAGAACTCCCGGAATTCATTTTTATCCATCGCTTTCAACGCGGCAATGGTGCGCGACTGATGCAGACTCATGGGGATTTTCGCTTAAAAAGGTAATTGGAAAATGTGAGGACGGATGGTAGCTTTACTGCCGCCAAACCGGCATACAAAGAAACACCAAAAACCAACACATGTCATTCATCAAAATCACCTCTGCGTTTTATTTGATTTTAGTTTCACTTTTTTCTTTCAGCCAATCTCCCTTTCCCGGATGCGGAACGGATGAACTGCTGAATTCCACACTTCAACAAGACAGTATTTTCCGACAAAAACATTTACAAACAGAACAGGATTTATATCAGGAAATCAATTACCTGATTCAAAACAACATTCAGTTGCGTTCGGGCGGACCGTATGTGCTGCCGGTGGTGGTGCATGTCATTCATAATAATGGCGTGGAAAATATTTCCGATGCGCAGGTGCAGGCAGCCATTGACCATTTGAATGACGCTTTTGCCAATACCGGCTTTTATGACCCGAATGAAGGTGTGAACACCAACATTCAATTCTGCCTCGCTTCTCAAACTCCGCAGGGCGCAGCCTCCAACGGGATTGTGCGGGTGCAATCCGCGCTCACTGATTTAGACATGGCGGACGATTTGCAAATGAAAAACCTGAGCAGATGGAATCCGCTTTGTTATATGAATATTTGGGTGGTGAAAGAAATCTGCAACCAAAACGGCTGTGGCGTGGCGGGCTATGCTTACTTCCCTTCTTCACATGGAGGTTTGCGTGACGGTATCGTGGTGGAAGCAAGATATTTCGGAAGCACGCCCGGCAATTCTGGCGTCACCGTGCATGAAGTGGGTCACTATCTTGGATTGTATCACACCTTTCAGGGCGGCTGCACCAACAACAATTGCCTCAGCGATGGCGACCGCGTGTGCGACACCCCGCCCGACCAATCAACTGCCGCCATTGCCTGCAACGGCAGTATGAACAGTTGCACCACCGACACACAATCCGGATTGTCGGTGGATATGCCCGACAACCATCGCAACTATATGGACTACGGCTACCCCTCATGTATGAACAATTACACGCAGGGACAAACCGACCGAATGCACTGGCATATAGATAATGTACGATTCAGTTTACTGAATTGCCTCTCGTGCAACGACCCGTGCACCGCGAATGTGACCGCCTTGTTTTCTCCCTCAGCAATCAATGCGACTGTCGGCACTACGGTGACGTTTACCAACCAAAGTGTGAATGCCGCCACGTTCAACTGGTATGTGAACGGTCAACTTTTTTCCACCAATATTTCACCCACATACAATTTCAATACGCAAGGAACTTACATCATCCGGATGCAGGCGATTGGCAGCGACCCGAATTGCATCGGATTTTATAGTGACACGATTTATGTAACGTGTAGCATCACAGCCGGAATGACGCAAAGCACCACCTACATTAATATAGGTGAGAGCGTAACGTTCACGAACACTTCCACTGGCGGCACATCTTTCGCATGGTTTGTGGATGGTATATTGCAAAGCACATCGTCCACCACTTACACCCACACATTTAACAGTGGCGGCACATATCCCGTGTTTTTGATTGCCAGCGGTCCGCTGTGCAGCGACACCACTTCCTTGGTGAATTTCATTCATGTCGGTCAGCCGTGTGCGATTTCATTTACAAAAACACCACAGCAGGCGACCACCTGTTTGCCGGTTACTTTCACGCCCGACACCACCTGCCGTTACAGCAATTACTTCTGGACTTTTTGCGACCCCGACACCTTCGGCATTCCTGACATTGAATTGTATTCCATCACCGGCACATTGCCCGCAGGCAGCACTTTCATCCGCGACCAGCAGGGAAATTATTTTGTGTTTTATGCTTTGTATAACAACTCGGTTACTCCCAACACCATTTACCGTTTGGATTTCGGCAACAGTATCAGTAACACGCCCACCGTCAACCCTGTGAACACGCCCGGCATCACCGCGCTGAACGCGCATGGTGTGGATGTGGTGTATGAAGGCGGCAATTATTATGGTTTCGCGATTTACTACAGCAGTATTTATCGTATTGATTTTGGTTTGTCGCTGACAAACAGTAATCCCACTGTAACGCAACTCACGGGCGTTTCGCCTAACACGCTCAACTGGGGACATAAGATTGCCATCGTGCGCGAAACGAATACGTGGTGGTTGTTAGCCGTTGCAAGAAATTCCAATTCGCTCAATGTATATTATCTCGGCAGCGACATCACGAACCAGATTCAGAGTTCATACGCTTACACCACTTGCTCTTCATGTTCCGGTTTCACGTATCAAAAAGTCAATGGCAATCATTATGTGTATGCCGGAAGTTTGTTCAGCGGCATCCGGTTGTATTCCTTCGGCAATTCGCTGGCAAATGTGCCGACAGTCGGCAGTTGGCACTCCATCGGTACCGGCTATGTGGGCGATTTGGCGCTCTACCAGAATTGTGACGGCAGCTTCGATGGCGTGGTGCTGAAAGAAAATAACACAAACCATTCCATCATCCGGTTGGATTCGATTTCGGCAACTCCAACTATCATCATTAACAGTTTCAGCAACGGGTTGGGCAGAAGCGGTGGTTCCACGCGGCTGTACCGCACGGAAGAAGGGTTGACGATGTTTGCCGTGCAAGGCTATACGAATAATGTGGTGAAAATCAATTTTTCGGAATGCGGCATTCCATACAGCACCGATATGTTCCCGCCACCTGTATATTATCCGCAAGCCGGAAATTATTATGTGCGGCTGGCAGTAGATGAAGGGTTGCCATCTCAGCAGGTGTATTGCATGAGCGTGAATGTCGCTGAAATCACCGGCAATCCGCTCGACCTCGGTCCCGACATCACTACTTGCGATAATGCCGCGCACACGCTCGATGCCGGTACCGGCTTTAGTACTTACTTGTGGGATGACGGCAGTACCGACCAACTCCGCACCACGTTTTTCCCCGGAACTTATTGGGTGGAAACCACTGACAGTTGCAGCGCAACCTATCGCGACTCAATTACCATCAGCGTGAACCCGGCAACAACCATCGTGCTGAATGACGCAACAATATGCAGAGGCATCAGCGTAATGCTCACCGCTCCTGCGGGTTTTACCAATTATGTGTGGACGCCTGCTACGGGATTGAGTTGCACGAATTGCGCTTCCACGATTGCCACACCCAATGACACCACGGTTTATACAGTTACCGCTACAACCGCAGACGGTTGTGTCAACTCCGGCAGCGCGACCATCAACGTGAATGATTGCGGAACAAATATTCCGCTCACCGCTTTGCTTTCTTCCACCACTGTTTCATGCGCGGGAGAAAATGACGGCTCGGTGACGGTGCTTGTTTCCGGAGGAGTTCCACCTTACACATACACATGGAGCACGGGAGCGACAACTCCAACAGTTAGCAATTTGTCATTGGGGAGTTACACCGTCACTGTTTCGGATTCGGTCGGCACAACGATTATTTCGAATGTGTTTATCAATGCGCCAACACCATTGTTTGTCATCACTTCAAGTTTCACGCAGCGCGTTACCTGCTATGGCGATAACACAGGCGCGGCAAAAGTGGCGGGCAGTGGAGGCACAGCGCCTTACACATATTTATGGAATAACGGAAATACAAATGATTCGCCCACCAATCTTCCCGCGGGTGTTCACTCTGTTACGATTACTGATTTCAACGGATGCACTGCTACCGCTTCCATCACGATTCAGGACGGACCGTTGGTGAATGGCGGAATGATTTCCGGACCGGACACTGTGGACATTCATCAACCCGCTCAATTTTTTGTGAATACCGGATACAATTACCAATGGCAAAGCAATGGCTCACTCCTCTCCGGACAAGGCACCAATCCTGCTACGATTGACTGGAATGTGGAAGGCGTTGATACTGTATGGGTGATTATTTCAAACTCGGGTTGTGCGGATACGCTTTGGAAACAAGTTGTGCTGTTGAATCTTACAAGTATTTATGACATCGCATTATTTGACATCGAAGTGTTCCCCAATCCGAACACCGGAAAATTAAATGTTCGCTCACGAAACATTTATTCTGAAACGGAGCTTCGATTATTTGACGCGCTGGGCAAAATGATTTTAGTAAGAACGGTGGAATCAATCGAAATACAAACAGGCGTTGAGTTGGATATGCGCCACACGAGCGAAGGAATTTATCTGCTACACATTCTAACGGGGAATGATGTAAGGGTGGTGAAGGTGGTGAGGAATTAATCCCGTTCTTCTAACAGTTTGTTTACATCCTCTTTTAATTTCGGAAGGTGGTTGATGATAATCGCCCAGATGTTTTCATCGGATACATTATCATAGGCATGAATAATAATGTTCCTGAGTCCGATAATTCCTTTTGCGCTCTGAATTTTTTGTTCGTAAGCAGGGGCTGATTTTATAATCCGGTTGATTGCTTCACCAATGATTTCCAAATTTCTTTCAATCGCTCTTTTCAGTATTTTGTTCTTTTGATATTCATGGAAATCTTTGTTGTAATGTTGGAAATAATCATCTATTTCAGAAATTGCCAGTTGGATATCTATTAGCCATTTTTTAATCCGCTCCTCCATAGATTAATTTTTTATTCTTATCAATAGATGACTTTAAAACCGGATTTCGAATGGCTTGCTCTTCTAAAAGGTCAACTGGTTTTTTAAAAAGCCGCTCTAACGAATTTTTTAAATTGATGTAATTATCAAAGTAGTAATACAAATCCATATTGCTAAACCGAACAAGTAAATCAATATCATTGGTATCCTTTATTTTTCCTGACAGCATAGAGCCGAACAAATAGAGTTTTTCAACATGGTGCATTTTGCACAATTTTTTTACATCATCAAGATGTTTTTCAACTAAGTTCATGCTCTAAAATTAAAGAAAATCATCCATGTACGCTCTCATCAACCACGCCCTCAAACAATACAAAGTAAACTTCTCTGAGCCGCTCGATATTTCCATTCCGCTGTATGCCGATGGCAGCGGAGCACGGGCATATCATGCACCGCCCTTTAAAGCAACTCCGGTTGTTGCTGGTGACTTCACCGGATTGGTGGGAGCGGGCAGTCCGGTGAATTTTTTAAATGTGCAACTCAATCCACACGGTAACGGAACTCATACCGAGTGTGTCGGACACATCACCGCGCAGGGGCAAACCATCAATCAATGTTTAAAAAACTTTTTTTTCATAGCCGAACTCATCAGCATTTATCCGGTGAAAACCGAGGACGGGGATGAGGTGATTTTTCCTGAACAGGTAATAAAAGCATTGCAACATCAAAAAACCGAAGCCGTGATAATCCGCACATTACCCAATGATATTTTGAAACTAAAAAAAAATTATTCAGAGAAAAACCCTCCCTACTTTCATCACGATGCTGCGGAATTTTTTGTAAAAAATAATGTGAAACACTTGCTGGTGGATGTACCTTCGGTGGACAGAGAAGATGATGGCGGTAGGTTATTATTTCATAAAACCTTTTGGGGCTATCCAAAAAACTTGCGCGAAGACGCAACAATTACCGAAATGATTTTTGTGCCGTCATCAATCCAAGACGGCACTTATCTGCTCAATCTTCAAATCGCATCTTTTGAGATTGACGCTAGCCCAAGCAAGCCGGTGATTTACAAAATTCAAGAGAAACATTAATACATAAAAAAACCCCCCGGTATCCCGGAGGGTTCTTTTTTGAGAATGCTCATTGAAGAATTACTTCTTCTTTGCAGCTTTCTTTACCGGCTTTTTAGCCACTACTTTCTTAGCCGCAGGTTTTTTCGCTGCGGGTTTTTTCGCTGCAGGTTTCTTAGCAGCAGGCTTCTTGGTAGCAGCCGACTTCTTAGTTACCTTTTTCTTTGCAGCTTTTTTCGCAGCTGGCTTTTTTGCAGCAGCTTTTTTTGCTGTAGGCATGTTTTTAATTTTTTTTTGTTAAATAATAAGAACGCACTTGAAAGTTAAATCAGTTTTTTATACGGATAAAATTTTATAAGGTTTAGTTTTCTACAATTTGTGTATAACCTGTATATTAAACACTACGAGCGAAATTCATTTTCTCATTCTTAAAATTATCTGAAATTAAAGTGATTAAAATATGACATATTCTGCGAGTCAATGCTCATAAGACTTTCACCGGATAAATTTTTTTAAAAATGAAATAAAAGATTTGATTGATTAAATTTCGGAACACAAAACTCAGCGTCATGATTTTTTCAAAAAAATATTTTTCGCTGTTGATTTTATTTTTCTTCATCGCACAGAGTTGTAAAAAAGAAGATAAAAATCAACAGCCCGTTAAAACAACTTATTGCGAAACACCGGCTGAGAAGCAATGGAATGTTCCTTTTCCAAAATGGATTTTTTACCATTGGGTGTGGGAAGATGAAAGCACACAACAAAGCGCGATTGCGCTGGTGAATGATTACTTGGCAAATGATATTCCCGTTGGCGCGATTATCATTGACAGTCCGTGGGAAACGGACTACAATACTTTCAATTGGGATTTAAATCTCTACCCCGATGCGCAGGCGATGATTGATTTTTTTCATTCAAAGGATGTGCGGGTTTTCATTTGGATTACCAATATGATGAATGTCGGAGTTGAGCCATACTATTCCGAAGCCGCCTCTAACAATTATTTTCTGACACGCGCTCCGGGAGATACCATACCGGGAGTTTTTCGCTGGTGGAAAGGCGATGGCAGCGCGATTGATTTTTTTAACCCCGATGCGGTCCAATGGTGGAAGGAGTTGATGGATAAAGTGCTCGACATGAATATTGATGGATGGAAAGTGGATGGCGCGGATTACAATACCTTCCTTGCCAATGTTCGGTACTCGCCCTATATGAATGATTATGTGCAACGCATTGATTATTCTCATGCCTACTATCGCCTGTTTCATGATTACACAAGGGAGAAGCTGGGAAATGACCGCGTGAATACGGTACGTCCGATTGATAATTACGGTTTGGATATAGGCGGTGAAGTAGCTTCGTTCGCACCCGTTGATATCAACTGGGCAGGCTGGGTTGGCGACCAGGATGCTACCTTCAGCGGCTTGCGCGCTGCGTTGAGCAACATGTATCACTCCGCGCAATTTGCATATCTCGCTTTTGGTTCTGACATAGGAGGATACCGCGAAGACAAAACATTTCCCAACAGCCGTTCCAAAGAAGTTTTCATTCGCTGGACTCAGTTAGGAGCGTTCAGTCCGATTATGGAAAATGGAGGAGGCGGTGAACACCGCCCCTGGATGTTTGATGAGCAAACATTGAACATCTATCGCAATCTCGTGAAACTGCGTCACGGTTGCCTCATCAACTATTTAATGGATGAGGCGGAAAAAGCCTGGAATGAAAACCGTTCCATGATGACGTTTATCAGCAAAGCGAAATACAGCTATCTGCTCGGCTCGGATATTTTTGTGAGTCCTTTCTTGGAAGAAGGGGTTGACATCTCCGTTACTTTCCCCACCGGTCATCAATGGATTTACCTTTATGATAAATCCAAAATTTACGAAGGTGGCACGACAGTTGACTTAACCATCCCCTATGACGAGTTTCCCGTTTTTCTGAGAGAAGGCTCGTCATTGGTTGACGCCATTGATTTTACAAACAACTGAGGTTAATAGATAAAATGTAAATTCCTGAATGAGTAAATTCTTCCTTTCCATTTTAATGTATGGACTTTCGATACCTTTATTATATGCGCAGACAGAAAATGAATATAAACTGCAAAGCGCGTTGAAAAAATATCAAGTCGGAGATGTAACCGGAGCTTTGTCGGAATTAAATCAATTGGTGCGCAGTGATGCTAAAAATGCGGAGGTCTGGTATGAGCGGGGGCGCATCCTGCATGAGCAGAAAAAATTTGTGGAAGCCATCAATGATTTTTCAAAAGCAGTCGAAATCAATCCGCTGCATCACAAATCATGGTACCTGCGCGGATACACCAAATATATCTCCGGCAATCACCGGGGCGCGGTGGATGATTTAAACGCATTCCTTGAATTGCATCCCGGAAGCGCGCTGGCATTCTGGTTTCGCGCGGAATCAAAACTGAAACTCGGGAACAAAACTGAAGCCTGCCATGACTGGGACAAAGCCTATCGTCTCGGACACATCAACGCATCGGAGCGAATTAAAACACAATGCGCGGATGTGCAGTTATCCTCCGATGTGACGGTGGATGATTTTTTAAAAAAGGGTGATATGAAAATGAATAACGGTGATTTTAAAGGCGCGCTGGAAGAATATCAAAAAGCAATGCAACTCTCCCCTGAAAATTCCGCCTCTATTTATAATGTAGGGTTGGCGAAATTTTTACTGAAAGATAAAACAGGAGCCTGTAAAGCCTGGCAACAGTCGGCATCCATCGGAAATTCAGAGGCAAAAGACATGCTGCGGCAGCACTGCAATTAATGCAATACCCTATCTTTGAAACGCTAAAACAAAAACTATGAAAATATTCCTGATTACATTGACAATTTTTTCCTTTTGCCATTTTTCATTCGGACAACTCAAAAGTGTGGAAGATGATGTGCGCGGCAAACTGCCGGAAAAAGACCAGGTTGATTATGAAAAATTAGTCGGCTTCTTTGAGCAGGGAGTGAAAGAATATCCTGAAGTAGCATCCATCCGGAATAGTTTGGGCGCGGTTCGCGTGAAGACCGGTGATTACAATGGAGCATTGCATGAACTCAACAAAGCTTTGGAACTTTCTGAGCATTATCCCGATGCTTTATACAACAGGGGGCTTGCGAAATTTATGTTAAAAGATTTCAAAGGCGCTGAAGTTGATTTCAGAAAGGCGGCAGAAATAAATCCAAAAGATGCCAACGCTTTTTATAACAGGGCGGTTGCGCTTTATCATGCCGGTGACAAAGAAAACGCGCTGGTTGAAATTGAAAACGCGCTCAAACTTGAACCCGGTTTTGGAAACGCGATTAACAACAGGGGGTACTTTAAAATGGATGCGGGAAATTCGGAGGAAGCCCTGGCGGATTTTTCAAAAGCCATTGGCATTAATGCGAAAGATGCAGACTATCTCGGCAATCGGGGACAAGCATACCTTAAAACAAATCAAACAAAAAAAGCCTGTGAAGATTTGAAAAAAGCGGCAGAACTGGGAAACACCTCCGTTGCGGAGTTGATAAAAAAATCATGCAAGTAAAAACATTTGATGCAAATTAATTTCATTTCATCAAGGTTATTTTGTTTATCCCGAAACTGATAAACTTTCCGAAATCTTTTTGGGTGAAAACCTTGTTTTTAAGGGATTAACTATAATGAGATTTCGGAAAGTTGAATACCGATAGTATAATTGCCGCACAATACTTAGATTTGTAAGACTTCAAAAAAAACCACGATTATGCCTGAAAATGCTTCCATCACTGCTCAAGAAACTAAAAAAGATATGACTGAAAAAGCGATTCTGCAATTAGAAGGAAAAAGCTATGAGTTGCCGGTGATAACCGGTTCGGAAAATGAAAAAGCCATTGACATTTCAAAATTGCGCGACACTACCGGCTACATCACGTTAGACATCGGTTATAAAAATACCGGAGCGACAAAAAGCGCGATTACTTTCTTGGATGGAGAGCAGGGCATCTTACACTATCGCGGCTACCCGATTGAAGAACTGGCGGAAAATTCCAGTTTTTTGGATGTAGCCTATTTGTTATTTAACGGGGAAAAGCCAACTCCTGAACAGTCCAAAAATTTCGCACATACTATCAGCCGCCATACGCTGGTGCATGAAGATATCAAGGAAATTTTTGACGCTTATCCGACCAATTCTCACCCGATGGGGCAGCTGATTGCGATGATTTCATCCTTGTCTTCTTTTTATCCGGAATCATTAGACCCGAATCGCAGCGAAGAAAAAAAACAGTTGACCATGACGCGCCTCATGGCGAAAATGCCGACCATCGTGGCGATGATTCACAAAAAATCTATCGGGCATCCGTTGATGTATCCGAATAACAGCTTGGATTATGTTTCCAATTTTCTTTACATGACATTTGGCAATGTCACCGAACCATACGAAGTGGACCCGGTTGTTGCGGATGCGATGAATAAACTGCTGATTCTTCATGCCGACCATGAACAAAATTGCTCGACTTCCACTGTGCGCATTGTTGGTTCATCACAGGCGAATTTGTACGCAGCCATTTCAGCGGGTATTGCCGCGTTATGGGGTCCGTTACATGGAGGCGCGAATCAGGAAGTGCTGGAGATGCTGTCAGCCATTCAAAATGATGGCGGTAACGTGAAGAAGTATGTAGAAAAAGCGAAAGACAAAAACGACCCGTTCCGCCTGATGGGATTCGGACACCGCGTTTACAAAAACTTCGACCCGCGCGCGCGAATTATCAAAAAAGCCTGCGACAATGTCTTGAATAAACTCGGCATCCAGGACCCGATTCTCGACATCGCCAAGCAGTTGGAAGAAGCCGCGCTCACGGATTCTTATTTTGTTGAAAGGAAACTCTACCCGAACGTGGACTTTTATTCCGGCATCATTTACCGCGCAATCGGTTTCCCGGTTCACATGTTCACCGTGCTTTTTGCGCTCGGCAGATTACCCGGCTGGATTGCGCAATGGAAAGAAATGGTGGACCAAAAACAACCTATCGGCAGACCAAGACAGATTTACACGGGCGAAACATCCAGGAAATAATTTCTTCCGGGTTTTCAAAAACAGCTATTCTTTTTTGCTGAAAAAAATCGGTGAGCTACTCATTGAACTTCACTTTTTTCACCATGATTTTGAATCGGATTAACAACACGATTGCAGCGATGCTCAATCCGATAATGAATCCTATCCAGATGCCGCTTAATCCTAACCCGAAATAAAAAGCGAGCAGATAACAACAGGGAATCATGACACCCCAGTAAGAAAAAAATGCGAGCAATGCCGGAATACTGACATCCTGCATGCCGCGTAGTATTCCCACTGCGGATGCCTGCAATCCATCACTAATTTGAAAAAGAGCCGCAAGCAATACCATCGAAGAAGCAAGTGAGAGTACCACCGGATTATCGGTATAAAGCATCGGCAGCCACGGATGCAAGAGTAAAAATATCAATGCAAAAACGATTTCAACCATCAGTGTCATTCCCAAAACCGTGATACCGGAAATGCGGATACCTTCACGGTCTTTTGCTCCAAATGAGTAGCCGGTGATGATGTTGCCAGCCGCTGAAATTCCGGTCAGCGCCATGAACGTGATGGAAGCTAATCCAATGGCGATTTGATGAGCGGCTTCTTCGATGATGCCGAGCCACCCGCTCATCACCTGTGCCGCGCCAAAAGCCGCCACCTCCAAAAAAAATTGAAGTCCCGCAGGAATGCCGATGCGGAGAATATCCGGCACGTAACTTTTGTTTTTTAAGGGCGATGCGAAATATGTTTTGCGTAACTGCCGGAGCTGTTTGTCACGCCAGATGATGAGCAGCATCGCCAATACCATCAGCGCGCGGGTGATAATCGTGGCGATGGCAGCGCCTTCAATTTCCAGAGGCGGAAAACCAAGTTTGCCATAGATAAGTACCCAGTTGAAAAACACATTAATGATTAATCCTCCAAGAGTGACATACATGGCGATTTTTGTTCTGCCCATGCCGTCAAGCAATTGTTTGGACGCGCTGAAAATAAACATCAGCGGGATGGAGTAGATAATGATTTGCAGGTATCGCGTTGCAATCCGGCTCACGATTTCATCCTGACCGAAAATGTGAATATATCGAACTACCACTGCCGTGAGTAATGAAAAAATCACGGACATCACCCATGTAATTTTAATTCCCGAACGATATATGCCAATGACTTTCCAGGGACTTTTTTCTCCGAATGCTTCCGACACGAGTGTGGATATGGCAAATAAAACTCCCAGCCCCAACAGATTGACAATCCAGAATAAATTCGAAGCGAATCCGGAGCCGGCAATATATTCATGTCCAAGCCCCCCGATTTGCACCGTATCAAAAAATCCCATCATCACCTGCCCGACCTGCCCGGCAATAATGGGTAGTGCGAGCGTGAGCGCTTCTTTAGATTTTTTGCTGTAAACTGGTGATAAAAATGATTTCATTTTTTTCCGGGAATGAATTGCCCGGCAAAGTAATGAAAAGAGGTTGAGTGGAATAAAATTCAATTGATACAGCTAAATGAAGTTGTCAAAATAACCTTCGCTAATTGAAGCCTGTATATGCAGATATTAGATTTTAGAGATTAGATTAAGTGAGGTCACAGTATTCATTTTTATTGTATTTTCAGATGTTAAATTTTCCAACATGCTCGAACAAATTCAAGAGTATCTCCTGCCATACACGATTTCTCAAGTCATGGCAATCGTGATTCTGCTTGCCTCCTGGAAATTACCACGATTGGGCAGATTGTTTTTTGCGTTGCTGTTCGGTTGGGCTGCATGGATGAACAGCACGACAGCGCTCAAGAATCCGGAAGCATATTTGGAATATGCGGAAATGTCCACCCCGCTTTACAGCAAATTCATCACCGGGTGGTTCAGTCATCACATCACGGAAATTATTTTGGTTGTTGCAGCAGGTCAGTTGATGATTTCCATCGGCATGTTGCTGAAAGACTGGTGGGTGAAATTAGCTTGCATCGGGGCGTTCACATTTCTGCTTGCCATCGCGCCATTGGGAGTCGGCTCGGCTTTTCCGTTCAGCGTGTTTACCTGCATTGCCGCAGCGCTTATTTATCAAAAATCGCCACACGATTATTTATGGAAGAAATGAAGTTATTTAAATGAACCCCAGCCAACCAATTTGAGATTATTAACGTAATCAGTTGATGAAGTACATCCACTTAATTTTTTCAGTTTGTTTATTTTTCGGAGGAAATAATGTCTCTGCTCAAACGACTAAAGATTCCATCTTGAATCACCTCACCGGCTGCTGGACGTGGGATTACTACACAGGCGGATTTGCCGGATTGCCGCCCACTCCCGCCTGGAAACATGTGCACTTGCAATTCAACCGTGATGCGCAGGACTCGCTCGCTCAAACAATTTCTTTCCGGCTTTTTGAAGATTCCGTTCTGACGGATTCCGGCAGAGTTGCGCTTGATAATACACCGCCACTTTTTTATGCAAACGGTTACGAACTGACTCCGGATGTGTTGAACGGGTTGGGAATCGGGAGTATGTCATCGGTGCATTTCATGTTTAAAAATGATTCGCTGGAAATGGCGTATGAAGTTTCAGATGGATTTCAATATACCTTCGGACGCGCAGTTTGTTTGCAGGAAATAGATTCTGCCGTTTCAAAAATTGATTCGGTGATTCAGGCGCTTACAGGTTGTTGGAGATGGGACAATTATTTTGGAGGGTTTATCGGATTGCCGCCCACTCCCGCATGGTGGAATGTTCGGTTGCAATGCGGGCAAACCGCGCAGGATTCATTGGCTCAAACGATAACTTGCAGCGCTTACTTAGATGATACGCTAAAGTTCAGCGGCACCTGCCAGGTGGGAGTGAATTCATTGAACACTTTGTCATGTCCGCTATTTGACAGCATCGGAATTGTAGGTTCGCCACCGCTCTATTTTTATTTTGAAAATGACACTTTACTGTTTCCACAGGAGCAATGGGTGGATGGCTATGTGTATGTTTTTCTGAAAACCTGTGAGCCGGATGATACCATCAATCACGTGAAGGAATTGGACGCTTTTGACATTACTCTTTTTCCGAATCCCGCTTCGAACCGTTTTTTTATTTCATTAAAAACACAAGAACCCATTGCCCTCGACATCTTCAATTCAACGGGACAATTATTGAAAATATTTACCGCTGAACATTCAACCCGTTATGAAATGGATGTGAGCGAAATTCCGGAGGGAATTTATTTCATCCGGCTGCAATCGGATAGTAAAGTATTGATAAAGAAGTTATTTGTCGCGCGTTAGAAATTTTTTTTCCGCTGATTGACGCGGATTTATAGAGCCGCCACCTTGCCTTCCGCCACCCGCTCTCCGTTTTCTTTTGTCAGGCGATAAATATAAATGCCTGCGGGAAGATTACCGCGTTCGATCAGGAGGTTGGTAGCTCCGTGAGTAAAAACCTGCCGGATTTGTTTGCCCTGCACATCGAATAGTTGCAGCGATAAATTTTCACCGGCTGACTGAGCGGACAATTCGATTTGAAATTGGTGAGTAAAAGGATTGGGATATAATCGGGTATCGTAAGGTTTTCCGTTTTCTGAAACGGAGGTAAAACAATTTGATGTCTGAGCACAAACTGCCGGTAAAGGAGCGCCTGATACGTAGATACTCACTGTCAGGTCATTCAGATATGTACCAATTGAATGATTTTTTCCTGCACGGAAAGTTGTGATGTAAGGCGTTATCCGCGCATCGGCAACATCCGGTATCCAATAAAAATTTCCTTGCAGCGAGGGAGCAATGCCGGTGAAGTTGAAATCAGGGGATGACGCTAAGCGAAATATTTCTCCGGCAAAAAATATGATGTCTGCCGTTGCCGAAAAATCCAACTGAAGGGTATCACCCGGGATAACCGTGAAACTGTAAGCTCCTGTTGAATCAAGCTGCCAGTTGGTGGTAAAGTGGGGGCGTGAACTCGTATCCGGATACACAGTAATGTTAAAATCCACAATCGTATTACCGTAGAGTTCTCCATTTTTCCACTCGCTGATTTTTACGGCAACAACATAAATGCCCAGCCGCTGTGGCGAATGCCATTTGATTTCACCGGTAACCGGATGAATGGAAATTTGATTGTTGGGTCCGGGGACAATCTGATGTGGCAATACATAGTTAGGAACCGGAAAGCCGCTGGCTTGCAATGGGGTTGTAAACTCAAATGACAAACTATCTCCATCGTGGTCGGATGCTGTCATGTTAAAAGTTAATGTATCTGTAGTTAATGCAAAAAAATGAGGGTGAGTTTCGAGAACGGGCGAGCTATTCATGCAATGATTTTGACTTTGGGGTCTGATTCTGGTTTCAAAATAAAGTGGAACATTTACAGAACCACCCGGATTAATATTTCCAGAACCGCCATGATTAATATTGATAATATTAGAAACTCTATTCGGGTCGCTGACTGAAATAATATATTCGCAGAGATAACCAGGGTATGTGTGAAATCCAGAAATGTATTCATTCATTTTTATATCATTTCCGATAGCAACACCCAAAGGGATTCCATGGGATCCAATAGGACCATTACTACGCACTACACGTTCACTCTGACTGTTATCCCCCCAGTTTAAATTTAATGTATCCCTGTCGGCTTGAATAGAAGACATTTTGGTAAACGTGACAATTTTAGCCTGAAAGGTCAGAGGCGCAATCTGAGTGACCGTAATATATCCTCCCACATTGTGAGTGGCAAACAAATTGACTGAGAAAAATATACCGAAGAGAGCGAAGATGATTTTTCTGTACTGCATAAAAAATAGTTTATCATGAAGTTAAAAAAAATATCATTAATCAACTACATCGTTCAATTCGCCCGTCATTTTCTTAGCCTGTTTGAAGAATACGTCTTGCTTTGTCAGTAAGTCATTCGGTCGTAACCAATGGGTTGCAGGTGCGTTTACTTGAGCGTATTTTTTTTCCTATCGTAATTACAGTTGAATTGCTATTATGTTGTCTCCTTCATTTCCACCTGATATTAAACGACTGCATCACGCGGTAGATGTACGGCATTTCGCGGTCTTTCCTGATGGGATCACAAGTGTAAGACAAAGTAACCATCGTGTTATCCTTGATTTGGGAAATTTGATGATGGTAATGAGCGCTCTTGCCATTTCCACCGGAAGCGGATGTTGTATAATACGCGAAGTAATATTCCCTACCGCCATAACGGGTTATTCCACGCTTGATGACACGGACATTATTCAAACCTATACCTTCCATGTCTTCTTCAAATAGTTCATCGGGTATGCTTGCCAAACCATGTATAGTGATTTTTTCAGTCAGTCCCGGAAAGCTCACAATCAGCACGTTGATGTTATTACCACGGTCATCCACAAAGTTGAGGTCAATGTTTTTGCCAACGGGTTTTTTGTAATTGAAGCGGCAAGGCACCTCCACTTCGTAATTCATTCGTTTGCCGTACGCTATCCAGTAATCATCATCCTGGGCAAACAAGTTTTGCGAAGCGCATAAAGCAACAAGCAGCAGCAGTTTTGAAAATCCGTGAATGGAAAATAATCTTGGTAAAAGGTTAGAAGCTATGTTGTTCATTTTAAATGGGGTTTGCAGGTTCATACCATTGAAAATGAAAAAGTCACCCGAACGGGCATAATAAATTCTGCCGTAAACAAAAAAGATTATTTCATAAATCCTTATTTTTGAAAAAAGCCAATCCACATGGTTATTGTAATTAAAAAACCGGTTACCGCAGCTAAACTCGAAGCCGCTTTGGAGAAAATTTCCAAAACGAGAAAAATTAAAAGAAAGGGATTTGATGCAAAGCTATTCGCTGGAAAAGTGAATTGGAATGATGACGCTCTGAAAATTCAAAAAGCTATGCGGCATGGATGGAAATAGATTTCTTGCCGACACGAACATTTTTATATATTTAACACAAGGAATTAAGCCTGTTGTAAACTTCTTGCAAAATAAAAAATTATCGCTCTCAATAATTTCCTCTATGGAACTATTAAGCTGGCCGCAATTGAGCGAAACTGAAATTACTACCATTGAAAATATGCTCGGGCAATGTGATATCATTCAGCTATCGGAAAGCATTGCCGCTAAAGCCATTCAGATTAGAAGGCAATCGAAAATAGAACTGCCGGATGCTATCATAGCTGCCACCGCACTGGTTAATGACCTTCCGCTTTTAACGGCAGATAAGGACTTTAAAAAAATATCGGTTGACGTGCCTGTCATTCTCTTGAATATATAAGGCACCCCTCACTCCACCAGCACAAACCCCGCCCACTTCACTGGGTCATCAGAGTATTTCTGGCGCATGGTGTTTTGCGCGTGGCGGAAAGCTTGGTGAGCGCTTTGTTTTTTTTGCAGCAAAGCCGTGTAAAACAGTTCCATCATCACGGCTGTGGCGAGGTCGGGCACTTGCCAGAGGCTGACTAAGAGCTTCTTCGCCCCGGCAATGCGAAACGCCCGCTGCATCCCATAAACGCCTTCGCTGTGCCGGATGTCGCCCAAGCCGGTTTCGCAGGCGGATAAAACGAGCAACTGCGTGTTCGACAAATCCATGCGGCTGATTTCCTGCGCGGTGAGGATGCCGTCATTTTCCGCCTCGGTGTTTTTGTTGTGCTTCCACTTTTGGTTCGCCCCAGCTAACAGCAAGCCTGAACGCAGCAGCGGGTTTTCCGCCCTGCGAAAATGCTGTTCGTAACCCAGCATGGCAAAAGCCGGTTCCGGCTTAGGTTCCCGTTTAGGCGTTGAAAAATAAAAACCATGCGTGGCGATGTGCAATACTGTTGGCTTCTTTTCTTTCACCATAGATACGAGATGCGCTTTGCTGGCGTCCGTGCCGGTGTATTGCACCGTCTTTAATCCTGACTTTGCGGCAATGGCGTTGATTTGCTTCACTTCCTTCAACGAGCCTTCGAGGTAGCCCCAACTGCTGCCGCGCAGGCTGTCGGGAATTTGGGCTAATGGCGCAAACATGATGTCAAACGGTTCCTGCTCCTTTGCGGACTTATCGAGATAGTCGAAATCTGCGCCACCGAACAGGGCGAGCAGACCACCGGCAGCAACTGGCATTTCTTTTTGCTTGAGCGTAGGCAGGTCGCGCACGGAAAACAGGCAGCGTAATTCAAAAGCATAAGCCGGGGTTTCTATTCCCGCGCTGCTCACCATGGCAAACGGCACTTTGTTCAGCAAGCCCGATGGCGCGTAATACACCGTGCTGACGCCTTGCAGGTAAGGCAGCAGCGGCTTCCAGACAAGGTCATGCAGTTGTTCGAGCGTTTGCCTGCCGACAACCGGCTTGCCGTCAGGCTCCGCAAGGCTTTTGACCAAAGACAGGAGTTGCCGTTCTTCAAACAGCGGGATGTATTGCAGCCCGCCACCGGGCGTGATGATGTAAGCCACATACAATACGCTGTCCGTCCATGCTTTGGGATTGCGGTAGGCGAAGCTATTGAACTGCACAGCCGCCTCGCCCTTGCTCAATGCGCGGCTCACCTCCGCCTTGCCGATAGTGTAATCCGGTATGTCAAGCAGCCCTGCGGATTGCTGCACCAATGCCCGCTCAATGTCATTGGCTTTGCTTTGCAATGCCACTAAATCCAAGCCCCGGTTCTTGCGCTCATCAAGGGTAAGACCTGCTGCAAGGTCAACCTGCTTGTTGACGAGCATCCAGTTGTCATAGCGATTGAGCAAAGCCGTGTCACCGCTTTGCAACACCGCCTCCCGCATTTGCTTGCTGCTGTTGAGTAACAGCCCGGAAGTAGCGAGCGCCACCAGCAAGTCTTCTTCTATGGCTTCGGGTACTTCATGGCGGGCGTGGTAGGTGAAGCCGTGGAAACCGGTGAATTTGCCCAATATTGTTCGGTTAAGTTTTTCTTTCTCTTGCTCGGAGAGAAGCGCGTAAGACTTGTGTAGATAGTTGAGTTGAATTTTGATGGCTTGCTGATACTGAGAGTAAGCCTTTTGATATTGTTCAATTACATGATACAACGTACCTAAATTAAATAGAACATCAATTTTAACCGGATGGTTATCTGCAAAAATTCTATCTGAATTTTCCAGCGCCTTATTTAGGAATAATAGAGATTTTTCATACTGTCCTAATTCCATGTAAAATCCCCCAAGATTGCCTAAAATTGTGCCATAGATAGAATGATCTTCTTTCATAATTTTTTGCATACTTTCTAAAGCATCCAATAAAAAAGTTATAGCCTTCTCATATTGTCCTGAGAGTCCGTAAAGTAGTCCGAGATTGTTCAAACTAGTGCAATATGACAAACTCTCTTGGTTCTCAGTCTTTCCAGGGTTTTCAACCGACTCTAATAGTAATGAAATCGCTTGGTCAAGTTCTCCAATATCCCTATAAAGAAGTGCTAAATTGTTTAAACCTACGCCATAATCAGGGTGTTCTTTTCCGAAGTTTTTTTCGACATTTTCTAAAGATTCCAACATGAGAGAAATTGCTTTGTCATATTGCCCCATATCTTGATAGACAAAAGCTAAGTTGTTTAAACTTGTACCATAATGCGGATGTTCTTTTCCAAAAATTTTCCCCCTGTTAGCCAAACCTTCAGAAAGAAAATGAAGAGCATGGTCAAATTCTCCCACTTTGTAATAAAGAAATCCTATTTTATTTAATATAACACCATAGTGTTCATTGTCTTTTCCATAAATACTTTCAAACTTATTGAGTATTTCATTGTATAATTCTATCGCTTTGTTATAATCTTCAGCGAGGGTATATGTTTCGGCTATCAAGTCCATGCTTTGAAAATATACCCTGAGTAAATCGGGCTTTCCGTCAGACAAGGAAATTTCTGAGATTTCTATTCTCTTTGTTGCATAGTATATTGCTTTATTGAAATTGCCTAAATCGGTATAATTATTTGTTAGAATATATAAATAATCTATGTGGACACTGGTGTTTTCAACATCAGTCAATTCAAGTAATTCCTCAAACATCCTATTGGATGTTTCCAGGTGCTTCAATTCCTGATGAGCCAT
>JBGTCY010000071.1:0-12621 GCA_041748615.1 Chitinophagales bacterium
TGCGTTCTGAACGGAAGATGAAATCATCGAAAGTATTTTGAACATCCTGAATCAATTGATTGGTGTGTGTGAAAGTACCCTGCGCAAAATAGAAGTCTGATTTGAACGTATCTCCCATCACCGAAACATATTGCGGACCACCACAATTAAAACACAACGCGTTGCTGGTTCCTTCATTCACAGCCAGGTAAAACTTACGTGAGAAAGTATTATTAAACGCCTGTCCGTCATTTGCCGTGATTGTAAATTCAGCCAGACCTGTAGCATCCGGTAGAGCGGTAATCGAAACATTTCCTGTTGCCGGGTTAAAATTGATGTTGGCAAAACTGACCGATGGCGGTGTGAGTGTGTAAGTAACAATCTGGTCTTCTTCACCTGCAGGAACCGGATTTGGGGATACTGTCACCGTTCTGGTTCCGGCAAAATTTTTCGTTTCAATCACATTTCCGCTGATGGCAAAAGCTGGCGCTGCATTAAAAGTCGCTCCTGTCATCGGCACAACACATATCGCTGAAATTTTCGGTTTATTGACAACTCCGCTAAAGTTGATGTTCACCACGCCATCATTGACAAAGACACTGTCAAATTCCGTCACCACCGCTTTTTCCGCGCCCAGCGCTGTGGCGAAAATGTCAAAGTAATTCAAATATTGAACTCCCTCTATATTAACATGGAACACTCTGCTGGCAATACCTCCATCCACTTTTCCGCCTGTAGCGCCAAAATAAGTTTCAGCAAAATACAAACGCACTTTGTGATAACCATTTTCTACCGGTATATTATAACTGAAGTTATCGCCATTGCGCTCGGAGATAAAGAGTAAATCATCATAAGTATTTTGAATTTCCGTGATATTGTTGTTGGTATATACAAATGTTCCCCCGGCAGAAAAATGAAAATCCGCTTTAAAGGTATCCCCTTGTACAGAGATATACTGCTGACCTCCGCAATTGAAACACTTCGCATTACTCTGACCTTCATTCACCGCGAGAAAGAAAGTCCGAGTTGCGATATTATTTTCAGGTTGCCCGTCATTGGCGGTAATGGTGAAAGCCTGGAATCCTGTTGCATCCGGAATGGAAATGATTGTTACTTCACCCGTAGCGTTGTTAATAGATACATCCGCGAAACTCACTGATACAGGAGAAATCGAATAGTTCACAATTTGCGACTGCTCATCTACCGGTACCGGGTCGGGAATCACAGTCACGGTTTTCGTACCAAAGTTTTTCGATGTGACGATGTTGTTGCTGATAGCGAAAGCAGGAGGTGAATTCACCGGAATCACCGTCAGCGTGAAGTTTTGAGTAAAGGTGTTATACCTGTCCTTTCCGTCATCGGCAATGATGGTAAATTCTTGCGTGCCGTTCAGATTCGGCAAAGCTGTGATGGTGATGCTGCCGGTAGAAGGGTTTTGTGTAATAGTAGCAAAATCACAGTTCGGTGGGTCAAGGGTATAAATAATTGCTTCATCTTCCTCACCGGGTAGAGCCGGAGCGGGAGTTACGGTAATTGTTTTCGTTTGAGTAAAATTTTCCAGCACGGTTATACTGCCGGGATTGATACTGAACACGGGAGGATAATTCAATCCTTCCGCCATCCAACGAATCGCGGCATCAAACAACAGGAACCCGCTGGCATTCATTTTTGAGGGCGTTACATCATGCAGGAAAAATCCAACCCTGCGGGCGGGAGCGGGAAAATTATTTTTCATCAGCGCTCCTGTTTCGTAAGCAAAAATCGGATGCATGGTGGTATTGTTCATCGTTTCAGCAATCCTGATTGCCGAAGCAAAAGATTTACCCCAAACAACGCGGTCATTGGAATTATAGACCTGTATGATACCTGCGCCTAATCCCGCTGCCAGCGGATGATTCCCGTTGATAATCCGAATGGAATTTTGGCTGGTGGTGCTGCCGCCATCGGAGCCGAAATTTACCATATTCAAGAGCGAAAACATTGCCGGTTCATAGTTTAACAGCGGTACCGCGACATTGGTAAACTTGGTTCCGATGTCACTAGATAACACCGTAGAAGAAATTACAATCAACTCCATTTCATCCGCATCCGATGAAACAGCTACAGGAGCATGTACTGTATTTACGATGAATCCCAGCGCTTCCATGCGTGTTTTTAATACATTATCAGCAGGAGTTAAAGGAATTTCACCAGCGATAAATAATGCCTTGGCAAATTGATTGGCAGCCTGTACCTGAATCGTAGCTGAATTTGATACCGTTGTTTTTCCTCCGTTATCAAAAGCTTTCGCGGTAATCGTGTAAGTACCGGGTTGCACATTGGGCCAGGTGAAAGAGAAGGGCGCTGAATTATCAATATTGATAAGGTTTTCGCCTTCATAAAATTCCACTTTTGTGACACTACCGTTGATATCCATCGCTTCGGCAAGGAGTGTAATATTTACAGGAGTT
Source organism: Chitinophagales bacterium (assembly GCA_041748615.1). Taxonomy (GTDB): domain Bacteria; phylum Bacteroidota; class Bacteroidia; order Chitinophagales; family CAIOSU01; genus JBGTCY01. The sequence goes on from JBGTCY010000071.1 coordinate 2,430, forward strand.
GTGAATGTGGAGCCATTTTCGGGATAAACTAATGTACACCGCGGAGGGATATTTTGTTTGGATGTCCATTGAATGGCAGCATCCAATAATATCAATCCATCAGCCGTCAATTTTTCAGCTCCCAAATCATGCAACAGGAATCCGGTTCTTCTCTCAGGAGCATTGAGTCCGAACATGGATTTTCCTTTGTCATATCCAAAAATGACAGCTTTGGTTGAATCGTTTGCGATAGTTGCAAATTTCACGGCATTCGCATTCGGATTACCCCAGCCCATAGAGTTAAGCGCATTATAAACGAGTTTAGTCCCATTGGTGGTTGGTCCGCCAATCGGATGAGGTGCGCCAATCACGTTAATCTGAGTTTGATTGGTGGTATTCCCCAAATTGCCGGTGCCACCCATGGTCATTTTCAATGAGTTGAATAGGAATGATTCGAAACTTAACACCGGTACCGGCACATTCGTAAACTTCTCAAGCACATCAGCCGAATTAACTGTAGCTGAAATAACAATCAGGTCTCTGCCTGACGAATTGTTGGTATTTGACTGCGAAGCCAACATGACCGCTACATCCATTCCCAAAAATTCCATTCTGTTTTTGATAGCCTGGTCGCCCGCATTGAGCGTGAGATTGCCAACAATAAACAATACTTTTGGTGTTCCGCATCCTTCATCCGTTACGCCATTGCAATTATTGTCAATCCCGTCACACAATTCCGTCATGCCGGGATGCACATCTGAGCGGGTATCATCGCAATCCAGTCCGTTTAAAACATAGCCGGTTGGCTGAACAGGAGAGATAATCCAAATATTCGGATCTCCGTAACCATCGCCATCAAAATCGCGATACCATTTCAAATCCAAACAAACGACAGGCGAAGGTGGCGGCAACGATGTTGTAGCATTGGCTTCAGTGATGCTCGTATTATAAAGGATAAAACGGTCAACCATGAAAAAATTTGAGCGACCGGAAAGCAAGATTTCATACGTGCCGGGCTGGTCAAAATCTATGTAAATAAAATGGGTTACTTCTTCGACACAAAACGTGTTGTATGTCCAGGTATTTGGTGTGTTTTGATATACCTTAAACCAGCCGGTTCCCAATGGACCTTTATCTGTATTGACAAGAATTTTACGTCCTCCGCCATGAGGAATCCTCATCCACATATCATTATTATCGTTTCCTGCGGGACCGATTTGTCTTGAACGTAATTGCAAACGATATCTACCGGGTGTATTGATGTTGAATTTATACTGCACCGGGTGGTTGCCCTTTGTGTGATAATAATTCGGACCATCATAGCGGATGTAGCTGTTTCCGGTGTAACCTGCAATGGCTGTTTGCAGCGTCCACATCGGGTCACGCTGGATGGCGTTTTCCGCTTCAAAAATCAACAAACCGTCCACTTCAGTAGGGTAAGGTTCACAGGCAATCGTTTCAACGGATTCTCCCCAAACTGGAATGTTCAGAGGACCATTTGCTCCTGAATGATTGATATTGAGCGTAGTGTTTAATACACCCAACACTTCCGGATGAAAGGTTATTTCTAACTGAATCTGCTGTCCGGGCGTAATGAGCATCGGTAAATTACCCGGATAGCTGACTTTGAAATGTGTGGTATCCCCCAAATTAATTTCACTGACCATGAGGGTTTGATTTCCATCGGTATTTGAAATCGTCAATGGGAGGGTTTTTGATTCGCCCATAATTACCAGACTGAAGTAACGCTCAGGTGCGCTGCTGACCACATTCCCTTTTATTAATTGCTGCTCGGTAACCACCGGAGGATTAAAGAAATAAAATACTTCCTGGGAATTTAATTCGGGCGTTCCTCCCCTGTTGCCGCTGCCGCAGGCAATATAAATCGCATCATTGGCGACAATCGCCTGTGTGCCATGACGACCGGTGTTCAACTGCGCCAATGAGCGCCAGGTGTGATTCTTGAAGTTGAGCGCTTCGGTTTGTTTGAAAGCAGAGTTTTGTGTGCCGCTTTCACCACCCACAACAATGATTTCATTTCCGATAACACCTACTGATGCTGCCGCTCTTGGAGTTGGAATATTTTGCGAAGAAGTAAGTGTTGTCCAGGAGTTCGAAGCAATATCATAGACATCCACTTCCGGCACGGTATGGTTAAAGGTGCTGCCGTCTTTTCCGGTGAGACGACCTCCAATTGCATAGATTTTACCATCAGCTACCGTCACACTAAAGTGGTCACGGGCGCGAGGCGCATCCGCCAATTCTTCCCAGGTGTTGGTATATGGATTATATGCATCCACCCAGGGTACCCAACCATCGAGGTGACCATTCGTGATGCCGCTGACGATGTAAATTTTGTCATTATACAACACCGCGCCTGCAGAGCCTCTTCTGCGATGAGCCGGTATTTGCGGTCCGATAGACCACACATCGGCAATCGGGTCGTAAATGAAAATGTTCGCTAAAGGTGTTTCGCTGGGGAAGTTGCCCGTAAAAGCGCAAATGGCATAAATAAATCCATTGACTTCAACAGCCTGGAAGTGGTGAATATTGACCGGAGTTGGAGCGCGGTTTGACCATGAACTGTCCACCGGATTGTATGCCTGAACCGGCTTAATGCCTCTGCCGCCCAACAGGAAAAATTCATTGCCCGATTTCACAAAAGCGCACTCATGTCTTGCCGTAGGCGCGGTAGCAGAGTTAATCGTAATCCATTGTCCGGGAACAGTTGTCACATCATACTCAACACCGAGATAGTCCCAGGTAGCGGCAAATGGAGTCGCATCTCTGGAAGTAGAAATGATACCGACCGCCAACACTCCCTGCAGCCAGGAAGCGGGAACGGAAATGGGACTGCCCAATTGAATTTGTACACCATTATCTATAGAATAGGATGGCTGAACCGTATTGGTATTCGGATTAATATTCAGAAAAACTTCGACCGATGATACGCCCAGAATGGAAACATTGTGCATGGTTGCAGTGGGAACACCTGCAACTTCTTTCAAAACCTGAATCCCACCAGAACCGCCATTGGCATGGCAGACAATTTTCAAATAATTATCCTGGTCACCGGTGCCGATGTACATGCCTAATGACATGTTTCCCACAGGCACAACTCCCTGAAACGGACCCATCAATCGTGCATTTGCGATATACGACCAGTTGACATCCGCCACATTCACCCCAAAATGAAAGGCGTGCTTTTGAGAATTCATGTTTCCAAACGCGTCTCCGGCTTCCACCTCATCAATCGTAAATTTCAGCGCAGCGCCTCCCACCGTCATATCAGTGGGGTCATACATATTCATGTAATTCGTATTCCCGTCATTCATCATGCCGGTAAAGCCCCAGTTTTCTATCCCTCCGTCTTCAGAATTATCAAAACGATAGTAGGTCGGTGCGAACGTGGTTGTACCATTATTGATGTCGAGTGCATAGATATCCAACTCATCCGGAATACCGTCTCCATCATCATCCGGGTCAACAAGGTCGGATAAGCAATCACCATCAAAATCTTTGGGGCGGCTGGCTGGATTACAAGGGTCAGTGCCGTTCAAAGTTTCATCACCATTGCTGTAGCAGTCGCCATCAGAATCAATCGCGAAGCTGTTCAGGTCGCCAACGCAGGTCGGAAAATCACCCGGTTCTAAAATGGTAATCGTACCTGAACCGTAATTCACAACCCACACTGTTCCCGGAAAAATATCATCATCGCCTTGTGCGGTAACATCTAAAGGGGTTGTTCCGAAGTTGGCGGCAATCACGGTTTGACCTCCGGGCACAATCCCTGTTCCATTCGCATTTAACTTGAAACGATAAAGTTTTCCATTGAAAGCCGCAGCAATCAGGTCGCCTTTCATGGCATTATTAAAATTGGATGCTTTGTATTCACACAATCCGTTGGTAGAAGAACAGATGGTAGTCAGGGCATGTGCTTGAGTCCCGGGGGTGATATAGGTACACTCTGCCGGATTTTCCATGCCGGGCGGAGTAGGTGATTGCGGATTGGTGGTATTGAAGGTATTATTTCTGTTTGCCCTGGTCGGATTAGGAAATCCGGCATAATATCCCGGACCCGGAACATAATGTAACACATCACAATGCGTCACACCGGGTTCGCTTTGCTGATTGCTGCAATCAATCGGGGGAGCGCCCCAACCTGCATTTCCACCGTTATCAAAACTGTAAAGTTTACCGGTTTGAGTCAGCACTAAGTCATAATTATTGCGCCATCCGGGTGAGTGAATCTGTACCGGACCTCCGGGAACCAATACCCCCTGGTTTTTCCCGCGATTGCCACCGAATGGGTCTGAAAAATCTTCATAACCCGGCTCTGAACCGGTGTTGGGCTTGTCTTCATCATCCAATGTAGGCAGGTCATACGTTCCTCCACCAATCGCATTGAGGTCAATGGCAAGAATGGCAGTTGAATAAGCATACTCAGGCAGCATCACGAAATTGTTTGATGGAGCGCCCATGTTGGTATTTCCGCCCTGTGCCATGTAAAGAATATTATTCACTTCATCCAACTGCAACCCGTTAGGTGAATGGTTTTCAGCCGAGCGCGGCAACCCGCGCACCAAATCCTGTTTCGCCCATTGCGAACCGTTTTTATAAAGTTTTGAAATAACCCCGGAGTTAGTGTCAAGGTTTGTATTAACCGACAAAAAACCTCCGCCATGACGCGGGTCGCTGGATGTCACATAAATCACGGGATTCTCTGCTGTCCCTTTCACCAAAATACCGGTAACCTGCCTAGTTTGAATATGGGGAGCAGCCGTTCCGTTATCATTGTGATTGGGTATTTGCATGATGAGCGTAATCACCTCCGTGGCAACAACCTGGTAATTGTTCGCGCTCACACGCTCCACCGTATAGATATAAATCATCCCGTTTTGCTGGGCAACATATAATCTGTCATCCGGACCAAACTGAAGAGAAGTTGGATTCCCCAGATTCGCGCCTGAAAGATTACTGAGGTTAAATCCTACCGATTGCGCGAGGAGAGATGTCGAAAGGCATGCTGTTACAAAACAGACCATGATTGTTTTCAAAAGGAAGGCAGGCGCAGAGATAATAGAGGTGTAATTCATAAGCTGAGGGTGTATTAAATTTTAATATATTATTGAGAATGTTAGATTTATTATAATAAACACACAATAAAAAAAACCGTTGTCGTAATGTAGAGCAGGACAATGAGACAATCAAATAAAAAAAAACATTACGCAAAGAAGGGTAAGTCGGCTATAAGATAAGTAAAAGAACATTCGGTAAAAATCACTTAATCATGCCTTTCAACGATATTCATTCGCACACAAAACGCCATGATACTGAAATAGCTACGCAAGTTTAGTGAAAAGCCTGACCGGATTTACGAAATACATGGAAAAGAAATGAGATAGTAATGCATAGTAAAAAATTGCGATTGCTTCTTACGAATCCGCCTTTCTATGACTCGCAGCGAAGCACGATGTTAGCGCATAATCTGTGGGGGAGGAGTTTAATTTTTAAAGTGTGATGTTTAAAGCGTCATGCCGGACTTATTCAGGTATTCCCTTGTGTTTTTTTCTCTTTGCCATAGTACTCCACGGTCATCAGCCCACGGTGCTCGCGAAAGCGTTGAGGCGATTGCTTGGAGCGCATGCCTGCTTGTGCGATTAATGACAGTTTACTGCCTGTCTCTCCAACTTTTCCCGGTGGGATCCCATGTAAACTCATTTCAGGTTTTATTTCAAAAACCATAAACTTTTTTTTAGGACTATATGAAAAGAAAAGGCAAAAGAAGGCAAACACATCAAGCATGTGCGTCATTCTTGTGCCATTATTTGGAAGAGATATTTTTGCCTCTACTCAATGAACAATCAATCACAGAATCAGTAGTTTTGGATTTATGAAAGTTTTAATAATTGAGGATGACCCGACTTTAAGTAAAAACATCAGCGAGGCACTGATAGCCGAAAGCCTTAATACCGAGTGTGTTTATGAGGGATTGCTGGCGGAGAGGATGTTGAAAAAAAATAATTTTGACTGCATCATCATGGACATCAACCTGCCGGGAAAAAATGGCTTTGACCTGTGTAAAGATTTCAGACAGCACAATACTTCTACTCCTGTAATTATGCTGACAGCATTTGGAGAGCTGGAAGATAAAGTTCAGGGTTTTGAATGCGGAGCTGATGATTATCTTACTAAACCCTTTTACATGCGGGAACTTATTTTAAGGGTTCATTCGCTCATTAAGCGACACAAAAAGAGCAATTCAACTATTACAGAGATTTTGGTGTCAGACGATATTACACTGAATGATGCTCAAAAAAAAGTGTTCAGACAAGGGAAGGAAATCAGTTTGACACCGAGGGAATACCAAATTCTAAGAAGGCTCATGGAAAGAAACGGGGAAATCGTTTCAAAAGCAGATTTAATCAAAGAAATCTGGGGAAGTTCATTTGATGCAAACACCAACACGATTGAAGTTTATGTAAGTTTTTTAAGAAACAAGTTAGATAAGCCATTTGATAAAAACACGATTAAAACCAAAATTGGTTACGGATACTACCTTGATTTGAAATGAAAATAAGAAATAAAATACTTATCTATTTTTCCACTACCGTAATTGCACTCACGGCAATTTCATTTACCATTATTTACATTTTGTTTTTCGAATACCGGGAGGAAGAGTTTCAACAGCAACAAAACGAAAAAATTCATACGACCATTAAGCTCATCGAAAAATTTAAACACGAGAGCGCAACCATTTCTTACCTTTTAGACCAGCAGGATATTAATGACTTCTATGATGAAAAACTGCTTGTTTATGATGCCAAAAAAAATCTGATTTTCGCCAGTTTGGACAGTTTAGACATCATTAAGGCTGAAAGCATTCTCGACAAACTTTCACCAACCCAAAGGTGGATTGAAACCAAAGAAGAAGATTATGACCTTATCGGTATTTATGCAGAAACCAACAATCAAGGTTACTATGCCGTCAGCAAGGCTTATGATGCATTCGGATATACTAAATTGTATTTTTTGAGGAATGTGTTAACCGGAATATTTTTATTTATTACAGTTGTGGTTTTTTTCGTTTCCCGATTTCTTTCCAACAAAATTTCCAAGCCGATTACCGCGCTCGCTGAAAACCTGAATCAATACGACCTCAGCAAAGAAAAAGTGGATGAGCTGGCAATAGAAACCTCTTCTTATGAATTGAATCAATTAACTCAAAGATTCAACGAATTGCTGCGAAGAACACATGAAGCGTTTGTGTTTCAAAAACATACGATTCACCATATTTCCCATCAATTAAAAACACCGATTTCGGTATTGGTTTCGGAACTGGAAAGGATAAAGGATTTTTCAAGTATTGAAGAAGCTAAGCCTGAAATTGAAAACCAGATTATCAAAGCGAAATCATTGGGGGGAATTATCAATGTGCTGCTTGAAATTTCAAAAATTGAATCGGGTCAGCAAACTCAAAAACAAGCTTTGCGAATTGATGAACTGATTTTTGATGTGATAGAAGAACTGAATGCGCTCTATCCGGAATTTCATTTTGAAGTAAATTACGTTCCAGATGAAATCAACGAGAACCGGCTGATTATTAACCTCAATCCGATTCTTATCCGGCAAGCCTTTCAGAATTTACTCGCCAACTGTGTTTCATACAGCAACGATTCAAAAGCCGAAATAAAAATTGATTGCTCTGACAGCAAATGCTTGAAAATCCAAATTAGCAATTCCGGTAAACCCATTTCTGCGGATGAAGAAAATTTCCTGTTCAATCGCTTTTTCAGAGGGAAGAACAGTCAGGGAAAAATTGGTTTTGGTCTCGGTTTGGTTTTAACGAAGAAGATTGTTGAACTGAATTCGGCAACCATTACTTATTCAAATCCTTCCGATAACACGAATGTATTTGAAGTGTGTTTTTCCCTGGATGTGGTAAAGTAATTATAGAATATTGAGCGAACAAAAAGTCCAATAAACTAATAACAATTAACCAATAACTTCATTAAGCTAAATTTTATCCGCTTTAAGGTCTTTTTAAGGTTCATGTTCTGAGTTTTGCACCTGATTCATGCAGGCGCTATCTATGAACTATATCAGGTCAGGTAAATTCATTCTCCTTCTAATTGTATTTACTCTTTCGGCAAAATCGCAGGATACATTAAAAATAAGTCGTGAACAAGCCGAAGCTCTTTTCCTGAATGAAAATCTTTTGCTCATTGCCGAGAAACTAAATATTTCTCAGTCTGAAGCAATGGTCTTGCAAGCCCGACTTTGGCCCAATCCGAGTTTCACAATTGACCAGGTAAACTTTTGGGCTACGCCTGGCCAAACCGGGGGACAGGAAGTAATTCCGCCAATCGGAGGCTTGAGAGCGAATCAACAATTCGGTTTTGAAATAGAACAACTGATTCTCACCGCAAGAAAGCGAAAAAAATTAGTTGCCTTAGAACAGGTTTCTGTGGAGATGTCAAAACAATATTTTGAGGACTTACTCAGAAACCTGAAAATAGAATTTCGCAATCAACTCACCGGGCTGCAATACCAGCAATTCAGCAGAAGCATTTATCAGAATCAACTCAATTCCATCAGACAACTTACTCTGGCGTATCAAAGGCAAGTTGAACAAGGCAATGTTCCGCAGGGCGAATATATCCGCCTGAAAGCGCTTGAACTGGAAATATCAAAAAACATCAACGAACTCAATAAATCGGTAAACGAAGCGCAGAAGGAATTGAAACTTATGATGCGGCAGCCTGCCAATATTCAATTAGAAATTACTGATGACGGCTACTTAAAAGACACCGCGCAATTCAGACCGCTTGTTTTGCATGAAGTGATTGAACAAGCGAAAAATCATCGTCCTGATTTTAAGATTGCCCGATTGGAGGAAAGTTATTATAACAAGTTATATGTGCATGAAAGAGCGCAGCGCGTGCCTGACCTATCATTAAAAACCGCTTATGACAGAGGCGGAAATGCAATGTTTGACTTTGTCGGATTCGGTGTGACGATGGATATTCCTTTTTTTAGCCGCAATCAGGGGAATATCAAATACGCGCAAATTGGCATTGAGCAATCAAAAATTTTGAATCAGCAGGAAACCCTGAGTATAGAAAATGAAATCGCGCTTTCCTTTCAGAACCTGTCAAATGCCATCACCTTTTTGGAAGAAATAGAACCGGGTTACGAAACCACGCTTGACAGATTGTTAGAGAGCTACACAAAAAATTTCGCGGACAAAAACATCAGCATGCTTGAATATCTTGATTTTTTGGATGCTTACCTTGAAAATAAAAAAATAATTCTTGAAGCAGCAAAAGATATCAATGAACTGGCGGAGGAACTCAATTACGCTGCCGGAACAGATTTGATTAAATAAAACACCGCGTTGAAAATGAACAAAACGACAAAATATCTAATGTTGATTTGCTGCCTGACAGGGGCAATACTTTTTAGCAACTGTAGAAATCCGGAAGAGCAAAACGGAAATTCAGAAATTAAAAATTACTGTTTAAATGAAACCTTCAAATCAAAGATTGAATTGGCGCAGCCTCAAAAACAGAATGTCACCGAAGGCATCCAACTTACAGGCGCAATTGAACCCAATCCCGATAAGGTTATTCACTTCGTCAGTTTAGTGGGCGGCATTATTTCCAATACCAACTTTTCATTGGGTGATAAAGTAACCAAAGGTCAGGTATTGGCGGAGTTGAGAAGCGCGGAACTCTCTGAATTACAATCCCAGTTCAAAACGATTGCATCACAAATAAAAGTGGCGGAGAAAAATCTTCAATCCATGCAATCTATGTTTAATGATGGCATCGCTGCACAAAAAGATTTGATGGAAGCGCAAAGTGAACTGGACGTGTTGACAGCGGAAAAGGAAAAGATAAACTCCCACCTCAGTTTATTCAGTGCAAGTCCCGAAAGAGGAGTTTTTCAAATCAAGTCGCCTGCTTCAGGAATCGTAACTGCCAAAACCCTTTCGGCAGGAACACAAATTTCAGCCGAAGGAGAACCATTATTTACAATTTCAGACCTGAGCGAAGTTTGGGTATTGGTAAACATTTACGCCTCCAATGTAAAAAATGTAGCTACGGGAATGGAAGTAAATATCCAGACACTCTCGTACCCCGATGAAGTGTTTAAAGGAAAAATCGCGGCTATCTCACAGGTATTGGATACGGAGGCAAAGGTATTGAAA
>JBGTCY010000072.1:0-2947 GCA_041748615.1 Chitinophagales bacterium
AAAAGCCGAGCAGCGCGTGTTTTGAAATGGAATAAGAGCCACCGTTCGGATAGGCTTTTAATCCCGCTACGGAGCACATATTGAAAATGATGCCCGAACGATGCGGCAGCATGACGGGCAGCATCGCTCTTGTCAGGTAATACGCGCTGTACAAATTCACTTCCATCAGCCGCTCCATCGCTCCATCCGCTTCTTCGGTCACTTTGCCGGGCAGGAAAATACCGGCATTGTTCACCAACACATCAAGGCTGTCCCATTGGCTTTTGATTTTTTCCGCGAAAACATTCACCTGATTTTTATCCGCCACATCACACACTTCCGCGATGACTTCGGTATTGTATTTTTCTTTCAGTTTTTTTTCCAATTCCCGTACATCCGATTCCGTGCGGGCGCAAACGGCAAGAGCCGCGCTTTCGGCAGCGAATTTTTCAGCAACCGCCAGCCCGATGCCTTTGGTAGCGCCCGTAATCAACACTTTGATATTATTGTTTTTCTGCATTATTTATTCAATTTTAAAATGAACTGAAAATTAAAGTATTTTTACGCGCTGAAAATGAACTTCTTCTTTCACCTCGGACGATACCTGCTGCTGCTCAAGAGTTGCTTTGTCAGACCGGAAAAATACTCGATGTACTCTAAAGAGTTATTCCGCCAGATGACGCAAATCGGGGTGGGTTCATTGAGCATTATTTCCATCATGTCGCTGTTTATCGGGGGCGTTACGGCTGTGCAGTTTGCCTACCAGTTGGAAGACACGTTTGTGCCCATGTGGTGGATTGGATTGATTGTGCGCGACTCATTGATTCTGGAACTCGCGCCCACTTTTTCTTCATTGCTGCTTGCCGGCAAGGTCGGTTCCAATCTTTCATCCGAATTAGGGAGCATGCGCATCTCTGAGCAAATTGACGCGCTGGATATCATGGGTGTCAGCACATCCGCTTATTTAGTAGGTCCTAAAATCGTGGCTTCGATGCTCGTTTTTCCCCTGCTGATTATTTTCGCGGTGTTCTCCGGCATCATCGGTGGTATGTTTGCGGGGTTTTCCATGGGACTTTACTCTATTGATGAATATGTGCGCGGTCTCCAGGATGGATTGAATCCGTTTGATGTGCGGGTGATGTTCCTGAAGTCGGTGACTTTCGCATTCATCATCACTTCCGTTTCCTGTTATCAGGGCTTTTTTGTGAAAGGCGGAGCGTTGGATATCGGCAAGGCAAGCACACGCGCAGTTGTATTCAGCAGTATCGTTTTGATTGTTGCAAACTTCATAATCGCGGCATTGGTTCTATGATTGAAGTCAGGCACCTCTACAAATCTTTCAACTCCCAAAATGTGTTGGATGACATCTCGACAGTTTTCGAGCCGGGCAAGACCAATCTCATTATCGGGCAAAGCGGTTCCGGGAAAACAGTGTTCATTAAATGTATGGTCGGATTGATTCCGGTAGATAAAGGTGAGATTTTGTATGATGGCAGGGATTTAGCCAAGATGGGGCGTAAGGAAAAAAAAGCCATCCGCACGGAAATCGGGATGCTCTTCCAGGGAACCGCTCTCTTTGATTCGATGACTGTGGAGCAGAATGTCAAATTTCCCTTAGACATGTTTTCAAGCATGACTGTGAAAGAAAAGAAAAAACGGGTGGATGAAGTCTTGCAACAAGTAAATCTGGTAGGCGCGAACAATAAATTCCCTGCTGAAATCAGCGGTGGCATGATGAAGCGCGTGGGGATTGCCCGCGCCATCGTGCTGGGTCCGAAATATCTTTTTTGCGATGAGCCGAACTCCGGTCTCGACCCGAAAACCGCTATCATTATTGATGACCTGATTAAGGACATCACGATTGAACTGAACATCACTACCATCGTCAACACGCATGACATGAACTCGGTGATGGGCATTGGCGACAAGGTGGTGTATCTGAATAAAGGTAAAAAACACTGGGAAGGCAGCAGCAAACAAATCCTTCAAACCGATGATGAAGAACTGAACGACTTCATTTTCGCTTCTAAATTTTTGAAGGAGTTGAAAAAAAGCAGGATGTAGGATGAGGATTTTTTTCCCCTGACTCGTGAAAAATTCAAGATTATTTTATGCTACTAACTTTATAGTGCGGGTTATTGAATTTTAACAATTGCTATTCATAGAAAAATCTTACCTTTTATGATAATTAGGTTATCAATTTGATGATTGTCCCGATTATTTGGAACAACATACTTCTTATAAAACAGGTAAAAAAAGGAGCAGTAAATCCCATGACAAACAGAATTAGTGCCGGTCACAAAGATTTGTCCGTAGAACTTGAAGTTCTCATAGTAAAGGATGGAGGCCAATTCGTTGCATACTGTCCTGCGCTGGAACTATCCGGTTATGGAGATACTGTTAAGGAGGCGAAGTATTCATTTCAAGCTTCCATAGATATTTTTCTTAAAGACACACAAGAAAAAGGAACTTTACAGAAAATATTAATAGAACTTGGATGGACGTTGAATAGGGATTACTACACGCCTCCGCATGTTACTTTAACAGACTTCATTAATAACATTTCTCTACTTGGTGCAGCTAAGCCCAAAAGTGTCTTTAAAGAAAAAATACAGATGCCAGTTGTATGAGACCCATTCCAGCCCAGAAATTCAGGAAAGTTCTGAAACGATTGGGACTTGAACACAAAGGGACTCAAGCCTCACATGAAAAATGGGATATGCGAAAACCGCCAATGCTTGATCGCCCGGTTATAATCTGGGCAAATGAAAAAGATATTCCTATACTACATGTTAAGACAAATCTACATACACTTGGAATGACTTGAAAGGATTTTGAGCGCGAATTGAATAAGGTTTAAAATTATCGGGCAAAAGATTGGTCATTTTTTAGTCAGTCAATACTGATTAATTTATCATCCGCTTTCTATCCCTCCGCGAAGGTAAAACGCAACAATCGCGCAACGACT
>JBGTCY010000073.1:0-2328 GCA_041748615.1 Chitinophagales bacterium
AAATAACATTGCTACACAAAACTTCACGCTTACGATTTTACCGGTGAACGACCCACCGTTATTCACGCTGAGCAGAACGAATGTAACGGTGAATGAAAACTTCGCCACCACGGAAACGATTACAGTGATTCCGGGACCGGTTCCCGCGGATGAAGTTGGGCAGGTAGTGACTTATAGTTTATCGCCATCATCAGTCGCTTTTGCGAATGTGAGCATCAATCCAACTTCCGGAACGGTGACGATAACTTCAGTAGCCAACCAATTCGGTTCGCAATTATTTACGGTGACAGCCAATGACGGGCAAGCAGCAAATAATATTGCTACTCAAAACTTCACGCTGACAGTAGTTGATACGGTTCAAGCGCCAAAACGTCCGTTGTGTTTTAATTCAGGAGGCGCGCAATACATTTCTGTTGATGGAGATACGTTTAAAACCGACCAATACTTTTCATCCGGAACCATCACAGGCATCAATAACACCATTCCTGATATTCTCAATACAAATGATGACCCGATTTTCAGAACTGAGCGATATAAAGACAATTTCTCTTACACCATTCCGGTCACCAATGGAAACTACCGTGTGAAACTTTATTTCGCGGAAATTTTCTTTGGAGCTACGGGCGGCAACAACAGCAATCCGCCACATACCGGCAAGCGTATATTCAATGTATTGATTGAAGGTGATACCGCGTTGCTCAACTACGATATTTTCGCGGATGCCGGTGGCGCTGAAAGAGCGGTCATCAAAATATTCGACAATATTTTAATTACGGACGGCAATGTTTCGGTCAATCTTGTGGGTGTAGTAAACAATGCTAAGATTTCTGCGATTTGCGTGGAGGAAATGCCGTTGGTGGTAAATGAGCCACCTACGGTTTCCATCACCAATCCTGTGGATGGCGCGCACTACATTGAAGGCGCAACGGTCACAATTGAAGCAGACGCTCAGGATAGCGATGGCAATATCACGAAAGTGGAATTTTATGCGGATGCTGTTTTGCTGCACACCGATTTCGATGCGCCTTATTTTTATAACTGGGTAAATGTTCAACCCGGCAGCTTTATCCTTACAGCGAAAGCTTTTGATAACGGAGGACTTTCCACAGTTTCAGCACCGGTAGAAATACATGTTGCAGATGATTTACCGCCCTCTGTGATAATTAAAAATCCAATTGATGGAAGCAACTTCAATGAGGGAGCAACGATTCTGATTTCAGCGGATGCTAATGATGATGTAGGAGTGGCTTATGTTGAGTTTTATCAAAACGGCAATCTGCTCGGCATTGATTTCACGCAACCTTATTCCTTTGAATGGCAAAATGTACAGGAAGGGAATTATGCTTTAACCGCCATCGCGTATGACACTAAAGGAAACTCGGATGAATCTGATCCGGTGAATATTTCAGTGAATGCTGTTACACCCGGAACATTAGATGCATTATTGATTGTCGGAAACACAACACTCAATAACGGGGATGCCGCTGTGAAATCCAGATTGGAAACTTTAGGATTCACGGTGCATATCAAACAGGCTTTGGCGTCAGTGACTGCGGATGCGGATGATAAGGATATTGTCATTATCTCCTCCACGGTGATGTCAAATGAAGTGGGCGCTAAGTTTACCAATGTCTCCAAACCGTTGGTTAATTGGGAGCAGGCATTACATCCGACTTTGAAATTTGTGAATGCAGGAAATAATTCTGGTTCCATTTTAAACCAGACTCAAATTAACATTATCGGTGCCGGTCATCCGCTGGCGGCAGGTTTGCCGAATGGTTTGGTTTCCGTAACCACTGCAAATCAACAGATGGTATTTGGTCAGCCGAACACGAATGCTATCCGCATTGCGACAGCCGCAAATAATGCCAATCAAACCGTCATCTTTGGTTATGAAACTGGCGCTGCCATGTTTGGATTAAATGCTCCTGCGCGCAGGGTTGGTTTTTTCCTGCATGATGCTCCTGCCGCGTTTTTGACACAGGATGGTGTCGCGTTGCTCGATGCTGCTATTTTATGGGCATTGGGAAGTAATGTGCCGCCAACCGTTGCCATCACTGCTCCGCTTAATGGAGCGTCTTTCAATGCGCCTGCTGACATTTTGATTGAAGCGACAGCCGCTGATGCGGATGGCACAATCACAAAAGTTGAATTTTATGAAGGCGCCAATTTGCTGGGAACTGACTTAACCGAGCCTTATTCATACCTCTGGAATAATGTATTGTCAGGCGCTTATCAACTGACTGCGAAAGCTTATGACAATTCAGGAGCGGTTACCTCTTCAAACTTAGTTACGGTAAATGTTACGGGTGCAAATCAACCACCTAA
>JBGTCY010000074.1:0-4790 GCA_041748615.1 Chitinophagales bacterium
CATGATTTCATTGTCGAATACCGCTACTTTCGCATCAAATATTCAAATGAAATACAACATTCTGTTTTTTCTGATTTCTATCTTCATCATTTCATGCAATGGTGATAAGGAAGACTCCGCAAAAAATATTTTTCGTTACAATTCTTCCTCCGGCATCCCTTCATTAGACCCCGCATTCGCCAAAGACCAATCGAATATCTGGGCGGTCAATATGCTTTATAATACATTAGTGCAGTTTGATGCTTCTTTAAAACTTCAGCCTGCAATCGCCAAAAGTTGGGAAGTCAGTGAAGACGGGCTTATTTACACTTTCCTGTTGAGAGATGATATCTTTTTTCATGACCATGAGTTGTTTGAAAACAAAAAAGGCAGAAAAGTAAAAGCCGGAGATGTTGTTTATTCATTTCAGCGCATCCTTGATCCTGCTACCGCTTCACCGGGCACCTGGATTTTCAGCGATAAAGTTGATGCGCAACAACCGTTTTCGGCTTTGAATGATTCTGTTTTTCAAATCAGATTAAAACAACCTTTTCGTCCGATGTTAAGCATTTTAACGATGCCTTATACCGCCATAACAGCGGAGGAAATTGTTCGTCACTATGGAAAAGAATACAGAAAAAATCCTGTAGGCACCGGACCCTTCAAATTTAAAGTGTGGCAGGAAGGCAATCTGTTGATTTTAGTGAAAAATGAAAATTACTTTGAGAAAGATAACGGAGTTGCCCTACCTTACTTGGATGGGGTGAAAATTTCATTTATTCAAAGTAAACAAACAGAGTATTTGCAATTTTTAAAAGGAGAATTAGATTTCCTTTCCGGGGTAGATGCTTCCTATATCAATGAATTATTGACGAAAGAAGGCGAGCTGAAATCCGCTCATGCCGAAAAGATGCTGTTGTATAAAACCGCTTATCTCAACTCTGAATATCTGGGCTTTTTAATGGATGACAGCAATGCCGGAATTCCAAACAACCCCTTAAAAATTCGTGAAGTAAGGCAGGCAATCAATTATGGATTTGACCGCGAATCTATCATCCGATACTTACGCAATGGAATCGGAAAACCAGCGACATCCGGCTTTGTTCCATTCGGGTTGCCTTCATTTGATGTGGAGAAGGTGAAAGGCTATTCTTATCAGCCGGAAACCGCGAGCCGTCTGCTGCGGCAAGCCGGATTCCCGGAAGGGAAAGGGTTACCCCAAATCCCATTATACACCAGCACTACGTATGAGGATATGGCAGGCTTTATTCAAAAACAACTGAATGAAATCGGCATTCCCGTGAAATTAGAAGTGGTGCCGCCATCATTTCAGCGCGAGTTGATGGCAAAGTCGCAGGCGGTTTTCTTTCGTGGTTCATGGATAGCGGATTACCCCGATGCTGAAAGTTATCTCGCCATGTTTTACAGCGGACATGGAGCGCCACCCAACTACACCCGCTGCAACAATCCGGAATTTGACCGGCTTTATTTTCAGGCTTTGAATGAAAATAATGATGAGGCGCGCTTTGAATTATACCGGGAAATGGATAAAATAATTCTGGAGGAAGCGGTGGTCGTACCGCTTTTCTATGATGAGGTGGTGCGGTTTGTCAGTAAAAAAATTTCGGGTATGGAACCCAACCCGATGAATTTGCTGGAATTGAAAAGAGTGAAAAAGCAATAATTTCACTGTTCTTTTTTCGCTACCCGGTATAAAATCAGATTGTTCTTATTTTGCAATCCTCAAAAAGATACTCTTGAAAACAATTTTAAAACCTTTTTTATTTGTCTATTCGGTCTATGTAGCGTTGTTGTATTTCATTTCGCTGATGATTGCAGTGCCGCTTGTGATATTATCTTATGCCTTATTGAATGAAATTCGCGGTCATCTCGTGGCGCTCGGCATCATTAGGATTTGGTCTATCACCTGGGCAACGCTTTGCGGCATCCGAATGAAAGTGATTGACCGTCATAAAACTCCGCCATCGGGTTGTTATGTATTTGTGTGCAATCATACATCCAACTTAGATGCGATGCTATGGGGATGGTCGAATATTTATTTGGTGAAAGGTCTGGCAAAACGGGAATTAATGAAAGTGCCTATGCTGGGATATATTTTCAGAAAGACCTGTGTTATCGTTGACCGTGGCAGCAAGGAAAGCCGGCAGGAAAGCGTGAAAGAATTGAAAGACACCTCACAGAAGAATATCTCCATTTTTGTTTTTCCGGAGGGTACGCGTAATCGCACTGACAAGCCTTTGAAATCATTCTATGACGGAGCTTTCAGAATGGCGATTGAATTGCAAAAACCGATTGCGCCATTAGTCATGTGCAACACGGGGTTGCTGATGCCTCCCGGCAGCCTGATGTCAAAACCCGGCACGGTGAAGACAGTTTTTTTAGACCATGTGCCGACTGCCGGATTAACGGAAAATGATATTGAACCTCTTAAACAAAAAGTGTTTGCAATGATGGAACAGGCATTGTTGCAACATGATGCCCGTTTTGCAGGGAAAAACTGAATGGATGAAATTCAGACAGGCAATTTAATTTGATAGGACTTTCCCTTTTTAACCTTCAGATGGGGCTGCCGAATCCACGGGTTCATTAATCTTAAAGTCTTGTAATTTGAACCGTTTTCCAACGCGAATGTTGCCAGGTCGTTGATGTCATTTTCAACGGTAATGGTTTTAAACGGAATCGGCTTATACATATCTTTTTTATTGATGTAAAAACCATACTGCTCCGGGTTGTCAAAGATTTCCCGGAGGGCGATGATGCGGAATACATAACGGGAGGTTTCGTCATTCATGTGCAGGTCGTAATACGAATCCACTTTCTGCTCGCTGATGGTTTTTCTGACGCGGGCTTTGCCCATATTATAGGAAGCCGCAGCCAGCGTCCAACTGCCGAATTCTTCATAAGAGCGTTTCAGATAGCGACAGGCTGCCAGCGTGCTTTGTTCGATGTCATACCGTTCATCAATATCCTTGTTGATTTCAAGCCCGTTTTCTTTTCCTGCTGATTCCAGACACTGCCAGAACCCGACCGCGTTGCTGGGAGAGATAACGGAGCGCAAACCGCTTTCAGCAAGCGCTAAATATTTAAAGTCATCCGGAACACACTGTTCTTCGAGGATTCTTTCGATGGTTGGAAAATATCTTGCAGCGAGTTTGAAAAGCTGCAGTGTATTGGAATGCCAGTAGGTGTTTACTAACAATTCCCGGTCAAGCCGTTCTTTTACATCAAAACTGTGTAATGGGACAATTTCACCTGCAAATGAAGTAGCATCCGGAATTTTGACCACTTCAATTTTTGAAAATGAATTTATACTGACTTGCTGCGTCTGTTGATTGCTGTGCACAGGCGGATGTTGATTGGAACGAAACACGATGGAAAGCGTGATGAGCAAACCGATGAACAGGTAAACGGGTATGGATGATTCCTTTAACATCCTTTATGAGGGTTTTAATTGCTTATATACGGGCACGGCAGAGCAAGGTTCGCCATACATCAGACTTGCTACGACCGGCATAAGTTTCAATGTGATTGCAAGAAAAACATCGGGCAACAACATTTTTTCACCGCATCCTTTCACCACCACACGCTTTCCTGAAAATTCCTGTGGGTTTATTTTTTCTATTTCGGAAATCACATAAGCGGATTCCGCCTGCAAGAGATTGCCAAAGTAGATTTTTTTTGCCACCGGCTGAAGATGAGTTGATATTAACATATAAGCCCACATTGGAATTAAAGCTTCATTGGAACAATGAACTGCAACAACCTTGCCGTTATACTGCTGCCAGTCGGTCTCTTTCAATGCCTCGCGAAAGGATTTTTCCATCAACACCATTTCTTTGAATAAAAAAGGTTTTAAATCAAATTCAGCAACAGGCTCCTTCGG
Source organism: Chitinophagales bacterium (assembly GCA_041748615.1). Classification (GTDB taxonomy): domain Bacteria; phylum Bacteroidota; class Bacteroidia; order Chitinophagales; family CAIOSU01; genus JBGTCY01. The sequence continues at coordinate 3,884 of JBGTCY010000074.1, forward strand.
CAGCAATGTTGCCAAATCAAAAGTGAGGATACCGCTTTGCTCAACCCGGTTGACCAATGTTTTTGTTTCTTTCATTGTTCTTGAAACAAATTAAACGTCCTGAAGATTGCATTTAAGGAAAAGTATTCAGGATTGAATACTATAAAGTTATAGCAGGTTCATGAACCTTGTGAGAGAGTTATTCTACCCGAATTTTAAAAGCGGATAATAAAATGAACGCTTAATAAAACTTGTAGCGCTCGTCTTTGATGTCAGCGGAATTGCGGATTGCTTCATTGAGTGAAAAGTCAACCCTTGATTCTGCCGCAGTATGTAAATTGCGCTGCTGCGCTCTGAGGTCAGTCAGCTTAGCCGGTTCGTTTTTGGCGGTGACTTTAATTACAAACACTCCGTTTTTCCCGGTAACAGGTTGTGATAATTCACCTTCATTCAGCATGATTGCTTTTGCCACAACCCCGGATTCCTGACCAACGCCATCAATGAAATTGTTGGTGAGCGTCATTCCGGCAGCAGATTGTATTGTTGCGCCCGATGAACTGGCGATGGCGCTGAGGTCGGATTGACCTTTGAGTTTGGCTTTCAGCAATTCCGCCTTTTTTTCTTTTTTAACTTCAGCTTCAATTTCAGCTCTTACTTCTGCAAGCGGAGTCAATCCCTCTTTTTTAATTGATGCAAGCAGTACAACAATGTATTTGTCATCCAATGAAAACACATCGGATACTTCATTCGGAGAAACATTGTAAGCCCATTTCACGACATCACGTGATGCGCCTAAACCTGAAATAGTGTTGTCATTGCTTTTAATGCCTTCGGCTTGAATGATTGAATACTTGTCACCTGCTTCACGAAATGCTTTTGCAGCACGGTGTCCCGCAGCGAACTTTCCGGCTTCAGCAAAAATCGCGCG
>JBGTCY010000075.1:0-3455 GCA_041748615.1 Chitinophagales bacterium
ATCGCTAAGAGCAATTCCATCAGTCGCCTATTGAATAAATGATTTTACATGCAATTCCAATCACCACCATGTACACCCCAATATCAAACAGCAGCGGGGTGCCCGGTCTGCCGATAAATGGTAAATAAAAATCAGCCCACATCGCTTCCATCAATCCAAATCCAAAAAACATCGGGAGCAATGCTGAAAAAAACGCCAGCCATAATCCGGCAGCAAACAACGATATCGGTTTAATCCACATGCGTTTCCGCGTTTCTCTTACTCCGATTGTAAACGTGGAAAGTATAAAAGCTGATGCCGCCACCAATCCCCCGATAAACCCGCCCCCCGGCTCATGGTGTCCGCGAAACAGCGACAGCAGTGATGCCAGCAGCAACAGCGGGAACATCAGTTTAACGGCAATTTGTAAAATCAGCGAGTTCATTTTATCTTATCAATCATGATGTTGTAAGTTGAAAAAAAAAATCAGCATTCCCATTTTTACTTGAACTAAATATATAATTCATATTTTATTGCTTTCAGACTGTATTCTCAATTTACTTAACGCAAAAACACCGAGAGCGGCAATGGATAATACCACGATTTCACCCATTGTATCCAATGCCCGGAAATCTACCAAAATCACATTCACCACGTTGCGCCCTTTAGCAAGTACATAGCTGTTTTCTGCATAAAATAATTTCAGTTCGGAAGTCAAAGGAAAATTGGTCACCAACAATATAATAAGTGTCATCATAGTACCGCCTGCCACAGCAATGGCAATATCGCGATAGCGATTGATGCCGGGCGAAAGTTTGATGTAGCCCGGCAATTTATACAACACATACACGAATACGACTACCGTGAGGGTTTCAATTAAAAATTGTGTCATCGCCAAATCAGGAGCGCCATAAATGGAATAAAACACCGCGATGCCATAGCCCACCACACCAAGGATGGCGATGGCAGCCAGCCGGGATGAAGCTATCACCGTGAAAAAAATAGCGACCGCAACCAGGATGGCGAGCAGAATTTCATAAACATCTACTCCGGTGAAGGAAGTATTCAATGCGAATAATTTATACTTCCAAATCGTGAGAAAAGCCAATCCAAATAAAGTGATAATAATTGTCATTACATAATAGCGCAGGTAACCGCTTTGAATAAACGCGACTAATTTTTTTGCAAAAAGAATGAGATTTTCCCAACTGAAATTGTAAATCGCTTCGGGTCCGAATTTTTCAAATGAAGACAGTGAGGCATTTTTAGCTTTGAAAAAATCTGTGTATCTAAAAAGTAGCACACCGAGCAATAACGTCAATACACTTAATCCCAAAACAGGCGTAAACCCATGCCACAGATGCAACTCCAGTCCCCCAGCATTTTTTGACACTGATAATGCGGCTGCCGACAACAATCCGCCTACTGATGCTTGCGGCAAGATACCAGCAATCAATCCGCAAGCCGCCAGCACCATCGGACCCAGATACATTCCTAATGAAACTTCATGGATGTCGCTCTTTTTAAATTCATTTTTTCCCTTCCTGAAAAATATTTTCCATCCCAGCAGAACCGCGATGGAAGCGAAAATGACGCCCGTAATAAAAATGATGCTTGTAAATAGTACGGCAGTATAAGGGGCGTGAAAAGTAGTTTCGTATAATAATTCTTTTGCAATAAAACCGAGCAGAAAAGGAAAACCCGCCATTGAAAGCGTGGTGAGCATAGCGGCTGTTCCATTGAACTTCATTCCGCGCCATAAACCCGATAACTGCCGGACATCCCTGCTGCCTGCGGCATGGTCAACATTTCCTGCAATCATGAACAAACCGCCTTTGTAAAAAGCGTGCGCCAGTAAAAACACCATCGCGCCCTGAATAGCTTCGGGCGTTCCGATGCCGATGAAAAAAACGAGCACGCCTAACGCGGAAATCGTAGTGTATGCGAGTATTTTCTTGAGGTCGGTTTGAAACAGTGCCCACACCGCGCCAATGAGCATGGTAGCGCCTCCGAAGAAAGTTAAAGCAAAATGCCACGCTTCAGCACCGGCAAAGTAGGGTTGCATCCGCGCTAACAGATACACCCCAGCTTTCACCATCGTAGCCGAATGAAGGTAGGCGCTCACTGGCGTGGGCGCTGCCATCGCGTTAGGCAGCCAGAAATGAAACGGAAACTGAGCCGATTTGGTGAAAGCACCAACGAGAATAAGTGTCAGCAGTAAAGCGAAATGTTTGTGCGCGGAGAAAAGATTTTCATCCGCGCTCCATTCGGAAATAACCGGTGAGCCGCCCGCAAGCGAAGCGAGTATTAATCCAGCTAACAGCGCCAAGCCGCCCATGCCCGTCACGAGCAATGCCTGCAATGCAGATTTACGCGCATCTTCATATCCGTGCTTGTAGCCTATCAAAAGATATGAACTCAGGCTTGTCAGTTCCCAAAAAACAAACAACGCGAAAATATTATCCGACAACACCACTCCCAGCATCGCGCCCATAAACAAAAAAAGGAAAGCGTAAAAACGGGGCAGGTTATTATCCTTCGAAAGATAGGTGCCGCCATAAATGACAATCAGCGCTCCGATACCGGTAATTAACAAGGCAAATAAAAGGCTCAACCCGTCTAAGTGAAATTGCAAGTTGAAATCTAACCCCGGCACCCATGTGTAGGCTTCTTTGACGGAATTGCCAGAAAGCACATCCGGCAATTTTTTCAGCAGCAGAATAAATACCGACAGGGGAATGATGGACAACACCCAGGGAGTCAGTTTTTTGAACACTCGCTGCGCTCCCAATCCCAAAAGACATCCGAAAAAAATAATAGTGAAACAAAGTAACAAGGCGCCCATAGATGCAGACTGATATTCTTAGTTGCTTGCTAAAATAGTGATTTGTTAAAACAACCTGCCGATAGAAACGTATTTTAATATCTTTGACGGAGAAGTTACATCAGCAAAATCTTCATGCTCACCATCGCCCATCTGATTAATCCGGTTAAAGTTTCTGAAGATTCTGATTTATTCAGCGCGCAACCAATCACTTTTGAGTCCATGCGCGTTGCAAGGGAATTCGCGGGAGACAATTTGAAAGTACAGTTGCTGACCGCTCAATTTCCGGAAGACAGGGAAATCATCCCTGATTTTTTTACTGTTTTGCCCGATTTAAAAAAATCAGTTCTTGACTATCAGCAATTTTCTAACAAAAAAAAATATCCTTTAATAAAAGAAGTATTAGAACAATTGTATCAAAATTCTGATGCCGAATATTTAATTTACTCAAATGTGGACATTGGACTCCTACCACACTTTTACCTTGCCGTTAAAGTAATAATTGAACAGGGGTTTGATGCTTTTATCATTAACCGCAGACGAATTTCACGCAAATACAAGAGGGTTGAAGAATTGCCTTTGATTTGGTCGGAAGCCGGCAGTCCTCATCCCGGATTTGACTGCTTTGTTTTTCACAGAAACTTGTATCCTC
>JBGTCY010000076.1:0-10914 GCA_041748615.1 Chitinophagales bacterium
CCCACCCGGTAAGCCTTTTTAATTTAAAAAACATGAATACTATCCTCAGAATTGCCATTCAAAAAAGCGGACGTCTCAGCGAGCAATCTTTGCAGCTTCTGAAAGAATGTGGCGTGAAAGTCGGCAATGGCTCTAGTGTACTGAAAGCGCGGGCAGTCAATTTCCCGCTCGAAGTGCTTTTTTTACGCGATGATGATATTCCCCAATACTTGGAAGATAATGTGGCTGACATCGGCATTTTGGGTGAAAATGTGGTGAAGGAAAAAAAGAAAGACATCCTCGAGGTGGAACAGCTTGGGTTTGCAAAATGCAGACTCGCCCTCGCCATCCCAAAAGAAGATAATTATACCAGTTTAACTTTTTTCAATGATAAAAAAATCGCCACCTCCTACCCTTCCATTTTGCGAGATTTTTTGAATAAAAACAACATAACCGCCTCAATAGAAGAAATCAGCGGCAGCGTGGAAATCGCGCCCGGTATCGGTCTGGCGGACGCAATTTTCGACATCGTAAGCACCGGAAGTACGCTTTTTACTAACGGACTCAAAGAAGTGGAAACCATACTGCACTCACAGGCGGTGCTGGTTGCCAATAAAAATTTAGATGCCGCAAAAACCTCCATCGTTGAAAAATTGTTGTTCCGCATCAGGGCAGTCAACAATGCCCGCAACAACAAATACATTTTGCTCAACGCACCCAATGATGCGATTGACAAAATTTGCAGCATCCTTCCCGGCATCAAAAGCCCAACAGTGCTGCCATTGGCTGAGGAAGGATGGAGTAGCCTCCACAGCGTGGTGAAAGAGGACGTGTTTTGGGAAGTGATTGACGAACTCAAAAAAGCCGGTGCGGAAGGGATTTTGGTGGTGCCGATTGAGAAGATGATTGTTTGATAGGGACGAAGGACGAGGGTCGAGGGTCGAAGGACGAGGGTAAATTAATAGTTGTGAAACGTGAGATTTTAGACTTTAGATAATAGACGACTGATTACTAACTATATTAATTAGAAAATAAACTCAATAAACACCGTCATCTTAAAAAGGTACACCGTCCGGACTCCCCTCTCCCATGGGAGAGGGGGCGGGGGTGAGGCTAATCAATGAACATCCACAAACATCCACCACTCGAAACATGGCAGTCGCTTTGCGAGCGTCCGATGATGTCTTTTTCCCAAATTGAACCGGGGGTGAGAGCAATTTTGGATGCGGTAAATAAACAAGGTGATGAAGCGCTGAAATCTTTTAGTCTGCAGTTTGACGGTTTTGCGCCAGACGATTTTTTAGTGAGTGAAAAAGAACTCGCTGAAGCTGAAAAGCAGGTCCGCGATGAGTTAAAATCAGCCATCCGTCTCGCTGAAAAAAACATCAGGCGTTTTCATATTGCGCAGCGTGAGCCGGTGAAAAAAATCACTACGACAAACGGGGTCACTTGCTGGCGAAAAAGCGTACCAATAGAAAAAGTGGGCTTATACATCCCCGGAGGAACCGCTCCCTTGTTTTCCACCTTGCTGATGCTTGGCGTTCCGGCATTTGTTGCGGGATGTAATGAAATCATCGTTTGTACGCCCCCGAGAAAAGATGGCACGATTGCTCCTGAAATTCTTTACACAGCGTCTCAACTTGGATTAAAAAAAATCTATAGCGTAGGTGGCGCTCAGGCGATTGCGGCAATGGCTTACGGCTCGGAAAGCATCCCTGCAGTTTATAAAATTTTCGGACCGGGTAATCAGTATGTCACGATGGCTAAAATGTTAGTTCAGCAACAAGGCGTGGCGATTGATATGCCTGCAGGACCGAGCGAAGTGCTTGTGATTGCTGATTCTATCTCCTACCCTGCTTTCGTGGCGGCTGACCTCCTTTCACAAGCCGAACATGGCGCTGACAGCCAGGTGGTGTTGGTTTCGGATGATGAAACAATAACTGAAAAAATATTGAGCGAAATACAACGGCAATTAAATGTTTTACCGCGCAAAGAATTAGCTGCCGCAGCTTTGAAAAACAGCAAGGCGGTTTTGTTAAAAAACATGGATGATGCGATTGCGTTCAGTAATATTTATGCACCCGAACATCTCATCCTTGCCACCGCACAACCTGAATTGTTAGCGGAAAAAGTAGTGAATGCCGGCTCGGTGTTTTTAGGTCATTTCAGTTGCGAAAGCGCGGGTGATTACGCGAGCGGCACCAATCACACTTTGCCGACCAACGGCTATGCCCGCAACTACAGCGGAGTGTCATTGGACAGTTTCATGAAAAAAATCACTTTTCAGGAATTAACCGCTACCGGTATTCGAAACATCGGTCCTGCGATTGAACATATGGCGGCTGCCGAGCAATTGGAGGCGCATAAAAATGCAGTAACACTTCGCTTGGATTATTTGCAATCGCAGAAAAATGATTCTGAGAAAGTAAAAAATACAACTGTTGCCGCCCGTGAAAACATCATTCGCGCAAAACCTTATTCCAGCGCGCGGGATGAATTTTCGGGAGAAAACAAAATCTTTCTGGACGCCAATGAAAATCCATTCGACACGGGTTACAACCGCTATCCCGACCCGCATCAAGCTGCGTTGAAAAAACAAATTGCAGCGCTGAAACATGTTTCATCTGAAAATATTTTTCTCGGCAATGGCAGCGATGAGGCGATTGACCTGCTTATCCGCGCCTATTGTGAGCCTGCAAATGACAGCATCCTGATTTGCCCTCCGACTTACGGCATGTATGAAGTGGCGGCTGCCATTCATGATATACAGGTTGTCAAAATTCCGTTGAACGAAAAATTTCAGTTGGATTTAAAAAATGTTTTAGATACGATTGAACAGCAGGACGTCAAAATTATTTTTCTCTGCTCGCCCAACAACCCAACCGGCAACCTGCTAAATAAAGCGGAGATTGAATCGCTGCTTCAAAAATTCAACGGACTCGTGGTGATTGATGAAGCCTACATTGATTTTTCTCCGGACGGCTCTTTGCTCGGTGAATTGAAACGCTACGAACAGGTTGTCATTCTGCAGACCTTCAGCAAAGCCTGGGGACTGGCGGGTATTCGGCTTGGAATGGCGTTTGGGCACGCATTAATTATTTCAACTTTAGACAAAATCAAGCCGCCTTACAACATCAATCAAATCACCCAGCAAATTGCTTTTGAACGATTGAAAAATATTAATAAAAAAGAAAACTATGTCCGACTGCTGAACGAACAAAAGAAAATCGTGATTGAAGAACTCGGGATACTGCCGGTGGTTAAAAAAATCTATCCTTCAGACGCTAATTTTCTTTTGGTGAAATTTGATGAGCCGAAAAAGATTTACAAGTCGCTGCTGGAAAACAATATCGTGGTGCGTGACCGTAATTCGGTTGCGGAAGGGTGTCTGCGCATCACGATAGGAACAGAGGATGAAAATGAAAAATTGCTCTCAGTTTTAAAAAATATATCCCCCATAAATTCATGAAAAAAATTCTCTTTATAGACCAGGACGGCACCCTCATTCTTGAACCCGAAGATGAAAAGCTCGACCGTTTTGAAAAACTGCGTTTTCTGCCCGGAGTGATTACCTGGCTCGGAAAAATCGTGCGTGAAATGGATTTCGAATTGGTCATCGTTACCAATCAGGACGGGCTTGGGACAGACTATATGCCCGAAGAAGTTTTCTTTCCCGTCCACAACAAGATGCTAGAAGTTTTAAAAGATGAGGGCATTGACTTTCGTGAAGTGTGTATTGACCGTCATTTTCCAGAAGACAATTCAGAAACACGTAAACCTGGCACCGGAATGCTGAAGCATTATCTCAAAGGTGATTTTGACATCACAAATTCTTTCGTGATTGGCGACCGTTTCACGGATGCACTGCTCGCCAAGAATTTAGGCTGCCACGCCATTCACATTCAGTGTATGTTGTCGAAAAATCATGCACACACATGGAATGAACACGAAGTGGTTATCCTCCATGCTTCTGACTGGAAGGAGATTTATCATTTCCTGAAAAGTCACTCCCGGAAAATTACCGTTAAAAGAAAAACATCCGAAACTTCCATTCGTGTAGAACTGAATCTCGATGGCAGCGGTCAGGCATCAGTTCACACAGGCATCGGCTTTTTCGACCACATGCTTGAACAAATTGCAAAACACGGAGGTATTGACCTCACTATTGAAGTGAAGGGCGATTTGCAGATAGACGAACATCATACGATTGAAGATACCGGATTGGCTTTGGGCGAAGCGTTTCAGCGCGCGCTCGGCTCTAAAAAAGGCATTGGCCGCTACGGCTTCCTGCTGCCGATGGACGACAGCCTCGCGCAGATTGCCATTGATTTCGGTGGACGCCCGTGGCTCGAATGGGATGTGAAGTTTTCCCGCGAGAAAATTGGCGATATGCCCACGGAAATGTTTAGTCATTTTTTCAAATCATTCTGCGACACCGCCAAATGCAATCTCAACATCAAAGCGGAAGGCGAAAACGAACACCACAAGATTGAAGCGATTTTCAAAGCCGTGGCAAAATCCATCGGGATGGCAGTAAGAAGAACCGAACAGACGGGCATTCCGAGTACAAAAGGTGTTTTGTGAAACAATTAATTCCTTGACATGCTCGCCATCATCCAATATAATGCAGGGAATATCCGCTCGGTGCTGAATGCACTGAATCGCTTGGGTGTTGAATGTAAACTGACTGATAAACCGGATGAAATTACCAATGCCGACAAAGTGATTTTCCCCGGTGTCGGTGAAGCCGGCAGCGCAATGGCTTATTTGCGGGAAAGAAAATTGGATGAAATTATTGTGTCGCTCCGGCAGCCATTCCTCGGAATTTGTCTCGGACTGCAACTGATGTGCAGCCACTCTGAGGAAGGCGACACCAAAGGGCTTGGCATTTTCAAAGAGCGTGTGAAACTTTTCCCCCCGAAAGACAAAGTGCCGCATATCGGCTGGAATAATTTCACGACAGTGAAAGGTGATTTATTTAAAGATATTTCCACAGAGGAGGACATGTATTTTGTGCACAGCTACTACGCTGAAATTTCAAACGAAACCATTGCGGTCACCGATTATATTCTGCCTTTCAGTTCAGCCCTGCAAAAAGACAATTTTTACGCGGTGCAGTTTCATCCCGAAAAATCAGCAGCTCCCGGTCAGCGGCTGCTGAAAAATTTTCTGGAGATTTAATTTGACGCTCTATGTGCAGTCGTCAGAATAACATCTACAATTTGAATCTGAATTAGCAGATATTACAATTTAGATATTAGATGGATTGAGGATGGATTTTTGAAAATGTTCTTATGCGAATTTCCAGAACAATTAACAAAGTTGTCTAAAATCTAAAGTCTAAAATCTGACAACTAATCGCACAAATCAAGGATGTTATTTTGACAACATTACTGAGTGTTATTACTTTTCCCCGGATTCCGGTTCATCCTGATGTTCGGGTAAAGCATCGTTTGAATCAATCATGGGAGCTTCATTCGGTACATTCAGTTTTTCAAACATCTCGTCAATATGTTTTATCATATTATCAATGACGTCAAACACTTCATAAAAGTCCTTGAGTTTTTTTTCGACCTCTTCCCCCATTTCGTTTATTTCAAATAATTCGCTTTCAAATCATCAAAGGAAGGAATGTGGCGGTGATGCCATTTGCCAATCACTTTTCCATCTTTCAGCAGCAGCAAACCGGGGTTTGAGCGAATGATGGTTTTCAGAAAAATCGGGTCCGCGCTGTGGAAGGGATAGGTGGTTTGATTTTCATGCCTGAATGTTTCAGCTTTTTTAGGGGTAGCGGCTGTCACAGCAAAAAACATCATCCCCGCTTTATCCGCAGCTTCTGACATGGGGTTGAGTTTTTCAAGAAAAGCCTTCTCGCAGGTTTTATCCAAATCATAAGCGATGACGAGCAACTGATAATCGGGATTGTAGAGAATATCCTCCGATAGGTCATCCCCGTTTTGTGAAACGATTTGGAAGTTATTGATTTTCGCGGGAGTTCCTTTTTCAATCATCCTGCCGATTTTCCGGTCCACAAATTCATACTTTTCCCTGAAATCCGGTTCGTTGCTGATGATTTTAAACTCCGCGTCCGTAAATTCTTTTTGTTCACCGGTCGCGCGTATTTTATACACCCACAAATATTCCACTTTATCCGGAACCTCCTTCATCAATTCCGGCAGATAATTCCCGATTTTATAAGGACGAAAATCATACAGCGGAAGGTTCCACGCGAAGTTGCGGAAACAAAATAGGGTGAAAATAATCGTGGCAATCACCGTCAGGGGAGCAGATATCAACCTTGAAAAAGGCGCTTCAATTTTTCTTCTGCCGAAAAATAAAATCAAAATCATCACCGACAACACGATGTCTTTCATGAACGACATGAAGGGTTCAATTTTCAGAAAGTCGCCAAAACATCCGCAATCCGTCACATTGCCGGTCACGGTGGTGTAGCCGGTGAGGAACGTAAAGAAAACAATCAGCAACAAGAGCAGCCACACCGTGATTTCTTTTAAGTAGCCAAGTAATAAAGTGACGCCCAATACGATTTCCAAGACGATAGTCACTACTGAAAACGACAATGTAAAAGGTTCCAAAAATCCCATGCCGAACTCGGTGAAGTATTCGGCAATTTTATAGGAAGTACCCAGCGGGTCAATCGCTTTTACAAAGCCGGAAAAAATAAAAAAAGCGCCTACAAAATTTTGGAGGTATGTAATCAGCAAATTAGACGGGCGTCTCATAAAATATCGAATAGCCGTCAATACCAAAGCGCTCGCGGCTACTATCAGAAATAAATTGTAAAGTGTGAGTGTCATGTTGTTGTTTTTATTGATTATTTACACATATTATTGCCATTCGAAAAAAAAATACGTTTCAGAATGTCCGAAAATACGCCTTTTTGCAAAAAAAGTATCTTTCGTTGCGGAGAACGATTGCTTGATTTGTCTTCTCCGAAAATCATGGGCATTTTGAATGTTTCCCCTGAGTCATTTTATGATGGTGGCAACTATACCAGCGAAAAAGAATGGCTAACTCAAACTGAAAGAATGATGCTTGAAGGCGCGGAGTTCATTGATGTGGGCGGCATGAGTTCACGCCCTGGAGCGCAACCAATCAGCGAGGCGGAGGAATTGAACAGAATTATCCCGGTCATTCAAAGTATTAAAAAAATATTTCCTGATTTAATTATTTCCGTTGATACGTTTCGTTCTTCTGTCGCGACTGCCGCAATCGGAGAAGGCGCTTCAATCGTCAATGACATTTCAGCCGCGCGATTTGATGAGCGATTATTGGATGTTGTCCGCGAGCATCAGATTCCATACGTGCTCATGCACATGCAGGGCACACCCGCTGATATGCAGCAACATCCCGTTTATGAAAATATCCTCCATGACCTGAGTGGATTTTTTGTTGAAAAACTGAATCTGTTGAAGCAAAAAGGAATTCATGACGTCATCCTTGACCCCGGATTTGGTTTCGGAAAAACTGTTGAACACAATTACAACTTGCTGAAAAATCTGGGCGACCTGCGCATTTTCGGTTTACCGTTGATGGTGGGTATTTCCCGGAAATCCATGATTTGCAAAGTGTTAAAAGTGAATCCTGAAAAAGCGTTAAACGGCACTACCGCCTTACATTCACTCGCACTGTTGAAAGGCGCGGATATTCTGCGGGTGCATGATGTGCGGGAAGCAAAAGAAGTGATTAATTTGATGCAGTATTATAAGAATGCAAACTAACTATTCCAAAAAATTAAAATTGAAAAACCATGAGCACACCCGACTCTTCTGAAATCAGATTGAAAGTTGAATTAGGCACCGATAAAATTCCAAATCGCATCACCTGGGAGGCAACCGGAACGGGCGAACCGGAAAAGGAATGTAAAGCGTTCATGCTTTCCATTTGGGATGCCGTAGATAATAATACCTTGCGCATTGACCTTTGGACGAAAGACATGCGTATGGATGATATGTCCAATCATTTTTTTCAGACGCTCATCACACTTGCGGAAACGTATGAGCGCGCAACGCACACCACTGAAGTTGTTTCAGCCATGAAGAAGTTTTGCGAAGAGCAATCCAAAAAAATCAGCGCTCAGATGCAGGGCAGACATCAGCAATGAACAGTTTTTAAATTCATTCAAACTATTTTGAGAACATCATTTTATTGTCATAAAACGCAATCTATATCTTCATCCTTCCAAATCTGACGTTTAATCCTTATTATTAAGGGCTGTTCTAAAAATTTTGCCGCTTTCACCATCTCCTTCGAAGGATGAAGTGAGGCGTTAATAAGAGTAATTTTAGAACTGCCCAATAAAAAAAATCAGCCATGAAACCAAGAGTCTTATTAGTGGAAGATGAAAAAAACCTACAGGAAGCCATCCGCTTGAATCTCGAACTGGAAGATTATGAAGTGGAAGTGGCGCCAACCGGAAGTCTTGCCTTGAAAAAATTTAAAGAACAGCGTTTCAACCTCGTGATGCTGGATGTGATGCTGCCGGAAATGGATGGATTTACGGTTTGTGAAAAAATGAGGTTGGAAAACATGGACATTCCGATTTTGTTTTTAACGGCTAAAGACACTCACGCGGATAAAATCAAAGGCTTTAAATCGGGCGCGGATGATTATATCACCAAACCGTTTAATCTTGAAGAAGTGCTGATGCGGGTGCAGGTACTGGTTAAGCATAGCATGAAAGGAACAAAACAAGAAACTTCCACGAAAATTTACAAATTCAACGGGAACGAAGTAAATTTCGCAACATACGAAGCAAAAGGTATCAGCGGCATCATCAAGCTCACCAAAAAAGAGGCGCAACTGCTCAAACTGCTGATTGACCACAAAGGTGAAGCGGTTTCACGTCAGCAGATTCTTGAGTATGTCTGGGGCTATGATGTGTTTCCGGCAACCCGCACGATTGATAATTTCATTCTCTCCTTCCGGAAATATTTTGAGAAAGATATGCGCCAGCCGAAGCATTTTCACTCCATTCGCGGAGTTGGCTACAAATTCACGGTTGAATAATATGGATGCCCGGTGAATAGTCGCGATGGAAAAGTTCCAGCAACTTTTTGTAATCGCTTTCATTTTCAACAAAATCAATCCCGTACGTATTGACTATCAGTACAATTTCCTTTTGCAAACTTTTGAAATAACCGAGATAAGCGGATTGAATTTTTTCGAGATAATCCGCTGAAATATTTTTTTCATAATTCCGTCCTCGCTTCGAGATGTTCAGCAACAGGTTGGAAATATCATTGTGTAAATAAACCGTCATTTGCGGTTTGGGAATATTGGGATAAATGATGCTGAATAGTTTTTTAAACAAAAGAATTTCATCACCATCTAAGTTGATTTCAGCGAAAAGCAATGATTTGGCGAAAAGAAAATCACTCACTAAAAAATCATTAAATAGATCCCGCTCAGCGCTCAATGTTTTCATTTGCTGAAAACGCTCCGCCATAAAATACATCTCCAGCGAAAAAGCGTATTGCCGGGGATTTTCATAAAACTTCGTCAGAAACGGATTATCGGCAAATTTTTCCAGACACAAACGTCCACGATAATCACGCGCGATTTTCTCCGCTAATGAGGTTTTTCCCGAACCGATATTACCTTCAATGGTGATAAAATGATAGCGCATGACAGCAGATAAGAAGACATTCCGAATTATTGAATGGAGGTTTTTTGATTCTGAAAAACTTTTACTTCTAAATTATCATCACACTGTTTTAGCAAATCACTAATGCTGCACTTGAAAACCGGATGCTGCAACGTAGGAGCAATTTCAGTCAGCGGAAGTAAAGTAAATCGCCTTTGATGCAATCGCGGATGAGGAATCGTCAGTTCCGGAAAATAAAAAATCAAATCATCGAGCAAAAGAATATCAATGTCTATCAACCGAGGTCCCCAGATACGTGATGTTGTTCTACCCATTTCCTGCTCGATTGTTTTCAAAACTGATAATAAAGCTTGAGGTGCAAGTTTTGTGTGTAAGGAGATTGCCTGATTGAAAAATGAAGGTTGTTCCTCAAAACCCCACGCAGCGGTTTCATAGACAGCGGAAATTTGAGTCAGTGGACTTACACTTTCACAAATCTTCATTTTTGCAAGTTCAAGATTATTCAGCCGGTCGCCAAGGTTTGTTCCCAATAACAAAAACGCTTTCATTTGGTGCATTTGGGTAAAAGTAGCAAATCAGCTAAATTCGCCCAACCTCACCCTAAAAATTATTCTGCCATGAGACAATTTCTGAAATATTTTTTCGCTTCCCTGCTCGGCACCATCATTGGTTTGTCGTTCACATTTTTTTTCGGCATCATCATGCTTGCATCCATCTCCGCTGCGGTCAGTAAAAGCAAAAGTAAAAAAGATGTGAAGCCTAATTCGGTGCTTGAATTACGTTTGGATTATGATATAAAAGAGCGTACCAGCACCAATCCTTTTGAGAATTTTGGTTTTTCTTTCGACATGAAAAGCCATGTCGGCTTAAATGATATTTTAAAAAATATCAATGAAGCCAAAGAAGATGATAACATCAAAGGCATTTACATTGATGTTTCATTTATGACTGCCGGCCAGGCAACGGTGGAGGCCATCCGCAAAGCTTTGATTGATTTTAAAACATCCGGAAAGTTTATCGTGGCTTATGGCGAAATCATCACTCAAAAAGCGTATTACCTCGCCAGCGTTGCGGATGAAATTTATGCGAACCCGGTTGGGTTCATGGATTTTCGCGGTTTCGGTTCGGAGTTATTGTTTTTAAAAGGAATGTTTAACAAACTTGAAATTGAGCCGCAAACCATTTATGCCGGAAAGTTCAAAAGCGCGACCGAACCGTTCCGATTGGATAAAATGAGTGAAGAAAACCGAGAGCAGGTCACTTTTTTAATGAATGACATGTATGATCATTTTATTCAGAACATCAGC
>JBGTCY010000077.1:0-8079 GCA_041748615.1 Chitinophagales bacterium
ATGGTTATCGTGTATTATGTTAAGTAAGCGTAGGTTTTCTTAAAGGAATACTTTATTTTCAATACGTTATATTTCTTAACCTGCTCAATGATGGGAATCTCCGGCTTTTACAGCCTCTGGGAATGAATTTTCGGCAAGCGCGTGAGCCTGCTTGAAAAGCTGTGCTTCTAAGAATTCTAATGAAGCTCTGCCAACGCAGGAAGATAGAATCTTGCAAAAAAGAAAAGGCACAAGAAGGCAAGCGCAAAAGGCTGGTGCGTCATTCTTGCGCCAGCAGGCAGCGCAACAAGATAGAATCTTGCAAAAAAGAAAAGGCACAAGAAGGCAAACGCAAAAGGCAGGCGCGTCATTCTTGCGCCAGCAGGCAGCGCAACAAGATAGAATCTTGCAAAAAAGAACAGGCACAAGAAGGCAAACGCAAAAGGCTGGTGCGTCATTCTTGCGCCAGCATGGCAGCGCAACAAGATAGAATCTTGCAAAAAAGAACAGGCACAAGAAGGCAAAAGCAAAAGGCAGGCGCGTCATTCTTGCGCCAGCATCGGGGCCGGTTTAATTGGTTATTTAGGTGACTATCCGATAACAAAAAAACCCTCACTTTCGGGTTAAGGAGTAAAGAATCTTGATTGATGGCAGGGATGAACAGCATTTAACCACTTCCTTCTTCCCTTTTGTATAATTTTATCCGGTTTTAAACATGATCGGCAATCAAGCTGCGACTGCCTCTGTTTTCTAAAGTTTAAAATTTGACACCTGAAGTCCAAAATTCCAAATATGGCTGACGTAATTGACTATCAGATAATAGGTGACGATTTACAAACCGTTGAAGTGGAACTTGACCCGGGTGAAGGCGTGAGGGCAGAAGTAGGAACCATGCTCTACATGGAAGACGGCATTCAAATGGAAACTTCTACAGGAGGCGGTTTGCTGAAAGGCTTCAAGCGCATCATCACCGGTGATAGTTTTTTTATTTCCAATTTTCATAACATCGGCAAAGGCAAGAAGCGTGTGGCTTTCGCAGCGCCCTACCCCGGTAAAATAATTCCTGTTGATTTAAACCAGTACAACGGCACGTTCTTTTGTCAGAAAGACGGCTTCCTCTGCGCTGCAAAAGGAATCGAAATTGAAGTGGCTTTTACCAAACGGCTCAGTGCGGGTTTTTTCGGTGGTGAAGGTTTCATCCTGCAAAAACTGGAAGGTGACGGCATAGCATTTATTCATGCAGGAGGAACCATCATCAAAAAAGAACTGATTGCCGGTGAATCACTACGAGTGGATACGGGCTGCCTTGTTGCTTTTTCAAAAGGCGTGGACTTCGACATCAAATTTATCGGAGGATTCCGTAATGCCCTTTTTGGCGGTGAAGGTGTGTTCCTGGCATATTTATCAGGACCGGGAACGGTGTTTTTGCAAAGCCTGCCCTTCTCCCGGCTTGCCGAACGCATTGTTTCGGCAACACGCGCCTTCGGTGGAAAAAACAAAGAAGAAACAAAAGGAATCGGTGGTTTGTTGGGCAATGCAATAAACGGTGACAGACACTAAGAACAAATGATCAACATTAAAAACCTACATAAATCCTATTACCTCGGCAAAAACTGCCTGCATGTTCTGAAAGGCATTGACGTGGATATCCGGCTTGGCGAGTTTGTTTCCATCATGGGTTCTTCCGGCTCCGGAAAATCCACGCTGCTTAACATCATCGGCATATTGGATGATTATGATGAAGGTGAATATTATCTCGACAATATCCCGATTAAAAATCTTTCACAAACCAAAGCAGCACAACGCAGGAATGAAATGATAGGATTTGTTTTCCAGTCGTTCAATTTACTGAATTTCAAAACAGCGCAGGAAAACGTGGCGCTGCCGCTGTATTACAAAAACGTGAGCCGCAGCAAACGAAACGCCATCGCCCTGGAATATCTCGAAAAAGTAGGCTTAAAGGCATGGGCGCATCACCTGCCTTCGGAACTTTCAGGAGGACAACAGCAAAGAGTTGCTATTGCCCGCGCATTGATTTCCAACCCTAAAATAATATTAGCGGATGAACCTACAGGCGCATTAGATTCAAAAACCTCACTGGAGGTGATGAACCTGTTGCAGGAAGTTAACAAAGCGGGCATGACCGTGGTTATCGTTACCCACGAGCATGATATTTCTGAAATGACGGACAGGGTGATACGGCTGAAAGACGGGCTTATTGAAAACAATTCGCTGATTTGAAAATTTGAAAATGTGTAAATTTGAAAATCACCCGCCTGAAAAATTTATGCTCACAAAAACATCTAATCAGGAACTTTTACTCCTCATCCTTTAGAGGCTGTTTAAATTTTAGAACTTTTGAAATGTGAAAATCGAAATGGCACGCGGATGACGCTAATTAAACCGATAATACGCAGATTTTCCGGATTTTTTATGAGTGTAAATCAGCGTAATCCGTGGTCTATATTTAATTTTAAATCGCCTCTTAGAGAGGGAAAGGGTTGATGCTCTATGTTCAATTTCGACAACTGGCAGGAAATTTTTGAAACCATCGGCAAAAACAAGCTGAGGACGTTTCTCACTGCGTTCAGCGTGTCGTGGGGCATTTTCATGCTGGTGATGCTGTTGGGATTTGGCAAAGGATTGCAACAGGGTGTGGAACATACGTTTTCCGATGATGCGGTGAACAGCCTGTGGGTATTCAGTGGAAAAACCTCCATTCCACATAAAGGCATGACGCACGGCAGAGCCATTCAGTTCAGAAATTCGGACTACGAAATGCTGAAGGAACAACCCGATGTGGAACTCATAGCGGCACGGTTCAGAAACTGGAACACCTCCATCGTGAGTTACAAAAACGAATCCAATTCGTTCGACATCAGGTCCACCCATCCTGACCATCTGCACATCGAAATGTCGGAAATTGTGAAGGGGCGTTTTTTGAATGATGCCGACCTGAAAGAGTTTCGGAAAGTGGCAGTCATCGGAACGCTGGTGGCTGATTTTCTTTTTAAAGATGAAGACCCCATTGGTAAGCACATCACCATCAGCGGCATCAGTTTCCGAGTGATTGGTGTGTTTGAAGACCAGGGTGGGGAAAACGAGTTGCGCAAAATTTACATCCCCATCAGCACCGCGCAACGAGCCTTCAACGGCAATGACAAAATTGACATGGTGATGTTCACGATTAACCCGGATGCTACCGTGGAACAATCCAAGGAAATGGAGCGCGCTGTAATTGCCATGTTTGCCGAAAAACACGGCTTCTCTCCTGACGACCCGCGCGCTGTGCGCATTCGCAATAACCTGGAAAATTTCATGCAGTTCAGGAACCTGTTCCGTTACATCGAAATTTTCGTTTGGTTTGTCGGAATCCTTACGGTGGTGGCAGGAGTAGTTGGCGTAGGGAATATCATGATGATTACAGTGAAGGAGCGCACCAAGGAAATCGGAATCCGGAAAGCATTGGGAGCAACGCCATTTTCCATCGTCAGCCTTATCATGCAGGAAGCGGTTTTGATTACGGTTTTCTCCGGCTACTTCGGATTGATGCTTGGCGTGGGATTGCTGGAATTAGTGAATTATGGCGTTGCCCGGGCTGGCGGGGAAATGGGATTTTTCCGCAATCCCTCCGTTGATTTCCATGTCGCCATGATAGCTACTTTGTTCTTAGTGGTTGCGGGCAGTGTGGCAGGGCTTATACCTGCGATGAAAGCGGCAAGTATCAACCCAATAGTGGCGATAAGGGAGGAGTAGGAATTTGAGAATTGGTTAATTTGAAAATTATGCGATTACCGAGTTGTTAAAAATGAAGGTGCTGAAAAAATTTATGAGGCTTTATGTTTGATTTGGATAAATGGCAGGAAATCCTGGACACTGTTGCCCGCAACAAGCTGAGAACCTTTCTCACAGCCCTCGGTGTGTTCTGGGGAATCATGATGCTGGTGCTGCTGCTGGGTTCGGGCAAGGGTTTGCAAAATGGTGTGATTTACAACTTCTCGGGATTCGCGGTCAACAGTATTTACGTGTGGCCCCAGAAAACCACGCTGCCCTACAAAGGTTTGAGACCGGGACGGAATTATTGGTTTGATAATGCTGATATTGATGCCGTCAGAAATAATGTCCCTGAAGTAGATGCGCTTGCACCGAGGATTCAGTTAGGCGGATGGCGGGATGGCAACAACATTACCCGAAAAAACAAATCCGGCAATTTCCAGGTGCTGGGCGATTACCCTGATTTCATTAAAATACAGCCGATGAAAATCGTGGCGGGCAGATATCTGAATGACCTCGATTTGAAAGAAAAACGCAAAGTATGCGTGATTGGTGACCAGGTGCGTAAGGAATTGTTCGAGGAAGGCGAAGAGGTAATCGGAGCATACATCAAAGTGCAGGGTGTGTATTTCAAGGTCATCGGGTTGTTTAACACCATGAAAAACAGGGGGCAGGATGCCGACCGCGATTTAAGATCCATCTACATCCCTTTCACCACCTTTCAATACGCGTTCAATTACATCAACCGCATGGGGTGGTTCTCCATGACTGCCAAACCCGGTGTTCCGGCACCGGAAGTGGAGGAAAAAGTGCGAAACATTCTAATGGCGCGACATGATATTTTCCCGGACGACAAGCAGGCAATTGGTTCGTTCAACGCGGAGAAAGAAGCCAAAAAATACATGGGGTTGTTTTACGGCATCAGTGCATTCATCTGGATAGTGGGGTTGGGTACTTTGTTAGCGGGAGTTATCGGTATCAGCAACATCATGCTGATTGTTGTGAAAGACCGCACCAAGGAAATCGGCATCAGAAAAGCGCTGGGGGCTTCGCCAGCATCTATAATTGCCATGGTGATACAAGAGTCGGTTTTTCTCACCACTTTTGCGGGTTATTCCGGCTTGGTGGTGGGCGTAGGTGTATTGGAAGGAATCAATTACATGATGCAAAAAACGGGAACGCCAACCGGCTTCTTTAAAAATCCTGAAATTGATTTCGGTACGGCATTGCTGGCAACCGGGTTACTTGTTGTAGCAGGCGCGCTGGCAGGATTGATGCCCGCCATTAAAGCAGTGAGAATTAATCCGATAACAGCATTACGGTCAGAATAATTAAATTCAACAAATAATGAAAAAATATTTCGCAGGATTTTTGGGAGTAGCCATTTTAGCCCTGTTCATTTATGTGGGTTATTTTCTTTACAGGAAAAATCAGGCAGACCCCGTGGTCTATTCCACGGTTCAGCCGTTTTATGCGGACATCGCGCGGAAAACCGTGGCGAACGGTTCCCTCAAACCAAGAAAGGAGATAAAGTTGAAACCGCAAATCTCCGGCATCATTGATGAGATATTCATCGAAGCCGGCAACCTGGTGGAAAAAGGGCAGACCATCGCCCGCATCAAAGTGATTCCCGATGACCTCAACCTGAGCAATGCGGAAAGCAATTTGAAAAAAGCCAGAATAGCGCACGATGAAGCCGGAAGAGAAAAAAACAGGCGTGAGGAATTGTTCAAAGCCGGGGTGATTTCCGAAGTAGAATTCAACCAATATCTTTTTGAATTTGAAAGAAGGGAAGAAGATCTCAATGCTGCTCAAACCATGCTGCAGTTAATCAAAGATGGGGTGGCGAAAGGACAGAAGCAAACCACCACGCTGGTGAAAGCGACCATTGCCGGCACGGTGCTGGATGTTCCGGTGAAGGAGGGCGAGCAGGTGATTCAGTCCAACAACTTCAATGACGGAACCACCATCGCGCTGGTGGCGGATATGACCGACCTCATCTTTGAAGGTTTGGTGGATGAATCGGAAGTGGGAAAAATAAAAACGGGCATGGAACTGAAAATCACCATTGGAGCCATTGAGGGAAAATTCTTTAGCGCTTTGCTGGAATATATTTCACCCAAGGGCATTGAAGACCAGGGAACCGTGCAGTTTCAAATAAGGGCTGCCGTTACGGAAACTAATGACGCTATTATTCGCGCGGGTTACAGCGCCAATGCAGACATCATTCTCGAAAGCAAAACCAATGTTTTGGCGATTAACGAACGGGAACTCCTTTTTGATAACGGAAAGTCTTTTGTTGAAATAGAAACCAGTGACCAGCAATTTGAAAGGCGGGAAGTGAAAACCGGAATATCCGATGGCATCAACGTGGAAATATTGGAAGGATTATCGGAAAATGAAAGAGTTAAATTTTTGGGAACCGAAGCGGAAAAACCCGTAAAGGGAGATAAGGGGGGAACTGTTGCTACAGTTGCATCCGGAGAGAGGTTGAAGAAAAGTGAAGTTGCAGACGGCATGGATACAATTGTTGGTCAAAATGAATCACCCGAAAAGGTATTCTCTGAAAGTAAAATTGAGCAGGCAGACACCCGCGAGCGGGCTGCCATTGATGAGAAACAACCAATTATTCATCAGGTGAAAAACGATGAAACCCTGTATAGAATCGCCATGCAGTACCGTGTTGCGGTGGAGAATATTAAGAAGTGGAACAATTTAGAAAACAACCAAATTATTCCCGGCAGCGAGTTAATCGTGGGATTTGAATGAATTACCAGTGCCGGTATGCTTTGATGGGATATGATGCTGTGTTGCAATATCCTTTATTGTTGGATACGTTCAGATACAGTCTGTAATTTGATGGTTTCATCGGCACTTGAACGATTGCCTGCCTGCCGCCATCCAGTGTCTTTACCGGAGTTTTCATCTGAATCAGTTCATCTTCACTCAAGTACCATTCAAATTCCAAAGGCGCTGAATGAAAATTTTCCGTTACTGCAAAAAAGAGATATTCCTCTCCGGGTTCTAAAGAAGCGACCGGAGCGAAAATGTAGGTTTCCTTGACTGATTCATCTTTCTTGCAAGGAGAACCCGTCCATGTATTTTTGAGCGCACAATACACCGGTTTCAATCTTCCCTTATGGTCTGTCATTCCGAACCACGTTGCAGTTCCTTCCAGCCGGTCGCTCCAACAATAGGCAATTCCTCCCACGTTGCTTCCCTGGTGGGGCAGGATATGTTCGTTCCAACGCTCAACATAGAGTTTGGCTTTTTCAACGCCACCGGCTTCCAGCACACCGCCATATTCATCATGGGGCGTAAAATCCGTTTGCCAATAACCTTCCGGTCCAAATTCAGAAACCAGATAAGGTCTTTCGGGATTATAAGTTGCCATTTCCTGCTGCAACTTGCGGATGTGTTTTCTGTAATAAGAATTCACACCTACCACATCCACCGAGGGCGCGCCATCACGGAATGACTCAATGGCTGCCGGCAACTGCGAGGTGTGCTCTTCACTGATAAAAACCGGACGAGTCGGGTCAATTTCATGGATGCGCTGCGCGAGATGTTCAATGAATTCAACATACTTTTCCCTCACCCGGTAGCGGTAAGGCTGCCCGTAATATTGCTTGAGCAATCCCCACACTTCATTACCGATGCACCAGCCCAGTAAGGCTGGCTCATTCCGGTATTGTTTCACTTTTTCTTCCACTTTGGCAGCGTATTCCATCAGTATTTTTTCATCATGCACATAGTCCACTTTATTTTCAAACCAAAATCCGTAAATTACTTTCAGGTCATTCGCACGTGCCGCGTTGAAAATATTGTAATCATAAATCGAAGGTTCATATCTGCGAATGGTGTTGGCGCCCATTGCCTTTATTTTTTTGAAATCATCTTCCAGTTTGCTTCGGGTAAGCGGAACATCGCCATCGCGCCAGTCGTGCCCTGCATTATACACCACACCTTTGATATAAAAAGGCTTTCCTTCCTCCATCAACTGAAAATTATTTTGCCCGCCAGCAAGGTATGACTTTCCGGCAGGTATATTTTTATCGGCTGATTTGAAAGTAAACCCTTCCGAGAAAAGCAGGTTGTTTTGAAAATACCCGTCACTCAGGTGATGCTTCACTGCCGTGAAAGCATCAGGAGTGAAAGTCCAGTTGATAGTTTTAGAGCCATCAGCAGGACGCCAGTCGGTGAAGCCCCAGTTGGGGTCGGCATCACTATAAAAAAACACAATGGATTTAATCTCGGTGTATTCCGTTTTTATTTTGTGAAAAGCATTCGACAGCCACTCCTTCTGATTGCCGCCAAAGGTGGTGC
>JBGTCY010000078.1:0-14850 GCA_041748615.1 Chitinophagales bacterium
TTCTTTTGTTTTGGGTTTCTTTTTTTCAAACGTCTGTTTCAGGTAGGTGGAAATCACTACGCCATCATCGGTGGCGATGCCGAACAATGCGATAAATCCTACCCACACCGCCACACTCAGATTAAATGTGCGCATCTGAAACAGTTCGCGCATATTGGTTCCGAATATTGAAAAATTCATGAACCAATCCTGTCCGTAAAGCCACAGCATCATAAATCCGCCTGCAAATGCAAGCATAATGGCGGAGAAAATAAACAGCGCAGTGGCAGTGGAACGAAACTGAAAATAGAGAATGAGAAATATCACAAACAGCACAACAGGAATAACCACCATCAGCCGCTTCTCCGCCCGCAACTGATTTTCATAGCTGCCGGAAAAAATAAAACTGACGCCCGCGGGCACTGCCAATTCTCCTGTCTTGATTTTTTCCTGTAAAAACTTTTGCGCATCCTCCACAACGGTTACTTCCGCAAATCCATCTTTCTTATCTAACAAAACATAACCCACCAAAAAAGTATTTTCCCCGCGTATCATTCCGGGACCGGGACGGAAAGTGATTTCGGCAATTTCACTAAGAAGAATTTGCGCTCCTGTTGGCGTGGGAATGAGAATGCGTTTGAGCATCTCCGGGTCATCGCGCCATTCGCGGGCGTAGCGGGCGCGGATATTAAAACGCTCGCGTCCTTCAACGGTGGTAGTAAGCGGCATTCCGCCAATCGCCACTTCAATATACATCTGCACTTCGCCAATGTTCAGCCCATAGCGCCCCATCGCCCTGCGGTCAAGTATGATTTCCAAATAGGGCTTGCCCAAGCTGCGGTCGGCAAAAACGGCTTCGGCTTTTACAGAGGGAACTTCCTTGAGCAGTTGTTCCAATTTCAAACTGAATTCTTCAATGGTTTTCAAATCGGGACCGAATACTTTCATTCCCATTGGCGCGCGCATTCCGGTTTGCAGCATCACCAATCTTGTCTCAATCGGTTGCAGCTTGGGTGCGGATGTTACGCCCGGAATATTTTTCGTGGCATTGATAATTTCATCCCAGATATCCTGTGGCGTTTTGATGTGGTCGCGCCATTGGCGGAAATATTTGCCTTTTTTGTCGGGGATTAGGTTTCCGTTTTCGTCACGGGCGAATTCGTGTTGGGCAGGGTCGGGGGCAAGCCCCGACCGTACGGTTTTAAAGCTGATGGGATATCCGTTTTCATCCGTGATGTATTCGGATTTATACAAAATAATATTTTCAAACATGGATACGGGCGCGGGGTCTAATGCGCTTTCCACACGACCGGCTTTGCCGACAACGGTTTCCACTTCGGGAATTGCCTGAACGCGCATATCCAACTGCTGCAAAAAACGCAGGTTGGCTTCCACTCCCGAATGAGGCATGGAGGTAGGCATCAGCAGAAATGAGCCTTCGTCCAATGAAGGCATGAATTCCTTGCCCATTCCCGGAAAAGCATGGGCAAGGTCTCTCCAGACTTTCGTGGCGCGTATATTCCAGCCGACTTTGTCAAATGATTTCGGAACGAAACCAAACACTTTCGGGAAACCCAGCCATATATTTACTCCCAGCAAAATGAGAAAAGCGGGAATTAGCAAAAACAACGCTTTATGCTCTAAACACCATCCGAGAATTTTCGGATAGAAGTAGATAAAAATTCTGAATGTACCCAGCACTAATCCGATAATCAGCAGGATGAAAATGAAGTTGATGAATAAACTGTTTTGAACGCCAAGCGGCATCCATTCCCTTGCCAATAGCCACGCGACAGCGATTGCTATAATTATAATGAAGATGTAATCTGGAAATTTTTTGAATGAGAATTTTTTCTCTGATTGTTGTGTGCCTGATTTTGTTTTCCTTGCTTTTATTGAAAACAAAAAATGCGCGAATGCAGGCAGCATAAATAATGTGATAATCAGCGCAGCCACCAATGCAAAAGTTTTCGTGTAAGCCAACGGACCGAATAATTTTCCTTCAGCCGCCTGCAAAGTGAATACAGGCAGAAAGCTCACAATGGTAGTGGATACTGCGGTAAGGATGGCAGTCGCCACTTCGGTGGAGGCGTTGTAAACCGTAGTGAGCATGGATTGCTCCGGTGGCGCTTCTTCTTTGTGGCGAAGGATATTTTCGGAGAGAATAATCCCCAAGTCCACCATGGTTCCTATGGCGATGGCGATGCCGGAGAGCGCCACGATGTTGGCGTCCACATTGAAATATTTCATCATGATGAAGCACATCAGCACCGCCAGCGGCAGCAATGCTGAAATCATCAGCGAAGCGCGCAGGTGCAACACCATGATGAGAATGACAATAATCGTAATGAGTATTTGCAGACTGATGGCTTCATACAAAGTGCCGAGCGTTTCATAAATCAGTTGCGTGCGGTCGTAAAACGGGACAATCGTTACTTTGGAAACCGTGCCGTCAGCCAATGTTTTGGAAGGAAGACCGGGAGTGATTTCTGCAATTTTTTCTTTTACATTCTGAATGACTTTCAGAGGATTATCACCATATCTTGCCACCACCACACCGCCAACGGCTTCCACACCGCCTTTGTCTAAAAAACCGCTGTGTCCTCTTGGCGCAGGACCAATATTCACTTTTGCAATATCACGAATACGTATAGGAACATTATCGGTAACTTTTACGACAGCCTGTTCAATATCATCCAATGTTTTTACATATCCCAATCCGCGCACATAATATTCCACCAAATTGAACTCCACCGTGTTGGCGCCCACATCCAGATTGCTGTTGCGAATGGCGTCCGCCACCATCATCATGTTCACGCCATGCGCCTTGAGCGCCACCGGGTCAAGGTCAACCTGATACTCTTTCACAAAGCCGCCAATGGAAGCCACCTCCGAAACGCCCCCCGCAGCAGTCAGCGAATAGCGTACATAATAATCCTGAATGGTGCGCAACTCATGCGGGTCCCATCCTCCGGCAGGGTTGCCTTTTTCATCGCGCCCTTCCAAGGTGTACCAGAAAATTTGTCCCAAGGCAGTGGCATCAGGACCAAGGGTTGGAGAAACGCCTTCGGGCAAAAGCGAAGAAGAAAGCGAACTCAATTTTTCCAATACTCTTGTTCTGCTCCAGTAGTATTCTACATCTTCACTAAAAATAATTGATATAAAAGATAACCCGAACATGGAGGTGCTGCGGATGGCTGTCACTCCGGGCATTCCCAATAATGCAGTCGTGAGCGGATAAGTGATTTGGTCTTCTACATCCTGCGGGCTGCGCCCCATCCATTCGGTGAAAACGATTTGCTGGTTTTCGCCAATGTCGGGAATGGCGTCAACGGGAACAGGGTCGCGCGGAAGAAAAGTGATGTTCCAGTTGAAGGGCGCGGTAGAAATCCCCCACCCGACAAACAGGAGCAGCAGCAGGACGACTACGAGTTTGTTTTCAAGGAAGAATTTGATGATGGCGTTGAGCATAATTATACAATTTCATAATTCAACATCATCCCGCTGTCTTCATGTTCAAGGTTGTGGCAATGAAATACGAATTTTCCTAAATTAGATGTAAACTGCATAAGTACCTTCACTTTTTCTTTGGGCATCACCAACACCGTATCTTTCCAACCTCCTTCGTGCGGCAATACAACCCCGCGACCTCCCGTTCTTTCCGTCACCTGAAACAACACTCCGTGAATGTGCATCGGGTGCGGCTCATCACCGTTGCCGTTGTCAAACACCCATGCTTCCGTTGCGCCCGCATTCACGGTTTCATCAATGCGGTTCATATCAAATGTTTTGTTGTTAATCGTATGCGTCATCATGCCGCCTCCACCGTGACCGCCATGTCCTCCACCATGCGCTTGATTGGAAATATCAAATGTTCTGGTGTTAGCCGGAGCAGACAGCGCAGCAATATTTGACAATGAACCGGGGACCGTAAAGCCATCGCTTTCGGCAGCAGCTACTTTGAATTTCATTATGCTGAATGACTGTACGCCCTGCGCAACACCGCCTGAGAAAGTATTGCTTTGGAGAAAAATTTCAGCGCCAATATTATATGAAGAAAAATCAATCAGCACATCCAATCGTTCACCGGGAGAAAGCAAAACACTGTTTACCGGTTGAGGAGACGACAGCAAGCCTCCGTCAGAGCCGATGACATAAAATGAAGCATTGTTGCTCAGGGCAAGATTGAAAATCCGGGCATTGGAGCCATTCAAAATTCTGAAGCGATAAAACCGTGTAGTCACATTCAGATAGGGTGAATATTTTCCATTCACACAAACATATTGTCCCATATATCCCGACATCACTTCGTGGAGCGCGGGATTATAGGGAAGGCTGTTGTCTGCGCCTTTTCGCTTATCCTGAATGACAAGCGGAATTTCATAATCGCCTGACGGAAGATTTAATCCGGCTTCTTCCGCGTCATTGATGATGAACAACCCTGCCATGCCTTTAAACACCTGCCTGCCCGTTGTTTCGTGCAGATGCGGGTGAAACCAATACATGCCTGCGCGCTGATTAAGCGGGAGTGAATACGATTTGCTGCCGCCTGCTGAAATAATGTCTTCAGGATGTCCGTCCATATCGGCAGGAATGAGCAATCCGTGCCAGTGAATATTGGTCGCTTCAGAAAGATTATTCTGAAAATTGATATTCACACTTTGCCCGTTCTGCGCTCTGAATGCAGGACCGAGTATGCCGCCATTGTAACCCAAAACGGAAGTTGCCGCTCCCTGAAAAATATCAGCAGATGCGGGTTGCGCTGTCAGCGATGCGGGAACGCTCAAATCCGTGTAAGCGATTAAAGGAAGCAGCGAAGCGAAATCTCCCTCTGTAACATATACAGGGCGCGCCATCATGTCATCATCCATATCATGATTTTTACAAGAGGATAAAATTGCCGAGGGAAACAGCATTGCTCCGGCAGAGCCGATGCAGGTTGTTTTTAAGAAATGTTTTCTGTTCATGATAGTTTATATTTTAGAAGTTGAGCATTCACCGCAACGATAATCGTGCTTAAACTCATCAGCACCGCACCGACAGCAGGACTTAGCATGATGCCCCAATTATAAAGAACGCCTGCCGCTAAAGGTATGGCGATAATATTGTAACCTGCCGCCCACCAGAGGTTTTGGAGCATTTTGCGATAGGTTGCTCTGCCGAATAAAATCAGGTGCGCGATGTCATTGGGATCGGAATTGACCAAAATAATGTCGGCTGTTTCAGCGGCAATGTCCGTTCCTGAACCAACGGCAATGCCCACGTCTGCCTGCGCAAGGGCGGGCGCATCGTTCACTCCGTCACCCGTCATCGCCACAAACTCATTCTGCTGCTGCATCTCTTTTACTTTCTCCAACTTTTCATGCGGAAGCACATTGGCAAGGAAGCCGTCCATACCGAGTTCTTCGCTCACTTTTTTCGCTACCCTTTCATTATCGCCCGTGAGCAACAGGTTTTTTATGCCTTCGGCTTTCAGTGTTTTTATTGCTTCAAAAGAATTTTCACGCACCTGGTCGGCAAAAGAAAAACTTCCGCACACCTTCCCGTCAATCATAACATATACGATAGTTCTTGCATCGTCTTCTGCGATTTCACGAAAGAGAATTTTGTTTTCTTTCAAATAATTAGGACCCACTACTTTAACTTCTTTTCCCTCGACAATGCCTTCCAATCCTTTGCCCGGCAGGTAATTAAATTTTTCTGATTTCGGAATGGCGATTTGCAATTCTTTTGCCTTCCGCATTATTCCATTTGCAATAAAATGTTCGGAATGCTGCTCTATGCCGCTCGCCAAACGCAGCAACTCGTTATCGGAGAAACGATTGTCAATGACAACCACTTCCTGCAACTCATGCGCCCCTTTCGTGAGCGTTCCTGTCTTGTCAAAAATAATGGTGGTAATCAGCCGCGCATTTTCAAATGCGGTGCGGTTTCGGATGAGCAAACCTTTTTGCGCGGAAAGAGAAGTGGACACCGCCACCACCAACGGAACCGCCAAACCGAGCGCGTGCGGACAGGAAATGACCATCACCGTTACCATGCGCTCCAAAGCGAAAACAAAGGGAAAGCCAAGCAGCAGCCAAACGCCAAGCGTAAGAACGCCACCAATCAACGCCACGAATGTCAAAATTTTAGCTGCGCGGTCGGCAAAATTTTGCGTTTTGGATTTTACTTTCTGCGCGTCTTCCACCAGCTTCACCACCTTGTTGAGATAACTGTCTTTGCCGGTGCTTGTTACAGTTACTGTCAGTGAGCCATTTCCATTCACGGAACCGCCAATCACCTTGCCGTCTTTCTCTTTTTTTACGGGCTTGCTTTCTCCCGTCAACATACTTTCGTCAAGGTAGGTCTCGCCATCAGTTACTATTCCGTCAACCGGAATTTTCTCACCGGGCTTCACCATGATAGTATCGCCTGCTTTCAATTCACTCACGGCAACTTCTTCTACCACGCCATTGCGGACAATGTGCGCTTGCGAAGGCATCATCTTCACCAACAAATCCAGCGCCCGCGATGCGCCTGCAACGGATTTCATTTCGAAGTAATGTCCGATGAGCATGATGTCAATCAGCGTAGCCATTTCCCAATAAAAATCCATTCCGGGCAGCCCGAAAGTAATCGCAACACTATACGCCCACGCAACGGTGATGGCTACGCCTATCAAGGTCATCATGCCGATGGCGTTGTTGCGCACTTCGTCATACAAGCCTTTCAAAAATGGATAACCGCCATAGAAGAAAATGAAGGTGGCTAACGCAAACAGCACATACTTATCGCCCGGAAAACTCAATTCAAACCCCAACCATTGCTGTAGCATTTGCGAAAGCGCCAGCACAGGCACTGTGATGACAGCGCACACGATAAAGCGTTTCCAAAAATCCGCTACCGAATGTCCGGCATGTTTGTCGTGTCCGCCAGCCTCATGGTTTGGCGGATGCTGCTTATCATGCTGCTGCTGCTTTGCCTCCTGAGGCTTGGGTTGTTGTTCTTGGTGATGTTGGTGGTGATGCTGTTCCATGATTTATTATTTTAATGTTGGTGAGATTGATTAGATAAAAGAGAATACGCCAACCTGGCTAATGCAAGCGGCAACGGCTCTCACGATGCGAGAGCGGATAGCAATCAAAAATCAAATAAGGAACACCTGTAAAAAAGAAAGCGAAACAGGGTGACGGTCAGGCGGGGCTTTGTAATTCCTGACGGGAGTAGTGTGTCCCTTATCTTCAGAGAGAACAGAATTTGCATGAAGCGCAATGAACTGCGGTTGAAGATTGGTCAACTCACGATTGAATACGGGCTTGTAATTATCAGTAATGGAAATCTGCGTCAATTCATCTTCGCAGCAAGGCTTTTTGCTGATGTTTTCTCCATCAGCACAATGGGAATTTGCAGAACACATGATAGCATCCATTCCGCAGGAAGCATCACCAAGGATCGCCAACTTCACTTCTGCCACCCTGCCTCCACAGAAATGACGGATGACAGACAAGTTAGCTGTGCCGAAAAGGAAAACAAGAAGGAGCGATATGGAAAGAAACTTTCTCATTTCAGGAGATACAAACGTAAATGTAGCATTTTATTTCTTTAGCTCGAAGCATTCCGACATGTCTAAAATACAATTCGGTATGCATTAATTTTAAAAGGACTTTAATATCCTTATACTTCTGTAGAATCCCTGCCATCATTGATTATAAAAAAATCCCGCTATTAAAAACAGAACTACTGCAATACCTGCTGCAATGAAATTATATGGAGCGGCATAATTTAAATATTTTGCATGGTTTGCATGTGCAATGTTGGATGACATATTTGTCATTCCTGCAACTGGAGAAGTAACATCCCCGAATGTGCCTCCCGTAATCACCGCTGCAACACAAAGCGGAATGCCCGCACCAACCGACACTGCAAGAGGAATTGCGAAAGGCATAATTAAAGATGCTGCTCCCCAACCTGAACCGATGAAATAAGTTACGGCAGAAGAAAGGATGAAAAGCGAAACGGCAATACTCCACACAGGCAAAGAACTTCCCAAGTGTTGTTGAATAAAATCATTTAGCCCCAATTCTTGTGAAACTGCAGCTAACGGCCAGGCAATAGCAAGTATAGCGAGCGTGGTCATTATTTCATTCCCACCGGAGATAATATCGGCAGTCATTTTTTTGAGATTGTATTTTTGGAAAAAGTAAAAGACAGCGGATAGAATGATGGAAATAAACAAGGAAACCAGCATTGCCCGGTTTGGTTCTGTATTTGTCATTGCTGATATAAAGGTGTTATTGCCCGGTTTATCTTTCCCGAAAAACCAAAAGAAAAATATACTCAACGAGATAACACTTATAAGCGGAACAATAAGATTAATAACTCTTGGTTTTATCAAGGGTTTATCTTCAGCCATATTCATCCCCTCATTTTTCATTTTTACAATTGGTTCATTTCCTTTTTTGCCCGGTTTCTTAAACTGAAAAAAGATAGAAAGGAAGGTGATAATAATTACGACAATGCTGAAAAATTCCAAAGGAATTGCTTTAAGCCAAATAGAATAAGCGGCATGTTTTTCCGCTACCCCGGCAGCTTTTAAACCCAGAGTGATAATAGCTACATTAAAACCTACATAAGTAGTGGCAATGGGTATAAGTTCAACTACTGGACTGGCTGTATTGCTAAGCATGAATGCAAGCCGTTCTTTTGCTATATTATTCTTTTCGGCAAGTGAACGGGTAATGGAACCCGCTCCGACAATCCTGAAGCCGCAGTCAATAAAAGTGACGGGGATCAATGCCCACAGAATAAAGAACACGCCCTTTTCGCTTTCAACATGTTTTTCGGCTATATCTGAAAATGCTTTTATACCTCCTGATTTTTTGATGAGTGCGATTAACCCGCTGAACAAATACAGAAACAAGAGCACTTGAAGGCTATCCTCGTCAGTTAATGTTTTTACAATCTGCTCCACAGCGGTTTCAAAACCGCCCGTAATGGTTGGGTTCAGGAGATAGCATCCTGTTAACAATCCTATTAAAAGAGAGGGTATAATTTTCTTAGACCAGATAGCAACTGCAATCGTGATAATTGGAGGTAAAATTGATAACCAGGCAGTTTTATCCATTCTATGCTACCGTTTTATATTTCTTAAACTGGTGCAGTCGCAACAACAGAAACTGAACTGAATCCATGCTATTACTGCGCAATCACTATGAGTTGCGTAATGCACCTTGTTATCATGATTGTTCATATCCTTTCAGGGGAAATGAAATGCTATAATTCCCTCCGCTTTTTTTTAAGATTTCCTGCAACTTTTCAACGGGAATGTGTGATTGCATTTCAATCACAGCTTCTGCTTTTTGTAAGTCCACGGTAACGCTGCTAACACCTTCAGCTTTGCTGAGCGCTTGTTCCACATGAGTCTTGCAACCATTGCAGCTCATGCCTTTTATCTGATACGTGTGTTTCATTTTTTATTTATTGAGAAGTTGTAAATGACTGCAATACATGCACCGGTCAGCCAACCAAGAATAAATGTTAGAACCAGACCGAATAATTCTTCAACAAGTGAAATGTCCATTCTGATTATTGAAGAAACATCAAAGCCATGAAGCAAAGTGTTGAAAAAACTTATAGTGCCGGCTTGCCCTAAAATGAGCATGACTAATGCACAACCTATGTATAGGAAAACACCCGTTATTCCAAATGCTAATCCAAATTTTTTAAAATTGATTTGATTCATGGCTTAAAATTTAATCCTTAGTCATCTTTTAAATAAATCATTCAAATTAACATCTCAAAACATCTTGTGGAGGCTGCGAGTGTTCAAATTGTTCCAAAGTGACTTATTTTTTGCGTCTGAATCTTAAAACAACAAAGACAACTATAAGGATAACGGCAATCGGAATTATCCACATGCCCCAACCCATACCCCAGTCCCATGTATTATCGTGCATCACTTTATTTGCTTTTTGTGTTTGACATATTCATTTTCATCATCCTACTCTTTATTTGCGGTTTTTCATTCATCATTCTCATCATAGCATCACACATCACTGAATCTTTTTCAGCCATATCCATCATTTGACCCATCATCCTGTTTTGCATATTCTTATTTCCATTCATCATATTGTGCATCATAGAAGAATCACTCATCATCATACTCATCATGCCGGGGTCTTTCATCATGTTTTGCCCCATCATTTGTTTACAACTATCGTTGTTCATCATCTCGCGCATCATCTCCATTCTATACGATGGATGATGAACCAATGCAGTTATAATATCCTTGCGCTGGGTATCATCCATGAGAAATTGGTCAACCGTTTGTTTTGAATTACAGGCAGTAAATAAACTTATCGCCCCAGCCATGAACATTGAAAGAATAATTAACTTTTTCATTTGTTGTTGATTTATTTGGCTACAAAAGTGACCATCTTACACTGAGAACTGTTATACAATTCCGGGAAAGAGTTACGTAATTCACACCTACTCAGCTTTTCCTCGTAAAAACCATCTTTCTCCTGCAAAAATGAGCGCGATTAGGACAAAAGAAACGATAATCACCAATATATCGCTTGACCCTTTTATCCATAGAAAGGCGCCCAACACCACCACGTCAAGAACGATTGCAGCAATGATGATGGCTGCGTTTGCTTTTATCTCTTGACGAAGGTTTTTTAATACCCCCCACTGTATTATAATATCCATTATTAAATAGAAAATGGCCCCCAATGAGGCTATCCTGCTTAGATCGAAAAAGACCGTCAGGATGATAGCAACGATTACGGTATAAACCAGCATATGCTTTTGCACCTTCCCCGGCATACCGAAATGGCTATGTGGAATGAGTTTCATGTCGGTCAACATAGCCGTCATTCGGGAAACTGCAAAAATACTGGCGATGACGCCTGAGATGGTTGCTACAATGGCAATACCTACTGTAAACCAAAGTCCGTATTTTCCGAAAGCAGGCTTGGCAGCTTCGGCAAGGGAATAGTCTTTTGCCTGCACAATTTCCGCTATGGATAAATTGGCGGAAACAGCGAAAGCCACTAATAAATACACCACGGTGCAGATGGCAAGTGAAATAATGATGGCCCGTCCTACATTCTTGTGAGGGTTGACGATTTCGCCACCGCTATTGGTAATCGTGGTAAATCCTTTATAAGCCAGAATAGCAAGGGCCAAGGCTCCTATGTGGCTGGTTGCAGGGTGATCGGGCATGGACGAGGGCAGCAACTCATCGAAGGAAAACCCGGCTGCCCACAAGCCACCGATTGCAAAAATGGTAATACCCCCAATTTTGAGGATGGCCATAGTCAGCATTGATTTCTCGATAAACTTATTGCCTGAAATATTTACTAAAAAAGCAACAATCAACAACAGAACAGCCAAGATAGGTGCCCATAAACTTTTGTCACCCACATCAAACAGTTGGAGGGTATAGCTGCCGAAAGTCCGTGCCACCAAACTTTCACCGATCACCATTGAAAAAGCCATAAGGAGCGATGCTACAGCAGTCATGGTTCCTTTTCCGTAGGCTTTTGTTAAATACATGGCTATGCCACCTGCCGATGGGTAGGCATTGGACATTTTAATATATGCATAGGCACTAAACGCAGAAATCACTGCTCCTGCCAGGAAGGCAAAGGGAAATAAAGCGCCTGAAAGCTCTGCTACCTGTCCTAAAAGGGCAAAAATACCAGCACCAATCATCACCCCTGTGCCTAAAGCCACAGCACCGGTTAGTGTCAGGCTATTTTTTTTATATTCGCCCATATATTAAAATCTCACAGACAAACCTCCCCCTACCCAAAAGCGGTTATCATAACTGGCCATCAGGGAAAAATTTCTTGAGAGAAAAACTTCTACTCCAGCTGACCAAGTGATTTCATCTTTATAATCCGAATTTTGTTCACCTTGGTCATTGACCCAGCCAAAATCCGCTTGGTATTCAAAATTCCCAAAAATCAACGTACGGGGAAATATCATGATCTCCCGGCTGATGCCTATCTGCGGCCTCAATTTATTGTCAATCCGGACATCGAGATTGAACATCAATGGCGTAAAAAACCGGATACCACCTACGGCAGTGACAGAGATTTCATCAAGGTTATCTTTTTTTTCGTTTTCTATATTTACGCCACCGAAAATTCTGAAATAATCATATAAATACCGTTCATAGGTAAATTCCCCCTCCAGATTTTTATTCCATCCATATTCTGCAACCAGATTAAACTGGTTTCTGATATTTGAGGATACAAGATTGATATTCGTCATGTGAGAAGCCACATTCATCTTGCCCCAGGTATAAAATTTATTGGTTTCATGGACCAGGCGTGATACCGGATGCTCTTTCAATCGGGGGTCACGGGGCGTGTCGTAACTGAATACACGAGCCATACCTCCCATCATATGATACAGAACATGGCAATGAAAAAACCAATCACCATATTCATTGGCGTCAAATTCAATTACGACCTTCTGCATGGGTGGCACATTGACGGTATGCTTCAGTGGGGAGTAGTCCCCATTTTTATTGATCACTCTGAAGAAGTGGCCGTGCAGGTGCATGGGATGATGCATCATTGTCAGGTTATTGAGCGTGATACGCACCACCTGCCCTTGTTCAATCTTTATCTGATCGGTTTCAGAAAGTGGTACCCCATTCAAGCTCCAGATGTAGCGCCACATATTGCCGGTGAGGTTAAGCAAGACTTCCTTCACCGGCTGGTCCTTTGAATAAGCTGTTTTTTCCAGTGATTTTAAGTAATCGTAATTGTACTCTGCAAACATGTTCATTCCGGTCATTTCTTTCCCTGCTTTTGTTTTTCCTTTCTTGTCCATCGGCTCCATGTCCATCGTTTTTTCATTTCCATCTTCCATTTTCGAGTGATCCATACCCTCCATATTCATCTCATCATCCATCTGCATACCCCATTTTTTCATCATTTTTTCAGGATTTTCCTTACGGAGATTAAACTTCATGGCCGGTGCGCCCATGCGCATGTCCATTTTCGCCATTTGTTTCATCATGCCGATTTTATCAGGTCTTGGCACATCCGGGGCAGCATGCGTATCACCACTCCCCAAAAAGGCAGAAGTTTTTCCCGAACCATCCTGAACACTTGCCCTGACCTCAATTTGACCGGAAGAAGGAATGGTTACGATAAAGTCATAAGTTTCCGCAATGCCGATAAACGTTTTGTTATGCTTTACGGGAACGACCCGCGGACCATCGGCTGCCACCAAAAGGGGGTCTTCTCCTCCGAAAGTGAGCCAATATTGAGAAGAGGCGGAAGCATTGATGATTCTAAGTCGGACTTTCTCCCCAGGTTGAAATTCAGGGTAGGCAATAGTTTGCTCACCGTTCATTAAAAATGCAGGATAATAAATATCAGCGATGTCAGCACCTTCCATACGCTGGAGCCAAAACTTGAACTGTGCGCCTAGTGCTCTTCCACGAATTACTTTGCTGAGAGGAGTGGATGTGCCTTTTTTAATGCCATACCACTCGTTGCCACGCTTCAGGTTTCGCAGCACATTCATGGGCTTTTGATTAGTCCAGTCCGATATTACCAAAACCAGGTCTTTATCATACTGAAGTGTTTTTTCCTTTTGTTCAATCACTATCGAGCCATACATACCGCTCTGTTCCTGTAGCATGGTATGGGAATGGTACCAGTAAGTACCGGCTTGTTTTATGGGAAACTCATATTTAAAGGTTTCTCCCGCCATTATGGGAGGAGTAGTGAGGTAGGGTACGCCATCAAAAAAATTAGGAAGCAATAATCCATGCCAGTGCACAGATGTTTCTTTCTCCATTTTATTTTCCACATAAATCACGGCATATTCACCTTCGGTAAACCTTAGGGTTGGTCCCGGTATGCTGCCGTTTATGGTCATTCCTTTTACTTCCTTACCGGTTATGTTTACCTTTTCCTGCTTAAGGGTCAGGCTATAGATAATGGTATCGGTTTGTGCCAATGCCGGCAAGTGTAGCAGTGCCAGCAAAACCGTTAACCATGAGAGACAGAATTTCGTTTTAATTACCATAACCCAGCACTTTTTTTTGTTCCTCAAACTCCTCTTTGGTGATCTCCCCATTAGCGAAACGCTTCTTCAATATTTCGAGAGGTGATTCCTGCGGTTTGCCGGGAATTTTAAACCCGCTGCG
This sequence comes from Chitinophagales bacterium, assembly GCA_041748615.1. Lineage (GTDB taxonomy): Bacteria > Bacteroidota > Bacteroidia > Chitinophagales > CAIOSU01 > JBGTCY01. The sequence continues at coordinate 14,141 of JBGTCY010000078.1, forward strand.
CCCGAAGTACCATAGTACATTGGTCAGCTGTTTGTTTTGAATTACAAGCGGTAAATAAACTCATTGCACTAGCAATGAGGATTGAGAGAATAGTTATCCTTTTCATTTGGAGTTGAATTATTTTAGTTACAAACTAAGGTGTCTTCATGTTTAACACCGTTACACAATTCCGGGAAAAAGTTACACGATTCACATATTTCAATTCGTTACATTTTTCAAATCCATGTTGCACACGGGACATTGCCCTGGTTTGTCATAAGTTTTTTCGCCTTCGCATTTCATGGGGCACTGGTATTTGGCGTTGGCGGTTTGCTCGGTAGCCGTGTTATCTTTTTTACTTTCTGAATTGCTGCTTCCGCAGGAAGCGAAGAACATTACTGCTGTGAGTAATAGCGCTGCTGTTGAGATTTTTGTTTTCATAGTTTTAATGTTTATGATTGGTTTATAAATATTTACTTGTATGTCTATGTCTGCATCAAATTAGTCGTCTTACTTTTTGTTTGTAATTAATGTAAGATTGTTCGTGTTCTTTGGCTAAAAATTCTTCTTCAAGTCTGATTTGGATTTGAATGAGAACGTACCCTAAAATCAAAAATATTAACGTCAAAGCATTGGGCGTAACTAAAAAAAGTCCGGCTACACTCAAAATCATTCCCAGAAAAATCGGATTGCGGGAGATGGAAAAAAGTCCGCTTGTTACTAATTCCGTT
>JBGTCY010000079.1:0-15481 GCA_041748615.1 Chitinophagales bacterium
AAGTCGGAAAAAATCTATTTCAAACGTTATTCCGGATTTCATGTGAAAGGAGAAGGCAATCAGTCGGTTTTGCTGTTTGACGCGTTGGCGCAGCAGGCGCAGTTTGACTTTGAGAAAGCAGTGAAAATTGCCGGGATTAACCCCGCTCAATCGAGGAACATCAAGATGTATCTTTATGAGCAAATCATGAAATCCTTAGAGCAATATCATGCCGACAACACGATTGATGACCAGCTTAAGCGGTTGTTGCGGCAAGTTGAAATTTTATACAACAAAAGTCTTTTTTCACATGCGGGTGTAATGATTCGAAAAGGGCAGGAACTGGCGGTGCGGTATGAAAAATATTTAGCGCAACTCGAACTCAACATCTGGATGAAACGCCTGCTCGAAATCAACAGTTTTGCCGATAATAACCTCGATGATTTACAGAAAATTATTTCCGAAAACCGCATCATCATTGAAAGGATAGAAGAAGAGGAAAAAGCCTGGCATTGGAACGCGAGCGTCTATTGGATGGCTACAAAAAAGGGAATTGCAGGAAATCCGGAAAGTCGTGAGTTCCTCAGCGGCATTCTTGTACAGCCGCTGATGCAAAAACCTGACAGAGCGAAAAGTTTTCAATCCAAAGCTTCGCTGCTTTCCGCGAAAGCCAATTATTTCAGCCAAAAAGGCGATTGGAAAAACGTGTTGAAATACCGGAAGGCGATTGTGGAGTTGTTTGAAAGCAAACCTGAAATGATAGGAGCGAATACTCAGCTTTATCTCGGAGCCGTGTATAATGTGCTGGTGGCGATTTTTAATCTGCGCCAGTTTGACGCGGAAGCATTCCGGTTCATCGAAAAAATCCGAGAAGCGCCTGCACGTTATTATCCGCGCAACAACGCTCCGGAAAATATCAGGGTGCGCGTGTTCAGCTATGCCAACGCTATCGAACTGGCGATTTACGCCAACACCGGACAGTGGAAGAAAGCATTGGAAAAAATCGAGCAGGTGGAGGAAGGCTTTCAGCGTTATGAAGGCAAGATGAACCGGTTTCTGAAATTGGTGATGACATATAATATCGCCTACATCTATTTCGCCAATGACGACCTCGCCAAATCCGATTACTGGACCGACATCATGATGAACGACACTGAAGCAACTACGGGCGACCAATATTACATTCAGGCGCGTATTTTTAAAATGCTCGTGCAATTTGAATTGGGCAACTATTTCCTGTTTGATTACATGACCAAATCAACGCGCAGATACTTACTGCAAAGGCGTCATCAGTTTGAATATGAAGCCTGCCTGATTCGCTTTTTCAAACAGTTTAACAGAAAGGAGTTTAATGAAAATACGCTGAGAGAAGCTTTTGTCGGGCTGAAAGATGAAATCCAAAAAATTCAGAAAGACCCGAAGGAAAAATTAGCGATGAATTTTTTCGACTTCGTGTGCTGGTGTGAAAGCCATATTCATCAAGCGCCCTACAGTGTGTTGTTTGAGACGAAGGCGGTGAGATGAATCCAATAGAATACTGTTTGATGATGATTGACACGGATTGGTTAATAATAACTCATCATAAAAAATCATAAAAATCAGCGTTCCATATTTCTCATTTAGAATCCGTACAAAACCGCTGATATTTTCCTTGAAGTAACAACCCGCAGGAAATAAATTTGACAGCTTGTTTTTTAATTCAATCATCCCTGAAGCATGAGGCGGATATTGCTGACGATTTTTATTGCTGCTCTTTTTTTTAACTCCCATGCCACACATATTGTCGGGGGCACACTCAGTTATTCCTGTTCGGGGAATAATAATTATTCATTCACCCTACAACTTTACCGCGACTGTTTTCAACCCGCGCAATTTCCGCCTTTTGTACACATCACGGTCTATGACACCGCTTCGAATGTGATTGCGGTTTTACGACACAATTCACTATTCACAGCTAATATTCCCAACAACCCGCTCAACGTCTGCCCTGGTTCCACCGCACCTAACGTGTGCGTGAATCGCGGCACTTATTCATTCCCCTCATTGAACCTGCCGCCAATTCCCGGAGGTTATCTTGTTGTGCACCAGTTGTGTTGCAGAAACGGCAGTATCATCAGCCTGTCCAATCCGACCACGCAGGGCATGACTATTTCAGCGCACATTCCGGAAAACAATGTAGCAGTTTGTAACCGCAGTCCTGTGTTCAGCTCGTTTCCTCCTACACGCATTTGTGTGAACGTACCGTTTACATTCAGCCTTTCCGCAACTGATGCCGATGGCGACTCATTGGTCTATGAACTGTGCACTCCGCTGCAAGGCGCTTCACCGCAGACTGCCGCGCCCGATACGAGCGCTCCCCCGCCATATTTCGATGTGGTGTATGTACCTCCGTTCTCCGGTACTTATCCGATTTTGTCTCAACCCGCTTTCACTATCAACCCTCAAACAGGAGTGCTGACGGGAGTGCCGACTACGATAGGTCAGTACCTGCTCGGAGTTTGCATTTCGGAATACAGAAACGGAGCGCTCATCAACACATCGAGCCTCGATTTTCAATTCAATGTTTTCAGTTGCAATATCGTGGTTTCCGCTGTGGCGTATCAAAATTGTATTGATAATACCGTGAGTTTTCAAAGTCTCGGAGCGGCTGTAAATTACTTCTGGGAATTTGGCGATGGCAACACTTCGACCGACCGTAACCCGCTACATGCGTACGCTTCGAGCGGTACTTATTCGGTATCGCTCAGGGTGGACAATGGCGCGGGCTGCTCCGACAGCACCGCGCAAATCATTGAAGTGGCACCCGCGAATGTCAACGCGCAGTTTGCGGTAACTCAGCCCGTATGTACCGGTCAACCTGTCACATTCACCGACCAGTCCACTACGACTAACGGCACATTCAGCCAATGGAACTGGGATTTCGGTGACGGAACAACTTCAACACAGCAAAATCCGGTGAAAATATTTTCGAATACCGGAACTCAAACAATTCAATTGATTTCCATCACAAATGGCGGATGTATAGACACCGTACAACAAAGCATCACCATTCAGCCTGCACCACAGGTAACGATTACCCCGTCTAACCCATCCGTTTGCGCTGGCGGCAGTGTGCAACTCAATGCTTCCGCGACAACAGGCAGCGGTTTTGTTTTCGCCTGGTCGCCTGCTGTGGGATTAAATGACACTTCTGTTTTCAACCCCGTGTCATCGACATTGAATTCAACTGCTTACACCGTTACCGTGACCAACAATGACGGGTGTGCCGCCACACAAACCGTCACCGTGAATGTCGGCTCCACCATTTCTCCGAATGTGGGCGCTGACAAACAAATCTGCATTGGTGAAAGCTCACAGTTGAATGCGTCCGGTGGCGTTGGTTATTCATGGACTCCATCGCTTGGTCTGGACAACCCGAATATTCCAAACCCAGTGGCGTCCCCTGCGCAAACCACTGAATATATTGTGACGGTAGAGGATGGCTCCTGTATCGGGCGGGATACGATTACCGTTTTTGTAGACACCATTCCATTTGTAAATGCGGGTGCAGATGCAACGGTTTGCGCGGGCGAGCCGGTGCAACTTAACGCAACCGGAACGGGGATTTTCAGTTGGTCGCCTGCTACGGGTTTAAATAATCCGGATATTTTCAACCCGCTGGCGACACCGCTGACAACTACTACTTACACCGTTACAATTCAGAATGGAGCGTGTACGAACAGCGACTCGGTATTAATTACCGTCATCCCGCTACCCTCAGCAAATGCGGGCAATAATGTGTCTGTTTGCGAAGGCGATACCGCTATCCTGAGCGGCAGTGGCAGTGGTACATTGAGTTGGTCGCCTGCTATTTTTTTATCCGACAATACGATTCCCAATCCATCCGCTTTTCCTAATGTAACCACTACATTCGTTCTTGAGGTCACAGAGGGTCAGTGCATCGCGGTTGATTCAGTCACCGTTTTTGTAAATGCTTATCCTGAAATCATACTGACGAGCGCCACAGAAACTGTATGTGCAGGTGCATCCGTGCAGTTGAATGCCGGTGGTGGTGCTGCCTTTTCGTGGCTTCCCGCAACCGGATTGAACAATGCTCAAATACCAGACCCTGTCGCAACACCCTCCGAAAGCATTCTGTATGTCGTTACCGTATCGAATGGAGATTGCGTGGATACGGCTTCGGTTTTCATCACTGTTCATCCGTTGCTCGAAGGAAGCGCTGGAGAAGATGTCGTGATATGCTTTGGCGAAGAGGTGACTTTAAATGCAGTTGGCGGTGAAACGTATGCGTGGAGTTCGGATGCAACATTAAATAATGCGAATATTCAAAATCCGGAAGCCTCACCCTTGCAAACTACTATTTATACGGTCATCATTACAGATGAAAACGGCTGTTCGGTCAGCGATGCCGTGCAGGTAACGGTACATGAAGTAAATGTAATCGTGAGTCCGGATACTTCAGTGATTGAAGGCGGGAGTGTTCAATTGAGTGCAGAGGGCGGATTCTTTTTTCAATGGTCGCCTACCGAAAGTCTTGATGACGCCAATTCTGCGCAGCCGGTCGCGGCACCATTGGAAACCACAACATACTCGGTAACGGCAACTGACGAAGCCGGATGTACCGCTGTTGCCACATTAACAATCACAGTGGACGCCAAAGGTGAATACGCCATTCCCAGTGCTTTTTCTCCAAATGGCGACCAGATGAATGACCTGTTTTATGTGATTACCGATGGAGTGACCGTGGAAGAATTTAAAATCTTCAACCGCTGGGGACAATTAGTGCATGACGACCCTGACTCCCCGTGGGACGGAACATACAAAGGCGAGCCACAGCCGACTGAAATTTATTTATACTATGCGGTGATTAAAAAACAGGATGGCTCACTGATTAAAGAAAATGGACAGGTGAAGTTGATACGATGAGGGACGAGTGTCGGGGGACGAGAAGCGAAGAACAAGGGGAGAAGGGACAAGAGACGGGGGAAATACAAATGAGCAGTACTAAATAATTAGTTACATGTGGATTGAACATAATTTTTTCATGATAAAAAAAATTGAAACACATCATCGTTCAATGCGCCCCGAGTCATGCTTCAGCTTCATCAAAAAGTTAGGACTGATGCTGATGCTAATTGGCGGAACGTATGCGCTCTTTGCGCAGGATATACATTTTTCACAGTTTTATAACTCACCGCTCACACTCAATCCCGCCCTCACCGGTAGGATGGACGGCAACTACCGCATCGGTGCGATTTATCGCAATCAATGGTTTCAGACTTCCGCCACGGGAACTCCCTTTGTTACGTATGCGGCTTTTGCCGATGGCGCCAAACAAATCAAAAACGATGTGCTGGGCTTTGGCGTTTTTCTCTATCAGGACCGCGCAGGTGAGGGCGCAATTAATACCGTGAATGTGATGGCATCTGCTGCCTATCACAAATCTTTGGGTAAGTCCGGCAAACACGCGCTCACGCTCGGAACACAGTTGGGCATGTATCAGAAAAAAACTGATGCCGAACAACTGCGTTTTCTCAACCAGTATGACGGCACCGTATTTAATGCCAACCTGCCCACCGGAGAAAACTTCACGACCGGTTCGAAATTACTTTTTGATTTTAACATCGGTATTTTCTGGAACTCAAGAGTGGGAAAGTCGGATATTTTCGCTGGTGGCTCCATCTTCCACATCACTGAGCCGCAGCAAAACTTTTTACCGGACGCGGCATTCAATGTCAACAGACGTTTCGTGGCACATGGTGGCGCGTCCGTTTTCCTTGCTGAAAAATGGCGGCTGCTGCCTTCCGTAATTTTCATGCAACAGTTGAAAGCGGTGGAAATCAATCCCGGTGTTTCGTTCGCTTTTGAATTTTCGAAAGGCTATGTATGGATGCTGGGCGGTTACTACCGCATCGCAGACGGACCTATAGCCTACACGGGTTTTGATATAAAAAACTTTAGAATAGGATTGAGCTATGACGTCATCACCTCCGACCTGTCACAAACCGGCAATCGACCGGGCAGCATCGAAATCTCGCTGATGTATGTGGGACGCACGCTTGGCGCTCCTGCGATGATGCTGTTTTGTCCGAGGTTGTAAGAAAAAATGATTTTAGAATTTACCCCTCAAAATGTATCGAAAAAATAATCCCGCGCGAGAAGAGTTTGTCGAGTACGCGGGAATAGTTGAGGAATTCATTGCGCGAATGGACATTCACGAAGCCATTGGCGATTTTCACTTCAGGGGAGAAAATAAACAGCGGGAAGAAGAATTGGATGCCCAAACCCAGTTCGTAAGACAAATCATGCCTGCCGACTTTCACCTGGTCTTCCGCGCGCCTCGCTTTGGCGTTGGAGGCAAGGTCAATGCTGTATTTCATGCCTACCAGCACATAAAGGCGGATGTCTTTAATCGGCTGCGATTTGAAGCGCACCTGCCAGGGAAACTCAATGGCGATGGATTCAATCAGCCTGCGGGCAATCGAGTCGTTGGCAAGGTTGTACTTCAATTCTTTTTCGGCAAACGAAAGCGTGGGAATAAAACGCAAATCAAAATAAGTGCCCAGCCGGTAGTTGGAAACAATGCCGAGATTAAAACCCGGTCCCCGGGATGAACTGACCACCAGCACGGTGTCATCGTAAATAAAATCTTCTGAATGTGAAAACTTGAAGTTGGAAGTATTGAAGCCAAGCGTGATACCGAAATACAGTTTTTTGTTGACGTATTCCAAATAGTTCAATTGTGCTTGCGAAGCAAGCGGCAGCAAAAAAAATATAGCCGGTATCAGGGTTTTTCCCCGGAATAAACGGATGATATACCGAATGTAAGGTTTTTGCATTGAACATTTTTAAATCCTGCTTCCTCTAATAAACGGGTGAAAGCGGCTCCTTCGGGAAACCGCTCCACCGACTCCGGCAGATAGGTGTAGGCTCTTTGGTCTTTTGAAAAAATCCTGCCTATCACCGGCAACACATAGTGGAAGTAAAAATAGAACATCTGCTTCACAGGAAAAACACGGGGTTTTGAAAATTCCAGCACCACCAACTTTCCCTCCGGCTTCAGCACGCGCCACATCTCCCGGATGCCTGCCTGCAGATTTTCAAAATTTCTGACACCGAAAGCAACGGTGATAGCGTCAAATCTATTGTCCGGGAAGGGCAGTTGTTCGGAATCTCCCCGTTGCAGGGTAATGAGTTGCGTGAGGTTTTTGTTTTTCAGCTTCACTCTGCCCACCTCCAGCATTTTTTCCGAAATGTCCACGCCAATGATTTCTTTGGGCTGAAGCTTGCGCAGTTGAATGGCGAAATCCGCTGTGCCGGTTGCCACATCAAGAATGGATTGCGGCTTCTTTTCTTTCAGGAGGTTCATGGCTTTTTTGCGCCAGATTTTGTCAATGTTGACTGAGAGCAGGTGATTGAGGAAATCATAGCGGGGCGCGATGTTGTCAAACATCTCCTCTACCTGCTTTTTTTTTCCGACAGGCTTGTTATAGGGAGTAACTTGAGGGGTGTCCAAAGAGTGAATGCTGTTGTTTAAAAAAAAAGTTGAATACTTACTTGTGAAAAATATGCCGAAGGTAGTCAGGTTTTCGAATAATCTAACAGCAAATCTTCCGGCATCAACCGAGAGTACGTCTCATTTCTTTCGAAATTCGGCTACTCTCGGTAGATAATTATCCTGTTGATTCTGTTACTTCCGCTATCTTGCGGGATTGATTGAATTTAAACAGCACCGAAGTTAATATGTTTTTCAAAAGCCATCGTTTTATCGGCAGTTTCCCGGAAGTGAAGCAGTGTCCGCAGGAAGGAGTTCCGGAGTTCGCTTTTGCCGGCAGGTCGAATGTCGGAAAATCATCGCTCCTTAACTACTTAGCAAATGTGAGGGGGTTGGCGCGGATTTCACAGACACCGGGGAAAACCCAGTTGATTAATTATTTTATGATTGACGAAGCCTGGCACCTAGTGGATTTGCCGGGGTACGGCTATGCGAAAGTTCCCAAGACGATCCGTTCAGGATTTCAGAAAATGATAACGGATTACATCGCGCAAAGCGAATCGCTGAAGTGTTTGTTCCTGCTGATTGACGCCCGCGTTCCCCCGCAGGAGGCAGATTTGGAATTTACCAACAAGCTGGGTCAGCTCGGCATTCCCTTCGTCCTGGTTTTTACGAAAGCGGATAAATATCCTTCCACCCGTTTCAAAAAAAATATTGAAGACTTCAAAAAAGAGATGCTGAAAAGCTGGGATCCCCTGCCACAAATTTTTATCACTTCGGCAGAAAAAAAAATCGGGCGTGACGCGTTGGTGGAGTTTATTCAGGATGTGATGAAAGGGGAGTGAGGGGATGATTTTATATTTCAATCTTTCCTGCTATACCGAAACAACTCAGGTTTTCGAATAATAAAAAGGTAAAACATTCGGTATTAACCGAGAGTCCGTCTCATTTCTTCGGAAATTCGACTACTCTCGGTATAAAAGCAGTCTGCCTAAACACTTTTATCTCTGACTCCCCAACCACTCCGCCATTTGAACCAGCGCCATCTTCCGGTGGCTGATGATGCTTTTTTCTTCCAATGTCATTTCAGCGAAGGAGCGGGTGTAACCATCCGGCTGAAAAACAGGGTCGTACCCGAAACCTCCGCTGCCTTTTTTTTCATGCAAAATGGTTCCGTGAACAACACCTTGAAACAGGTGGCTTTCCCCATTGATGCACAACGCGATGACCGCTCTGAATCTGGCGCTTCTGTCGGTTTTGCCTTCGAGATTTTTTAACAACAGGCGGATGTTGTCCTCGTGATTTTTTTGCAGACCGGCATAGCGTGCAGAATAAACACCCGGCTCATTGTTCAATGCCGTCACTTCAAGTCCCGCGTCTTCCGAAAAGCAATTTACGTGGTAGTGACCCGTGACAGAAGCCGCTTTTTCCAACGCGTTTTCCTCCAATGTTTCATGGGTTTCGGGCAGTTCTTCATGGCATCCGATTTCCTGCAGGGTTGCCAAATCTATTGTTGGCGGAAGAATGTGTTTCGCTTCTTCCAGCTTGTTTAAATTGTTGGTCGCGAAAATGAGTTTGCCGGTGTACATCGGGGCGTGTGAAATTGATTTCAGGATAATCCAAACATCAACTGAAGCTGTTTCCACAGCATTTTTCTTGCATCAGCATTTTCGATGAGCGTGCCGAGCGATTCGCTGAAAATGATTTTTTTGCCTGAAAAAGTGAAAAGATGAAACACCGGAGAAGTTACATTCAAGGCTAATTCGCACTGCGTGAAACCGAACACCAGCAAATTTTCAAAATCAATTTTTTGCGCGATGCCGTGAAAAGGCGGTGACGCGGGGAGATTGATTTTCAGAATATCCTGTTCTTTCAGTTTCAGCGCGTTGATGATTTTATTTAATTGCGTCTGCTCTTCAGCCGGCAATTCTTTTTCACCGTTGCAAAGTATCAGCAGTTGATATTTTTTTTGAGTGACAGGTAAAAATGCGGACGCATCAAGCTCCGGTACAACATAGATTTTTTCGTTTTTGAAAAGCTGCACGAGCGCTTCTTCAGGAAGTTTAATCATTAATGATTAATATTAATTGTAGTTAATAAAAATACAATCTGTTTTGCTTTGTAAGTTTAGGTGTTTATCTTTAAGGCTACCACAAAGGTAATGACGTATCGCGGAGATTGATTGATCCTTTTAAAAACCGTTTCCATGTCCTTTGAAATCAATATCGGAAAAACGAGGAGAACCCGTGTCTCCGAGGTGAATTTTAACAGTATTCCTTTCGGGAAAATTTTTTCCGACCACATGTTCATTGCGGATTTCAGGATGGGGGAGTGGGAAAATTGCAGAATTGTGCCTTTCGGGAAATTTCTTTTTCATCCCGCCACCAGCTCGCTGCACTACGGGCAATCCATTTTTGAAGGCATGAAAGCCTATGCCGGGAAAAACGGTGAAGCCCTGATTTTCAGACCGGACAAAAACCTGGCGAGGATGAATCAATCGGCAAGGCGCATGGCGATGCCGGAATTGCCCGAAGAATTATTTTTCAGCGCGCTGAACGAGTTGGTGTCGCTTGACCGCCAATGGATTCCGAAAGTGGATGGCGGTTCCTTATATATCCGCCCCTTCATGTTCGCCACGGATGAATATGTCGGCATTAAACCTTCGGATAATTTTACATTCATGATTTTCACCTGCCCGGTGGGCGCGTATTACGAACACCCGGTGAAAGTGTTGATTGACGACCGCTATGTGCGGGCGTTTCCCGGTGGCGTGGGAACGGCAAAGGCGGCAGGCAACTATGGCGCAACGCTCTTTCCCGTGAAGCAAGCCCGCGCCAACAGTTATGACCAATTGCTTTGGTTAGACGGTATTGAAAAAAAGTATATCCAGGAAATCGGAACCATGAACGTGTTTTTTCAGATTGGCGAAAAAGTGGTGACGCCAACGCTGGATGAAGGCACTATCCTTGACGGCATCACGCGCGACAGCGTTATCCGCCTGCTCAAACGCAGGGGAATCGAGGTGGAAGAGAGGCGTGTGAGCGTGGATGAAATCGTGCAGGCGTTTGACAATCAGTTGTTGCTTGACGCTTTCGGAACGGGCACCGCTGCCACCGTTTCACCGATAGCCGAAATCGGATACAACGGGAAAAAGATGCACCTTCCCCCGGTTTCAACCCGACAAATCTCCGTTTCAATCAAACAGGAATTGCAGGACATCAAACACCTAAAAAAAGCCGATGATTTCGGCTGGGTGCACTCCGTTGAATCATCGAAAGTTGAAGTGGAGGATTGATGAAGACAATTGGCGCTTGCTCCGTTCGTATCTGCCTTGCTTTGACTCGCAGCGTCCCGCGATTGTGGTGTCTTACCTTCGGGGGAGGAAGGGGAGTTTAAAGTTTAAGGTCTGATGTTTAAAGTTGAGAGTCAACAATCCACGGTACTCGCTGAAGCACTGATGTGACTGATTGGAGTGAAAGTCTGCTATTGCGTTCATCAGGCAATGTAAACTGTTGTATTCTGGTCACTCCGAAATTTCATATAAAAAACATATAGAAGTAATTAAATTTTTTCTAAATTGTGTTATTGTCATATTCAGAAAGACAAATACCTTACTAAAAAATTCAATAATGGGAGAATAAAGTAGGTAATTGACTTTTCATAAATTCACCATTAAGTAACATTTTAAACTGCGTCAGTTGCTCCCTAAAAATATCATACCATGAAACATATAATCACCATTATTTTGATTAGCAGCATCACTACCGGACTGTTTGCACAGAGCAAGAGTACATCTCGCGTTTCTCCGTGGGATTCTTTGTCCTTTAAAAATGAAATTTCGCTTGATGTCAGTCCGCCTATTTCGAGTTTATTGGGCAGAGACATTGGTGGCGGAGAAAGTGTTGGTATTACTTACAGACTATTTTTTGATAAGCAAAACGCATTTCGAGCAAGTTACAGGTCCATATTTAGCTTCTATCCCAACAGAAATGAACGCATTGAGTATCTTGGATACAGTCTTATAGCGCCTAACAGGTTGGATAGCATCATACTTATTACACAGACAGTGGACAAGAGTGAAAGAAGTTCGTGGCACACCGTTCGAGCAGGTTATGAACACAGATTTGGTAAACGAAGATTAAAATTTGTATTAGGTATGGATGTAATTACGGGAATAGAGAAATGGATCAGGTACTATAATAATTATGAATATGAAACAACGCTTCCGCTTGATACAACGGGGACTTGGTGGAGTTCTTCAATTTTTGACCATTCCCCCTTTCCAAAATTTTATAATACAGAACAAGTTTTATCTTTTGTACTTGGGTTCACGCCTATTTTTGGATTGAATATCAATTTAACAAAGAGGTGGTCTCTCAACGGTTCTATTATATTCGATATGTTTGGATATTTCCCATTTAAATATGATAATACTACGAATAAGAATATTCGAATAAAGAGTTTTTACGGATATGCAGAAGCACCCTTTACAGATTTGTCAGTGACGTATCATTTTGGGAGATAGAAATATGTTGTGTGAAATGCTTTTAGCTCATCACTTAAATTGAAGGAAATGAAAAATCTAATAATTACTCCATCTAAAACCCTGTTCATCATTCTGCTATTAATAAGCACCCTTGTGTTTGGAGAGTGGAAACAAACTGGACCTACGGGAGGATTTGCATCAGTGTTATACGTTGATGGTACAAATATTTTTTTGGGTACAAACGGTGGTATGTTCCTTTCAAACGATTCTGGTACTTCATGGACTGCGATTAATAATGGTTTAACTAATAATTCAGTGAATTGCATTACTAAAATCGGCTCTTATTTATTTATCGGTACAGACGATGGTATTTTTAAATCCAATGACAACGGTTCTCTTTGGACGTTTTGCGGTTTGGATTCTTCCTATGTTACTTCCATAGTATTCAGTGGTACAAGAATTTTTGCAGGAACTTATTATCCAAGTGGCATTTATTTTTCTGATGATGGAGGGCTTTTTTGGAATGTGGCTGATTCAGGTCTGGGAAATGCACAAATACAATGTTTAGCAATTAAAGGGAACCTAATCTTTGCAGGTTCCCTAAATAATGGAATTTTTGTTGCTTCATTGACCGATACCATTTGGTCTGCTGCAAACAATGGACTGCCTACTCAAGCGATTCTTTCTTTTGAGGTAAGCGGTTCAGATATTTTCGTTGGAACATCTTGGAATGGAATATTTGTCTCCCACAATGACGGAGCAGACTGGTTGCCCACGGGATTAAGCGGTGATGGTGTTTTTGACATCCTCGTAAATAATTCAGATATTTTTGCCGCTGGGCTAAATGGCATTAGGTACGCTACCACAACTACATATAATAATTCATGGTCTCTCAGGGTTTTAGGACTTCCGGGTAATGAGACCCCCTATACTTTGGCTGTAAATGGCTCAGAGATTTTACTGGGCACACAATCCGGAATATATCAATCATCTAACAACGCACTCAGTTGGAATGGACCTTTTAATGATGGATTATACAACACAACCATTTATTCATTTTGCGCGATGGGTTCAAAAATTTTAGCTGGTACACCTTTGGGCATCATATCAACCAATGACGAGGGAGATAGTTGGATTGTATCCAATTCAGGTATCCCTTCAGCAGTACAGGCATTTTCCCTATTCCCTTATGGTGTTGAAATTTTTGCAGGAACAGGTAATGGACTTTTCGTTTCAGTTAATGAGGGTATTTCGTGGAACCATAGAGGAACAGGAATATCATGGATTCCAGTTGATGTAATGACAGCCAATGCCGGAAGAATATTTGCCGGAGCAGGACCTGAAATATACTATTCAGATGATAATGGATATAACTGGCTTTCTTCCTATGTGGGATTTTCTAATTCATCCACCGCTCTATTAGGAATTGATGATTCAATAATTCTATCCGGTACTATTTCCGGTGTGCATATATCTCATAATAATGGATTAAGCTGGATGGCAACGAATCATGGATTACCTCCTTATACATACATTACTGCATTGTCAAGAATTGACAATATTATTATTGCCGGCAGCCGTTATCGAGGTATTTTCCTCTCTGCTGATACTGGTGCTTATTGGATAAATGCAAATGTCGGCTTACCATTAAATTCAGATGTTTATTCATTAGCCGTAACAGGAACAACTTTATTCGCAGGAACTGACAAAGGAGTCTATCTGTCATCAGATACTGGAAAAACCTGGGCATCCGTTTCAACGGGATTGCCAAATTTTGCTGAAATATCCAAACTAATCATTGTTGACAGTGTTTTATATGCAGGAACAAACGGTAGTTCTGTTTTTAAAAGACACCTTACCGAACTTATTAATCACTCAACGGGCGGGGTGAATTCAATGATTAACAAACCAATGAAAATTTTTCCTAACCCTTTTTCCAACAGTGCAATTATTGAATTTGAACCCAATGAAAGCAACTATTATGTTTTATCAATTTTTACTTCTGCCGGGCGACTGGTTAAGAAAAGGGAATTCTTTTCCACTAATCAAGTTCAAATAGAAAGGAATGACCTCAAATCCGGAATGTATTTATTTCAATTGCAAAATAAGTATGGAATTGTGGGACATGGCAAATTTATAATTGAATAATTGTAGCAGGGTTGTTTTCATCTGATGGGTAGTTCTGAAAATTATCATTAACCCCTTGGTGAAGGAAGGGTTGAGGCAATTCAAAAAGAGCAATTTTTAGAACTGCCCTTCAGTTTTAATGCTCGTTGATAGTCCATCTTTCCTGGCATCATTCCCAAACGAAGTTTTATAATTTTTCCTTCCTAAAGCTATTCACTTGCTGTGTCTGTGTTGACCGAATAGTCACCGTAAAAGTCAGAATATGTTTCACCTAAGCTATCGTGAAAACCCCAACCAATGCCACTTGTGTCATTAACTACTTTACCTGCACGCTCTTTAAACTTGTCAAGCAGATTGTGTTTTTTCATGAGCGTCAATGCTGCAACATAAGTTGATTCCAAACTTGAATAAAAGCCTTCGTTAATGTCGCCATAATCGTTGGTGAAATCTACACCTGTCTCAACGTAAAACAGCATCAGGTCAGCAAGTAAGTCCGCAGATGGTTCAAGTTTTTTGAAGTCGCTGATTGCTTGTTTGCCGTCTTTGAGTTTGAAGTTGTCGCCCCGTTTTGGATAAAATGCTTCATAAACTTTGTCACGATATTTATTGAAAAGTTTTTTTTCGTCAGGGTTTACAAAAAAGTCGAAATATTCTTTTACAGATTTATTCTTTTTATACAAGTCAGCAACAAGGTCAATCAGTTTGTCCCTGTCGAGTTCTTTAAGTTCTTTCTTTATGTCAGTCAGTCCCATGTTTTGTTTGTTTTTACGGTTGTTAGACCATTGGATAAATTTTCAAACTGTGAAAATACCAACCAGTACGGAATCCGCAAAATATTGATGTGTTATTTATTGAAAGTAAGAGAAGCCATCGCAGCGGACAAGTTCGCTTTATTGATGCTTTTCCGGTAAATAACTGTTATGGTTGATGCCTATAACACAGTTTGCTGAACAGACTCTGAACAGACTCTGCTTGTCCCTTAAAACAAATTAATCCGAGAGACAATTGTTCAGCTTTCGCCTCAAAGCAAAAAATTTAGCGGACTCAATGTTTTGCTTCCAACTCAAAGCAAAAGATTTAGCGGACTCAATGTTTTGCTTTCGCCTCAAAGCAAAAGATTTGGCGGAATCAATGTTTTGCTTTCACCTCAAAGCAAAAAATGTGGTGGAATGAATATTTTGCTTTCGCCTCAAAGCAAAATGTTTAGCGGAATCAATGTTTTGCTTTCGCCTCAAAGCAAAATGTTTAGCGGACACAATGTTTTGCTTTCGCCTTAAAGCAAAAGATTTGGTGGAATGAATGTTTTGCTTTTGCTTCTAAGCAAAAGAATGAGCAGGAAAAGTCGGTTACTTTGAGCTTCAGGCAACATACGATGATGTCCTGAAAGACAATGC
>JBGTCY010000080.1:0-6874 GCA_041748615.1 Chitinophagales bacterium
GCCCACTTCATCAAACAACGTCACCGGACCCACCGGATAGCCGAATTTTCTCACTTCCTTATCTATTTGCAAAATGTCGCCTCCTTCTTCGAGCATCAACAACGCTTCATTCATGAACGGACCGAGAATGCGCGAAGTGTAAAACCCGGGACCGTCTTTCACCACAATCACCGTTTTACCTTGCCGCACACCGAGTTCGTAGCAGGTGGCGGTTACCCAATCAGCGGTTTTATCATAAGTGATGATTTCCAGCAACGGCATTTTCGGTACTGGTGAGAAATAGTGCATCCCAATCACCAACTCCGGTCGCTTTGCTATGTCCGCAATGGATTTAATCGGCAACGCAGAAGTGTTCGTGGCGAAAATGCAATTATCGTTCGTGACGGCTTCTACTTCCGCCACCACTTTGTGTTTGATGTTAATGTCTTCAAACACCGCTTCCACCACGATGTCGAGCTTGTCGAAATTCTGATACTCCAACTGTCCGCTCACTTTCGCCATCGTTTCTTCCAATTCGATTTTCGTGAGCGCTTTCTTTTTTACCTTGCTGTTAAGATTTTTATAAATCGTCTGCTTGGCGGATGAAAGTGTTTCCTGCTTGATGTCCTTCAGCGTAACGTCAATGCCTTGCGTAACGCTCACTTCCGCTATACCCGCGCCCATGAAGCCCGCTCCCAACATCCCGAGACGTTTCACTTCACGCGCTTTATCCTTCATCGGGTTTTTCTTTTTTTCCGTCATCGCAAAGAACACGTTGATTAACTGACGACTTTCATTGCTCAACACCAATTCCTCAAATTTTTTCGCTTCAGCATCATACCCGGCTTTCAATCCCTGGCTCAACCCGATTTGAACACATTCAATAATCTTGTAAGGCGCGGGATAGTTGCCCGAAGTCATTCGCGTCACCATCTCTTTGGCTTTTTTGAACACAATTCCTTTCAGCGGACCTTCAATCACTTTTTGCACAAACGGACGATTGTCTTTGCGCTGCAAGGGTTTTTTTGTGAGTTCAAGCGCGAACTTTTTTGCCGCTTCATGCAAGCCATCGCGGTGAATGAGTTTGTCCACCAATCCCATTTTCTTCGCAGGGTAGGCGTAAATATTTTTTCCTGTCAGCATCATGTCCAATGCTTTCTGAATGCCGATCAATCGCGGCAGACGCTGCGTGCCACCGCCACCGGGCAATAAGCCGAGTTTTACTTCAGGCAATGCCAATGTAGTCTTTCTGTCGTCCGTTGCGATGCGCGCATGACATGCCAGCGCGATTTCCAATCCCGCCCCGAGGCAACTGCCGTGAATGGCAGCCACTACAGGCTTTTTGGAATGTTCAATGCGGTTCAATCCTTCGTGTCCTTTGCGCGTAATCGGTTCGAAGTCGCCCGGCTTTTTTACGCGCTGGAACATCTCGATGTCAGCGCCCGCGATGAAGTCTTTCTTTTTGCTGATGAGGACAATTGCTTTTACTTCCGCGTCATTATCGAGTTGCTGAAACACGCTTTCGAATAAGCCCACCATATCAGGCGACACTTTGTTAATTTTCTCGCCTTTCTGGTCAAGCCATACGGTGGCTACTCCGTTTGATTTTTCGATGGTTAAATAGTCTTGGGGGTTCATGTATAAAATAAATTATAATATTAATTATTGAAAAAAATATCAACTCAAATTGGATTGTAAAGAATCGTTTACTTAGTTTTTTTATACACTTCACTTCGGTGTCCTACAGTCAAAAAAGTAACAATATTAAAATCAATCTTTACAAGAATACGGTGATTAAGAACTTTTATCCTATAAACATTTCTGCGAGGCATCATCATCTTCAGGTTATGAATTTCATCTTTTTTGCCTGCTGCTTTAATATTGTCAATTGCCGCTTCAATTTCATCCAAAACATTCAGCGAATTGAGAAAAGAAATATCTTTTTAAAAATCTCTTTTTAAAAACGATTTTCACTCACTTCATTTTTGAGAGGATAACTCAGAACGTTTTTTACGGATTGCCGCTCTAACGGCTTTCTCACTTACATTTCCACTTTCCAAACTGATGTCAATCTGGCGGCTTAAGTCTTTATCTTCCTCTGCTTTCAAATCTGATGGAGTTAAAATCTGAATATCCTTGTCTTTAGAACTGAGATATTTCAGATGTTTCAACAGTCTTCTGTTTCCTTTGCTACGAGCTTTTATTTTTACAAAGTATTCCATGTATCTGTTTTAGTCAATGTAATTAATTGCGGATTGTTACTATTAAAATAGATCAAAAAATAGTTAATCGTACTTTTCTAAAATCATCGCATGTCCATGCGCCCCCGCAGCACACGCTGCAAGCAAAGCGTACTTTCCGTTCTCTTTGTGCAATCTGTTTGCCGCAGTCGTAGTGATGCGTCCGCCTGTCGCTCCGAAAGGATGTCCCAGAGAAAGCGAGCCGCCCCACGTATTCAATTTATCCATATTCACTTTGCCCACCGCTTTGTCCCAACCAAAATTTTTCTTGCTGAAATTTTCATCCGCCAACGCAGCGATATTAGAAAGCACCTGACCTGCGAACGCTTCGTGGAATTCAATTACATCCATTTGGTCAAGCGACAACCCGGTTTTCTTCAGCACCTTAGCGCTGGCATAAGCCGGACCGAGCAGCAGTTCTTCGTATAAGTCTTGTCCCGAAAAAGCATAGTCCACAATGCGCGCTTTTGGTTTCAGTCCAAGTTGTTTTGCCTTTTCTTCTGTCATTATCAACACCGCAGTCGCGCCATCGGTGAGGAAGGAAGAACTCGCAGCGGTAATTGTACCGTAATCTTTGATGAAAGCAGGACGCAACGATCTCGCTTTTTCAATCGTAGTTTCTCCGCGCACGCCATTATCGAATGTAATCGGTTTAAAATGTGGTGGCAGTTCCACCGGCACGATTTCGTCTTTCAAATGACCGGCTTCATGAGCTTTGGCGGCTAACTGATGCGAGCGCACGGCAAAGGCATCCTGTTCCTCGCGCGTCACTTTGAATTTTGAAACCAGCAATTCACAGTCATAACCCATAATCCGGTTTGTGATAAATTCCGCGATGGCGGGCGCTTCGGGTTTAAAATCTTGCAGCCTCAATGAAGTCACAAACTTTAAAATATCACCAACGCCTTTCAGCTTTTGCGCGCCCATCAATTTTTTGCGCATCGGTTTGTTAAAGAGGATAGGCGTATCGGAAACGCAATCCACGCCACCCGCAATCACCACATCCGCCTGTCCTGCGCAGATTTGCTCAATACCGCTCGCAATCGCGCGGTTGGCGGAGATGCAGGCAAGTGTCACTGTATGACAGGGCGTCTTTGGCAAAATGCCCGCAGTGATGGCGGATTCGCGCGCCACGTTGCTCGTTTTTACGTTCGCAATCACGGTTCCATAGACTACGCTGTCAATGTATTCTACATCAATGCCCGTTTTGTTCAGCAGACCGCGAATAGCGAACTGTCCGAGCTGATAGGACATGAGGTCTTTGTAATCGGTGCTCGCGCGCAGGAAGGGTGTGCGGCAGCCGTCAATGAGGACAATGTTTTTGGAGAGCATGGGTGGTTTTTATATTGCGACAAAAGTAAGTAAATGAATACAAAGTTGAATTCGTGTTGTTTTGAACTCAAATCAAAAATGAATTTTATTTGCTCTGAACTCAAATCAATTCATTTAAATCATCATGTTGAAAAGTATATATGTAAATGCAAACAATCGCTAACCTATTGACATACGTCAAATGTATATCTTATGAAAATCAATAGTATTGCTTTCAATGAAAAATCCAATTCGTCAAACCGCAGTTTTAGAATCGGTCAGCACCGATTATTCACTGGCTGTTCCGGGCACCGGAAAAAAAATCAAGGATGATGGCTTCGTCCTCACCGTACCCGGTGTTTCCGATGTTTTGTTGCGAACCGAATATGCCGCCCGTCAGCTTTCGGTGGGCGATGAGCGACTCGGCATTTACCGCTTTGCCGACTGGCTGCCCGTGAGCCGCTTTCTCAACAGATCCAGCGCACCCGTCACTTATCGGAGCGAGGGACTGGCGAAATTTTTAAAACTCAAAAATCTCTATATCACTTTCAGCGGCTACTGGCCAGAGCGTGATGTTTATATGCAAACCGGCACGTTCAAAGAGTGTGAAGCATATACCGTAGGCGGCAGACTGCCATATAATTTCGATGATGTGTTTGTAGTCGCTTCGGCTGGCAACACCGCGCGCGCGTTTGCGAGAGTTTGCTCTGAAAATAATATCAACCTGCTGTTGGTTGTGCCCGATGCGCGCAGACCGAAGTTGTGGTTCAAAGAAGAACTGAATCCATGCGTGAAGCTCGTCACGGTGGGCGGCAACAGCGATTACTATGACGCCATCCGCGTTGCTGATGACGTGTGTAAGCTATCCGGCTTTATTTCCGAAGGAGGCGCGAAAAACGTGGCGAGGCGTGATGGCATGGGAACGACCGTACTCTCCGCTATCACCACCATTGGCGAAATTCCCGACTACTACTTCCAGGCAGTGGGCAGCGGCACAGGCGCGATAGCCGCATGGGAAGCCAACCTGCGCTTTATCGAAAGCGGTTTGTATGGTAATAAAAAAATGAGTTTGCAGGTGTCGCAAAACGAACCCTTCACGCCCATGTATGACGCGTGGAAAGAAAACTCGCGCCATCTGCTACCGATGGATGAACACGAGTCCAAGAAAAAATTGGCGAACATCTATGCAGATGTATTAGCCAACCGCAAACCGCCATACAGTATTCAAGGCGGCTTATATGACGCGCTGGTTGATACCAATGGCGACATGCACGCTATCACCAATGAAGAAGCCCGACATGCCGCTGAAATTTTCCTGCAAAAAGAAGGCATAGACATTGAACCGGCAGCAGCTGTCGCCACTGCTTCGCTCATGCGCTCTGTGGAAGACGGTACCGTCAGCCGCGATGCGCTTATCATGCTCAACATCACCGGAGGCGGCATTCAGCGTTTTAAAAATTCGCATAAAATCACTTATTTGCGTCCCGCTTTGACATTGGATATTGATACCTATCATCCCGACAAAGACCTGAAGAAAATCACGGCATTGTTTCAATAAGTAATGTTGTCGAAATTTCCACCCCAATTTGTGAAATCTATTTTCAGATATTAGACTGTAGATATTAGACACTTTGGTGAAGTTCTGGATATACGTCTAACGGGAATTTATTTTCATTTTTAAACAGAAAAGTTCAGGATGCCATTTCACTGATTGCGTTCACCAATTTATCCAAATCAGAAAGTTTGGTATAAACATGAGGAGTCACCCGGATTCCCTCAAATTCTTCGTGTTTAATCATTGTGGTGAAAATTTTATAATCCTGCATCAATTTGCCATACATCTCTTGGGCTTTCATTCCTTCTATTTGAAAGAGGCATAAACCGCAGGAGAATTCTTTTTTCAGCGATGTGTGGAATTTGAGATTGGGTAAATCTTTCACCCGCGTTGTCCAGTAATCTTTTAAAAATCGCAGGCGCGCTTCCTTTCGGGCGATGCCGATATGATTGTGAAATTCAATGGCGGAAGTGATTGCCATTTCAGCAGCGAAGTTCCTTGTGCCAAGATGTTCAAATTTCAACATCGAATCATTTTGATCTTGAGGGCTGCCGAATAGCGACCAAACTTTTGTTACTTTTTCTTTTTTTACATACAACAAACCACAGCCAAATGGGGCGCATAACCATTTATGAAGGCTGGTTCCGAAATAATCGCAGTGCAGTTCGGGGATCTTGAAATCTAAATGCGCGAAAGCATGCGCCCCATCCACCGCCACTTCAACTCCGTGTTCGTGCGCCATATCGCAGATTTCACGGACGGGCATGATTTGACCGGTGGTGAAATTGATGTGACAGACGACAATCAACTTGGTTTTAGGAGTAATGGCATTTTTAAATTTTCTGACAACTTCATTTTTATCTTCTGCCGGTGTGGGAATTGAAATTTTAACAAGTTTGATTCCATCTCTGCGGACACGTTGTTCTAATCCTGCCATTACCGTGGGATAATCCTGGGTGGTGGTGATGATTTCATCTCCCTTTTGCAAATCAAGTCCGAAAATTACCGTTTCCAGTGCCTCGGTGGTGTTGCGGCATAGAGAAATTTCTTCTTCATTACAACCAGCGAGTCCGGCAAGTTGTTGTTTCACCAATGCACGTTCGCGGGCATATTCCTGCAAAATATAAAATGCAGGAGCCTCATTGGCTTTCCTGAGAAAATTTTGGTGTGATTCCTGAACGGGTAATGGTTGCGGACAAACGCCCCCGTTGTTAAGATTGATAAAATTAGTGGGCGTCAAAAAAGCATCCTGAATCGGTTTCCAGAATGTTTCATCTGTAGCGGTATCCGTTGAGTGAGTGGCAGGTGAATCAGCAATCATCGTATCGGGTTTAAAAATATTTTTACATGAAAAAAAAGAAGCCGATATACCGGCTGTGGTCATCAGCCCGGCTCCAACCAGAAATTTTCTACGCGAAGTCGGCATGGGATGAAATTAGAAAATAAGGATTTAATCGGGATAGCGCTTGCATTTAGTATGTATGAATTATTGAAGGCTATAACCTTGTATTCTAATGGTGTCGAGGGACGGGTGTCGAAGGACGGTAAACAGATTTTTGTTAAACAATGATTTCAAAAAAGTGCAATCAGTTATCCGACCTGCATTGAGGATTTTGATTTTTTGAAAAAAAATGAAAAATCAAATCAAAAATGTATCAACAATTCATTCGAGACATTTCCACATGTGGATGAAAATTTAAAACATCTTTCACTGAAAGCGTAATTTTCAATCATGCCAATCTTCGACTTGTCTAATAAAATCGCTTTCCCGGACCCTCAACTTGCCGAC
>JBGTCY010000081.1:0-12677 GCA_041748615.1 Chitinophagales bacterium
ACTTAGGCGACCAGGATGAAATCAACAGAGCCATTGAAGGCGTTGCCAAACAGGGAAAAGCGACTGCGAAATGAGCGAACCGAAACAGTGGGTGATTGGCGATGTGCACGGCTGCTTGCGTACGCTCCGGACGCTCATGGAAGATAAATTACAACCTGCGAAAAACGACCAACTTATTTTCGTAGGAGATTACATTGACCGGGGTCCTGACAGCAAAGGCGTGCTTGCCTATTTGATGGAACTGCAATTAATGGGTAGCAAATTAATTCTCCTGAAAGGTAATCACGAGGAAATGATGCTGCGCTCAGTGCATGACAAAAAAGTACGAAAAGACTGGTATTACAATGGCGGTATGCCCACGTTGCGCAGTTTCGGAGTGCGTGAAACGGAGGAAGTCCCCGACCATTTTATGGAATTCATGCGTTCGATGAAATATTTTCACGAAATCGGAAATTTTCTGATTGTTCATGCCGGATTGAATTTCAATATTCCGAACCCGATGACAGACCTGGAAAGTATGTTGTGGATTCGGAATGAGATTGTGATTCCTGAAAAAATCGGCAACCGCACAATGGTTCACGGACACACGCCTGTGTTGGTAGAGAAAATCAAAGAAGCGGTCGAAAACAATGCTAAAGATATTGACCTCGATGCAGGCTGCGTATATTGGGGCACAGAGGGATTGGGCAATCTCTGCGCGCTCGAATTAAACTCCATGCGGCTGGAAGTACAGGCGAATGTGGATTATATTTGAATAAAAAAACAAACCGCCATGACAAAACCAAAAATCGCTGTTCTTCTTTCAGGCTGCGGAGTGTATGACGGAGCTGAAATTCATGAATCCGTTTTAACGCTGCTCGCGTTGGATGAAGCGGGTGCTGTGTATCAGTGTATCGCCCCCGACATGGAACAAGAACATGTCGTCAATCATCTTACTGGCGACCACATGAATGAAAAAAGAAACGTATTGATTGAAGCTGCCCGCATCGCCCGCGGCAACATCAAATCATTGAAAGAAGTATCCGCTGATGATTATGAGGGGCTTGCCATGCCGGGCGGTTTTGGCGCTGCGAAAAATTTCACAAAGTGGGCGTTCTCCGGTCCCGATGGGGAAATACATTCCGAAGTGAAACGCATCATCAACGAGTTTGTTCTAGCCGGAAAACCGGTGCTTGCCGTTTGCATGAGTCCCACTGTAGTGGCGAAAGCATTGGAAGGCAGCGGCATTCAATCAAAGCTCACTGTCGGCACCACCAAAGAAAAATCGCCATACGATATTGCCGCCATCAGCGCGGGCATGGAAAAAGCGGGTGCGATTGCGGAAATGGTCGCGGTGGAAGAAATCGTTGTGGATGAAAACAACAACATTATCACTACGCCCTGCTACATGATGGAAGCAGGAATTGCGCAAATCAATCAAGGTATCAGAAGCGGGGTAAAGGAGTTGATGAAAAAAATCAAATAAGAAGCTCTGATTGCATTTTATCTTACCAATCTTCTTCAGTATCATTTCCCAAAGGTTGTTGCATTGCCTTTTTAAGGTTTGAAATCATTTCTTTCATGTGTGCATCCACCTGATTGAGATATGCAAAATTCTCTTCCTTAAACCCTGACTTTTCATCCATCCATGCTTCGATATATATTTTGGGTGTTTGCAGCCTGAAAATATCAGAAATAGTATATTTATACCTTCCGTCTTTCACCATCAATTCAATCGTATAGCGCACCTGACCGGATTTGTGTTCTTTACCATCCGGCAGTCTTTTATAGATGTAGATGGCATGTTGCCCGGAGATGGTTCCGTTGATGGCGTCTTGTTCTTTGATTACGCTTGAAGGATTCGGAAAATAAGATTTGAACCAACCTGACACGCGGTCATAGAGTTCCGTTTGTTTAACATCACTCACCTGCACCACTTCAGTGTAAAGTACTTTCTGGGTTTTCTCGTCAATCGGCAAATTGGTTTTTTGTCCAAAAGCGAATGCACTACTCAAGCTGAAAATCAATAAGAAGGATAATTTCATGGGTTAATTTTTTTGTTCAGATACGCTCAAATTTAAGAATTATTGCCGCGAAGGCATTGAAAAACATGAATTAAGTTTTAGTCCGGATGAACGAAATTTTCAATCATGAAATTTGTTGATAAAAAACCTCCTTTAATAGCAACCGCGCGCTGTTTTAACACTAAAAAAACCTATCTTTACGCAACCGTTGAATGACACGGATATAATTGATAATCAATAACAAAACACATTATTTAATTAAATGGAAGAAACACTCATTATGAACCCGAAACCATCTACCTATACAGCCGAAAATATTCAGGTACTCGAAGGGCTGGAAGCTGTCAGAAAACGTCCCGCGATGTATATTGGAGATATTGGCGTTAAAGGATTGCATCATTTGGTATATGAAGTGGTGGATAACTCGATTGACGAAGCGCTTGCCGGTCATGCCAGCTTGATTACCGTCATTATTAATGAAGACAACTCGGTCACTGTTGAAGATGACGGACGCGGCATTCCCGTTGAAATTCATAAAAAAGAAAACAGGTCAGCCCTTGAAGTGGTGATGACCGTGTTGCACGCGGGCGGCAAATTCGATAAGGATACTTACAAAGTATCAGGCGGATTGCATGGCGTGGGTGTTTCCTGCGTGAACGCGCTCTCATCCTGGTTGAAAGCCGAAGTGCATCGCAGCGGTATAGTTTATGAACAGGAATATGAAAAAGGGAAGCCTCAATATTCAGTCCGGGAAAGCGGGACAACCGACCGAACCGGTACAATAGTTACGTTCAGACCGGATAAGGAAATATTTATTACTACAGTTTATAACTACGAAACGCTTTCCTCCCGTCTGCGCGAATTAGCTTTTTTGAATAAAGGGATTCGTCTTACAATCACCGATAAGCGCGAAAAAGATGAAGTGGGAAATTTTATCACCGAATCATTTCACTCTGAAGGCGGATTGGTAGAATTTGTAAAATATTTAGACGGCACCCGCCCGGTACTCACGACTTCACCGGTGTATGTTGAGCGTTCGCGCGATGGTGTGGCGGTGGAAGTGGCATTTCAATACAATACGACCTTCAATGAAAACATCCATTCGTACGTAAATAACATCAACACGATTGAAGGCGGCACCCACGTTGCCGGTTTCAGAAAAGCGCTCACGCGTGTTTTTAAAGGCTATGGGGATAAAAACGGTTTCTTTTCCAAATTGAAATTTGAAATTACCGGAGACGATTTTCGTGAAGGACTCACCGCGGTGATTTCCGCCAAAGTGCCTGAACCGCAATTTGAAGGACAAACAAAAACCAAGCTCGGCAACAACGAAGTGACCGGGATTGTGGAGACCTGCGTCAGCGAAGCGCTCAATAATTTTCTGGAAGAAAATCCAAAAGACGCCAAGCAAATCATCAACAAGGTTGTGCTGGCAGCCACTGCCCGTGACGCGGCACGCAAAGCCCGCGAATTGGTTCAGCGAAAAAACGTGCTCACCGGCTCCGGCTTACCCGGAAAACTCGCGGATTGTTCTGACAATGACCCCGAAACCTGCGAACTGTTCTTAGTCGAAGGAGACAGCGCGGGCGGCACTGCCAAGCAGGGTAGAAACCGTGAGTTTCAGGCGATTCTTCCGTTGCGCGGAAAAATCCTCAACGTGGAAAAAGCGATGGAATACAGGATTTACGACAACGAGGAAATCCGGAACATCTACACCGCCCTTGGAATTTATCGTGATGAAAACCAGGAAGGCAGACCTTTAATCCTGACCAAACTGCGTTATCACAAAGTAGTCATCATGTGTGATGCCGATGTGGATGGCAGTCATATCACCACCCTCATTCTTACATTCTTTTTCCGCTACATGAAAGAACTCGTTGAGCGCGGACACATTTATATCGCCACGCCCCCGCTCTATCTTGTGAAAAAAGGCAAAGAGCAGGTTTATTGCTGGAACGACCAGCAGCGCGATGTCGCCATTCACCAATTGGCAAAAGGCGGCAAGGAAGAATCAGTGAATGTGCAGCGCTACAAAGGTCTCGGTGAAATGAATGCCGAGCAGTTGTGGGAGACAACTATGAATCCTGAAAAGCGCACTCTGCGCCAGGTCACGATTGACAGCGCGGCAGAAGCCGACCGCATTTTCTCCATGCTAATGGGCGATGAAGTGCCGCCCCGCAGAGAGTTTATCGAAAAGCACGCGAAGTACGCGAAGTTGGATGTGTAATAATAGGTTGTTGTTGCAGTTTGATTTCGTTAGTGTGTTTTAATCGTTTGATGCATTTCGCATAGAGGACAGAACTCTTGTTTTTACTTTTCAATAACAAATACACCGTGAGCGGAGCACAAGACTCCAACATGTTACTGTAAACTTTACAGCTATCTTTTTCAGAATGGAAAAGTGCCAATTATCCATCGGAAAAAAAGTGAAGTGCAAAAACTCTTGCGATTGACTCCTACAATCCAATCCCGAATCCGAAACTTACAAGCGGCTGGCGTCTCGGGTATATCACATTTTCATTCAGATTGATGGACACTAAGATGGTCATGAATGAGTTGCTGTCGCCAAGGGGAATATTATAGCCTAACCCTAAAAACGCGTTGTGAAAAGTGCCGCTTGTTTTTACAACCAACCCCGTTTGGTCAATCACATCCGTTTGAATATTAATGACCATGTATTCTAGTTGCGTAAATAATTCCTTCCAGACAAACACTCGCGGAAAAGCACGCCCACCGTAAGTGCTGAATCTGTTGGAAGGCGGTTGAAACTGCCTGAAATAAAAATACTGGTAGATAAATCCCGTTCCGAATGCAAACCGGTCATGAAAGCGATACATGGCAACCGGTGAAATGTCCACAAAAACAATATCTCCGAAACCGGCACCAAAAAAACCGCCAATGGATAATTTCTTAGGGTCAAATTTTTTATCGGGATTTGTGGTTGGAGGCGGTTTGGGTTTTTTCTTGAAATCTTCATCTTCATAATCGTATTGGGCAAATAATATCCCTGAACCAATGAAGCAGATGAATAAGATGGATAAGATTCTTTTATACATTTTTCACAGGTGATTCAAAAGAGAATTGTGATAACGATTTTAAAATTCCCTCAAATATAAAGGTGTTTTCGATGAGTTGAATAAAACTGATAGAATCATAATCTCGGACAGGGAACCATCCGTTTAGATTTATGGTCAACTCCCCCGGTGTAAACAACGGACATTTCAAACCCTCCATTACCTCGGCTGGCATTGTTCAGCGAAGAAAGATTCACATCATAATTCAGAATAACCCGCATTGTTTTATATTGATAACCCACTAACGGAATCCAGGCATCTTTTGGTCTGAATGCGGTGCCGATGAAAACGATACTGTTTTTTGCTTTGCTGTCTGAAATAATCGTGAACCCTGTCAGCAAATTCAAAATGTACTCCTGCGCTTTTTTCTGATACATGAAAAGAAATCCCGGCTCTAAGTGAATTTGTTTTGAAAGTTTGGTGAATGCCACCGCGCTCACCACCGGGCGAATGCCGAGGCGATTGTCACGAGCCGAAAAACTTTCGCTTGGTTTGTTCAAATGAAAGAAAGCGATTCCCCCGGAAACATTTATCAGGTCATTATGAAAATAAGTGACATGCGCACCTGCCGAAAGGTCTAAATAACTGAGCCTGTTATCATTCACGGGTTCGTTCGTATTGATGGATTGATTAAAAAGCAAACCGTTGGGGTCCCACTGGTCGTTGAAATAGAGGCGGGTATAATCTATTTTTTTAAACACGATTCCACCGCCCGCTCCTACGGACAGTACCCATTTTTGGAAAGTGCCAAAAGTTTGATGGAAAGCAACAGACGCCAGGATTTTGTTGGTGGATAATTGCCCGTCACCCGTCACATCATTCATCATGACCAAACCCGCACCCATCCAGTTGTTGCCTTTCACGGTTTTCAAAAATGCGAAATCCGCGTAAGCGGCAAACGTGCGGTAATTAAAAGTCGTGCTTCGGATTGCCCAGGGCCATTGGCTTTTGAAATTTCCGCCTACGCGCCATGTGCCATTGTAAAAACCGGTGTTTGAAGGATTCGTGGAAAGAGGCGCTGCAAAAAACTGGCTGAAATGAAGGTCCTGAGCTTGAGTTACAGTCAGAGAAAAAAGCGGGAAAAGCAGGCAAATGAAATACCGTAAAACGGGAGGAAATTTATTTTTTAAAAAATTACGCTTCATGAGATGTTGAACATCCGGTTGAATCTTCCGAACTGGCGGTTGATTCGATTTTTTATTTCCGGAATAAAGAAATGCTATAGATGAAAGTCCGAACATACTCAGGAAGACTGCTCACCAATTTAAGAATTTTAGAACATCTATTTTAGAAATTCAGCCGTTGCCGGTCTTGCATACGCAACATGCTGGCGTTTAGACCGGCAAGGGCAAAATCTAAATCAACTTAAACGAATTCATGATTTTCTCCGCGAAATCTTTGTATTGCTGATATTTATCTTTTTCGGTAGTGAAAGTGAGCACAAATGCTTTGCCGCCAAAAATCCAGTAATGTTGGTGAAAATGAAGGTCAAACTGTCCTTGTACTCCGGTGTAAACTAACTTATGAAATTCCTTGCCGTCTTTCTTGAGTCTTTTGTTTTCAAGAATTGTGGAATTACCGAAATAGGTGTTGACCTGTTCTACTGAAATTTCAGTGTATTCATCCAGCCCGATTTTCATCCCCTGCAAATCCTGAACAATGAAGTTCACGTTTTCACTGAACTCGTCATCTTCCGATTCAAGCGGTGAGAAAAAGATGAATGCCGTTCCGGCTTGCCCGCTTTCATCCAACATCCAGTCAGCGGGATAATCAATACTGTATCCGGGACTCTTGTAGGTTTTCCATTCGGTTTTATTTTGTTTGCTCTCTTTCTGAGCAAAGGAAATCTGCGTGGTAAAAACCAGCGTGAAGACAAGCAAAATAGCCGGTAAATGTTTCATGGGAATGTTTTAAAATTTATTTTAAGATTGGTTCCTCTCCGAAAAATATTTTTTGCCTCAAAGGCTCTAAGGCACAATGAAATCACAAAGTTTAAAGTAGCGCTAATCAATCTTTGTGAAACTTTGTGGCTTTGAGTCTTTGTGGCATTTTTATGTTTTTAGTGTGAACTCAAAATCCAAATTAAAATCAATTCAACAGCAACTCTTTCGCACTTGCCAGCGCTTTGTCGGAATATTTCTCCCCGCCAATCATTTTCGCGATTTCTACTACACGTTCTTTGCCGCTCAGTTTTTTCAAACGGGTTACGGTTTTATCATCTTTATCTTCTTTGTAAACATAATAATGCGAATCGCCAATCCGGGCAATCTGCGGCAGGTGCGTAATCGAAATCACCTGATGCGATTTGCCCAACTTTTCCATCAGTGTCCCGACCTTGATGGCGGTTTCTCCGGAAATTCCGGTGTCTATTTCATCAAAAATCAAAGTAGGCAATGATACGCCTTCGGCTAGCAGCGACTTTAACACCAACATCAACCGCGATAATTCACCACCCGAAGCGATATTTTTCAATTCTTCCATGCGTCCGCCTTTATTGGCGGAAAACAAAAACGTGATTTTATCAAACCCGGTTTGCATGACTTTTTCGAAAGGTAATTTTTCGATGGCGATTTCAAATTGCGCGTTGGGCATTCCCACTTCGTGCAGCAACGTAATCACTTTCTTTTCAATGGAGGGTTTTTTCGCTTTACGGTTGGCATGTAATTCATCGCCAGATTCCGTCATTTCGGCTTTCAGCCGTTCCAATAATTTTCTTTTTTCCGTCAGTTCCGCGTCCAACGATTCAAAAGATTTGAGTTTGGCGTTTAGTGAATTCATCACCGCGATTAACTCATCCGTATTTTGCACCCGATGTTTTTGTTGCAGGCGATTGAGTTGGTTCAGCCGTTCATTCAACCGGTTGATTTTTTCTGCGTCATACACCACCGCGTCATTCAGAGCTTCAAGCTCGGATGTAATATCTTTTAATTCGATGAGCGCGCTGTCCACGCGATTGGCAGACTCCCCGATTTCAGTATTAAAAGAAGAAATACTTTTTAATTGAGTGTAAACTTCTCTGAGCAGGCTTAAAATAGAAGCATCGGAATTTTGAAGCGTGGCAGTAACCCTGTCAAGCGTATTGCGGATTTCCTCAGCGTTTTCCAAAGTATTCAACTCGCTTTCCACGATTTCCTGCTCCCCGGTTTGCAGGTCTGCTTCCGCCAGTTCATTGAATTGAAATTCAAGATAATCCTTGTCCGCGATGTGTTGATTTTGTTCAAGCAGTCGCTGAATTTCAGCTTCAATTTTTTTGTAAGCGAAATATTTTTCTCCGAAAATGGAAAGCGTTTTTTGATGCTGCACGAGCGCGTCCACCAGTTCTAACTGAAATTGCGGATTATTCAGCGCCAGTGTTTCATGCTGCGAATGAAGATTAATGAGCTGCTCGCCCAATTGTTTCATGGCGGTCAAATTCACGGGCGTATCATTGATGAACGACCTTGACTTTCCATTGGGCGCTATTTCCCTGCGGACGATGGTGAGCGGCTCTTCATCCAAATCATTTTCGCGGAAGAAATTTTTCAACTGTAGTTTGCTCACATCAAAGGTTCCTTCCACCACGCATTTTTTTTCTTTGTCCCAAAGTGATTTTGAATCCGCCCGCTGACCAAGGATGAGTGACAATGCGCCAATGATGATGGATTTTCCCGCGCCTGTTTCACCAGTGA
Source organism: Chitinophagales bacterium (assembly GCA_041748615.1). Lineage (GTDB taxonomy): Bacteria > Bacteroidota > Bacteroidia > Chitinophagales > CAIOSU01 > JBGTCY01. The sequence continues at coordinate 8,746 of JBGTCY010000081.1, forward strand.
TGACATTCAGGTTACCGGAAAAACTGACTTCAAGGCGGTCAATAATCGCGTAGTTGGTAATAACAAGTTTCTGAAGCATGACTTGAAAAATGGAAGGTTAAGTTACAAATAATTCAGGATGTATATCGAGTGTAGTCGATTTTTGGAAGGAATGAGATGTACTCTCGGTTGATACCGAATGTTTTACCGTTTCATTTTTCTAAAACATGAGTCGTTTCTGTATAAATAGCGGGATTTACTGCTGCTTCATAATCTTCGCGTAGTTGGCGCTGTTGGTGGGGTCTGCTTTATAAAGCAACTGCACAGCGCTCGTTTTTTCATTGGGCGGAGCGCCTGAAAAAATATTGATTAACTCTTCAGATTTCGCATTGAAAAAAACACGGACCCCCATCGAGTTGGGAAACTCGGTTGCAACTTCACTTACTTTTCTCAACGCGTTGATAAGGACATGTCTGCCGTTTTTCGCATCCTGGTACATCACATCTAGTCCCAGACGGTGGTAGAGATAAAGTGATTCACGAATCGGGCTGAAGCGGGGATTGGTGAGATTGTCCACAATCCAATAGCGGTTGCGGTCATTCTCAAAAGGTTTCCATCCGGGCGCAACTTCAGAGCTGAGGTTTGCCGGAACGGTGTTCACAATCGTTTGCGCTTTTTGATAAAAAAGACTACCGCCATTCAATGAATAAGTGTCATAATCCAAAGCGAGAATTACGAAAGCGTAAAAAGCCAGCATTGAAGTGAGGTTGGATAAAAAGTCATTTTCATTAAAATCCAGCGGCTGAAATTCATTGTATTCAAACACCCAGTCGCGGTCGGCATGGTTGAGCAGCACGGTGTTGTAATCACTGTTATATACCGGCCGTGATGCCTGGATATTCACCTGCGCGCGGAAGCGGTTTGAACCCATGTCTTCCGTGATGTTGATGAAAAAACTGCATTCGATTTTTTCTTCCTGACGAAAAATATCGCTGGTCCATTTGCGGTTGTTCATGAATTCGAAAATCGCGGAACGCAATGTTTCAAATACGCGCGGGTCGGTTGTTTGCGATTTCTGAGCGTTGATTTCTACGCGGCAGTTCAACTCCTGCGAAAAAACCACAGATTGATTGCCGCACAAAAAACAAACTGACAGCAGCAAAACAGCTAAACCGTTGAGTTGATTTTTTTTGAATGAGGAATAAATCGCTTCGGGCAAAGCGGTGGGTTGAGTTCCCGGGTTAACCATTCATCAAAGTTATGATTTCGTCAATTATGTCCCGCGCCACATCGGGTTTGCTTTTGAGGGAAAAGGATTTGGCGTCACCTTTTCTTTTCAGGATGGTGATTTTATTTGTGTCATACCCGAATCCCGCGCCTTTGTCGCGCAGCGAGTTGAGTACAATCATGTCTAAGTTTTTTCCGCTCAGTTTCTTTTTCGCGTTGTTCACTTCATCATCGGTTTCCAATGCGAAACCGACCAGCAACTGGTTTTTCTTTTTCTTTTTTCCAAGACTGGCAAGAATATCAGGGTTTTTCACCAAATCAATATGCAAGCCGTCATCGTTTTTCTTGATTTTCAATTTTGAAACCGAAACGGGTTTATAATCTGAAACCGCAGCCGCCATGATGGCAACATCGGCTTTCGGAAATAATTTCACCGAAGCCTCATACATTTCTTCCGCACTGGAGACAGGAATTATTTTGATGGATTTCAATTCGGGATTAAATGAAGTAGGACCTTTCACGATGGTCACATCCGCCTGTAACGCGGCAAGTTCTTCCGCAAGTGCAAAACCCATTTTTCCGGTAGAGTGATTGCTGATATAACGCACCGGGTCAATGGATTCAATGGTGGGTCCCGCGGTGATGAGAAATTTTTTGCCCTTCAGTTTGCCGTAATGGTCATCTCTTTTTTTTTGAATGGCAAACCATTTTTCAAGGTAAGCGATGATTTCTTCGGGTTCCGCCATTCTGCCTTCACCGGAAAGCCCGCTTGCCAACTCACCTGCATTTACCGGAATGATTTCATTGCCGAATCTGCGCAGGGTATTAACATTGAATTGTGTGGCAGGATGCTTCCACATGTCGAGGTCCATTGCCGGGGCAAACGCGACCTGGCACTTTGCTGAAAGATACGTGGCAGTCAGCAGGTTGTCGCAAAAACCGGAAGCGCATTTTGCAATCGTGTTGGCGGATGCCGGTGCGATTAAAAAAAAGTCAGCCCACAAGCCCAACTCCACATGACTGTTCCAGGTTGCTTCATCATTGGTGAATGAGGTGAGCACCGGATTTTTTGACAGCGTGGAAAACGTGAGCGGATCAACAAAACCACAGGCTGAACCGGTCATGACAACCTTCACTTCAGCCCCGGCTTTCACCAGCAACCTGACTAAAAAAGCGCTCTTGTAAGCGGCAATGCTGCCGCACACTCCGAGCAGGATTTTTTTGCCGTGAAGCATGGATTACTTCTGTTCAGATTCCGGCTCCCTGAAATAAATTTCACCTTCGAGAAACTCCTTGGTCGCGATGAGCGCGGGGTTGGGCAGCCTTTCGTAGTAGCGTGAAATTTCAATTTGCTCGCGGTTTTCAAAAACCTCTTCGAGGTTGTCATTGGTAGAGGCGAACTCATTGAGTTTCGTATGCAGTTCTTCACGCGTTTTCAGGTTGATTTGGTTGGCGCGTTTTCCGATGACAGCGATTGAACGATACAAATTCCCCGATGGGCGGGTGATATCGTCCATATTCCGGGTTTCAATAAAAGGGTTCGTCACGTTGGGGTTATTCTTTTTCATAGTATCAATTTAATTTTTAAGTTTTTCAATGGAAGTGACTGTGGATTCATGAATTTGGCTGGCTTCTTTCATGAATTTACTTTCACGATACATGTATGTAAAATCTTTGTATGCTTCCTCCGCGGAAAGAAACCTTTCCATTTGTTTGGATGGAATGCTGTTGGATGCATACAGGTAGTATGATTTCACTACCAAAAAGGATGCTTCTTCCGCGAAGCGTGTATCGGGGTAATTTCTCAACAACTGCTGATAGGAATTTGCCGCTGCCCGGTAATGCCCGGTTTTCAGATATAATCCCGCGTTTCTGAAAGCTTTGGTTTCTAATTTTTTTCTCAGGTTATCAATCAGCATATTACATTCATCAATGCGTTTGCTTTTCGGAAAAGCATTGATGAAAAGCTGTAATGCCATCATTCCTTTCTCTGTATAAGTTTGGTCAAGTTGAATTTCAGGAGACATCATATAGTAACAATACGAATACATGTATAAACTTTCTTCCGAATATTCACTGTTGGGATAGGAATCGTAAATATTTTTAAAATGAAAGGAAGCCACTAAATATTCCCCCTGGCGAAAATGGCAGTCAGCATATTGATAGTAAATATCGTCAATGCTTTTAGTGCCTTTGTAAACAGGAATCAATTCTTCAAAAAGCGGAATCGCTTTGACGCAATCGCCTTTTTCATAGTATTCATTGGCTTTCAAAAACTTCAATCCCGGGTCGCTGCTTTTCACTATTTTCTGATAGGAACTGCTGCACGACCACGAAAGAAAGAGGAAAACCACTAATAATGTATTAAAGGCTGATTTTGACACGGGGTGCAAAGATAAAGGATTCCCACAGAACGCCAAATTGAGGGGGATATTGGGGTTCTATGATAAATTGAACAGTTGTTATTCTCCGAGTATCGGAGAATCCCCTGCTGATTGCTAATCGTGTCTGGCGCAAGAATGATGCGCCTGCCGTTTGCGTTTGCCTTCTTGTGCCTTTTCTTTTCGGCATCCGCCTCTGGCGGATCATGCGTTGGCATCAAATTTTTATTCATTGCTTAATTATTTTTCCCCTCACCGGATGCTCGCTTTGCGATGGTAACATGGCATCATCAATAACAACCTCATAATAATAAATGCCTGCAGCAAGATGCGCAATACTCAAAT
>JBGTCY010000082.1:0-11480 GCA_041748615.1 Chitinophagales bacterium
CTCGTTCCTCGCTCGCAATGACGGTTAAATCGCTTTCTTCACCGGCTGCACCACATGCAGTCCACATTCGGTTTTGTTTTGTCCTGCCCAGCGTCCGTTTCTGCCTTCGCCTTTGACGGTGCAGTGAACGCAGCCCACGGAACCAAAGCCTTTTTTCACGAGCGGATGTTCGGGTAATTGGTGGGTTTTGATAAAGTCGCGCAGTTCGTCATCTTTGACATCCAAAATCGGATTGAATTTCAACATGCCGTTTTTCTCGAAGATTTGCATGTTGCGTCTGAAATTATTTTGATGCGACATCACTCCGCTCACCCAGACGTCATAGTTGGGTTTGATTTTATTAAGCGGGTTCACCTTGTTAATCATGCAGCAGAAATCGGGGTCGGATTTCCAGGTTTCGTTGCGGGTGGTAAACTCATTGTCGCGCGGGTCTGGCTCAACGCTCAGGATTTCCAGGCCGAGGAGTTGTGATAGCTGATTTTTATAGGCAATCGTTCCTTCGAACAAATATTTGGTGTCAATGAAATAAACTTTTTGCTTTTTGTTTGCCTCGCTCAACAGTTTCAGCAGAAAAGAAGATGATGTTCCGAAGGATGAAGTAACCAATACTTTTTCCGTATCAAAATCATTGTATAATTCGCGCAGACGGTTGACAGGCGTCAGCTTCGCATATTTTTCATTCAATTTGTCAACCAGCTTATCCATTTTTTGAAATCAGGTTTGAAGTGAGTTCGTTCAGGGTTTTCACTTTATGAGCGAAATCACCTTTCAGCCTGTTACGGATTTCTTGCAAATTGTCTAATACCTGTTGCAGGTCATCAGGCAATGTTTCTTCTAATAATTCTCGAAAACGTTTTGCAAAAGTGGGTGATTTTCCATTAGTAGAAATTGATATTTTTAAATCGCCCTTCGTCACTATCGAGCCGAGATAGAAATCGCACAAGTCAGGCGTATCCGCCACATTCACGAGCAGCTTTTTTTCTTTTGCCTGTCTCCGGATTTCTTTGTTGAGTTCGGGAATTTCCGTGGCGATGATGATGACGTCTTTATTTTCCAAATCCGCTTCAGCAAATTCCCGGTGAATGATTTCCACATTCGGAAATTGCTTGGCAATATATTTGATTTCCTCCGAAATCGTGGGCGCAACAATCGTTACGTTAGTATCGGGACTGCTTTTGATAAGAAAGCGAAGTTTTTCCGAACCCACATCTCCACCGCCCACGATGAGCATACGCAGTTTTTCCGCTTTAAGGAAAATGGGGAAGAGGTTGTTGCGGGCGGATGTCATTGACAGTTAAATTTTATCGTCATTGCGAGGAACAACAGCGTTTGCACTGCGGGTTGAGTTATGACGAAGCAATCCTCTGTTACTTTGTATTGTAAATGAGGATTTCTTCCCCCGATGCAACGCGTGAGGCTTCGCTATCGGTGTCGCAATGACGCTGTTGGGTTGGGAAATAATATTCTCAATATTCAACCTATAAAAATCAGCAAGGCTCACCACTTCACCGATGACGATAATGGCGGGCGCACCGATGTGATGTTTTTTTACTTCGGCTTCAATCGTTTCCACTGTGCCGGAAACGATTTTTTCACCGGGCAATGACCCGTTTTGAATGACGGCAGTGGGCGTATTGGCTTTTCCTTCTTTCACAAAAAGCTGCACGATTTCATTCAGCTTGTTCAGTCCCATGAGAATGACGACCGTGGCGGTGGATTGCGCGGCAAGACGCACGTCATTCGAGAGCGTACCTTTTTTGCAGACGCCCGCGACTACCCAAAAACTTTCGCTGATGTTTCTACGGGTGAGCGGGATGTTGCATAACGCGGGTACAGCCAAAGCGCTTGAAATGCCGGGGATGAGGTGCGTTTCAATATCGAATTGTTCGGCATATTCGATTTCCTCATGTCCGCGTCCGAAGATGAAAGGGTCGCCTCCTTTCAGCCGCACCACATGTCCGTGCTTGAGCGCGTAGTCCACAATCAGTTGATTGATTTCATCCTGTTCTTTGGAGTGGTTGCCCGCCCGTTTTCCCACGAATACCTTGATGGCATCCGGTGCATGGTCGAGTAATTCGGGACTGACGAGCGCGTCATACAAAATGACGTCCGCCTGTTGCAGCGCTTTCAGCCCTTTCACGCTAATCAGTTCGGGGTCGCCAGGACCGGCTCCGACTAATGTTAGTTTAGGTTGCTTTTTGATACTCATATTGTATTACGCTTTGTAATGATTTGAAATCACTTTTTTCTCATCCTGTCCTTCGCCTAATTGCGATTGGCGATAAGCTTTCACTTTTTCCAGAAAACTTTCCGCTTCATTAAAATATTTGTTCGCAAACGCTTCGCCCGGCTCGTTTTTCTGAATTTGAAATACCAATTCCTCAAAATCCGTTTCGAGCGGGAATACGTCTGTTTTCACCAACTTATCATTGAAGTCGCGGATAATGCCCGCCTGCGTATTGCATTGAATATCGTTGCTGAGTAAAGTCGCTTTCGCGGCAATCACGAAGGTGTTGTAGCTATTGTAAATGCTGTCGGCAAATATTTTTTCCGCCAATCCTTCTTTCGCCCAATCTAATTTTTCAGCGGCTTCATTAATGACGGTGGAAATTACATCGAGGGTGATGCCCGCGCATTCGCCCACGCCAATCGCTTGCTCATATTGTGCGACATGTCCCCAGTCAACGAAATCTTCTTCGGTAAACTCGACTTCCGCCAATGGCTTTAGCAACGCATAAAAATAGCGGTCGCCTATTCTACGGTAATACGAGTTGAAATATTCGCCATCCACCGCATTGTCGGAATAATCATTCAAAATAATCTTAATCGCTTGCGGCACGCGCTTGGTCGGTACTTTCACAACTTTATCTGCTATGTGTCCTGTTCCGTCAGGGTCAACGCCACCGCCCAGCACGATTTGCATGGCAGGCGCAACGAGGTTGCCTTTTTTAATCGAACTGCCATGAAATCCTATTTGCGCACCCATGTGCTGCCCGCACGAATTCATGCAACCGCTGATTTTGATACGGATGTCGCTTTCATATAACAAATCATCATACTCTTCTTTCAACATGCGTTCGATGACACGCGCAAGCTCCATGCTGTTCGTCACTCCAAGATTGCAGGTGTCAGTACCCGGACAAGTTGTTACATCATAAATTGTATCGAAACCGGGTTCGGCTAATCCAAGTTGGTCAAGTGCATTAAATAAATGCGGAAATGCTTCGGATTTTACATAACGCAACAGCAAGCCCTGATTGACGGTTACGCGGATGTCATCACCGGCATACTGCCTGACAATGTCCGCCAAAACGCGGGCAGTGGTATGGGATATATCACCCGTTTGCACTTTCAGAAACACGGCATGAAACCCTTTCTGCTTTTGCTCAAACGTGTTGGTCTTGAGCCAGGCGTTGTATTTTTTTTCATCTGTAATGTTTCCATCTGGTGAAAAATTTCCCGCTGGCAATTTCGGTTCGGGGACGATACCTGCATCCACTATATATTTTTTTGATTTCAAGGCAGTCCGTTCTTTTTCAACCAATTCAGTGAAAGCAAGCAATCCGATTTTTTGGATTAAAAATTTAATGCGGGCTTTATGTCTTTTGGCGCGCTCGCCATGACGGTCGAACACGCGCAACACGGCTTCCGAATAAGGGATAAATTCATCCAGCGGCAAAAACTCATACGCTGTTTGCGCAACGATTGCCTGCGCACCCAAACCACCGCCCACCATGACTTTGAAGCCGAAAACTTCTATGCCGTCAATCGTTTTTTTGCGGGGAATAAAACCGAGATCATGAAAGTAGGTGAACGCATTATCGTGGTCGCCCGATGAAAACGCGACTTTGAACTTGCGTCCCATGTCCTGGCAAATCGGGTTGCGGAGGAAATAGTCGGTGAATTCCTGAGCGTAGGGGCTGACGTCAAACAGTTCGTTGGGGTCAATGCCTGCAATCGAGGAGGCGGTAACATTGCGCACCGTATTGCCGCAGGCTTCACGCAGGGTAATGTTTTCTTCTTCGAGTTCCGCCCACACGAGCGGACTGTTTTCCAATTTTACAAAATGGATTTGAATATCCTGCCTTGTGGTGAGGTGCAGATTGCCGGTGGCGTATTTTTCCGACACGTCCGCGATTTTTACCAACTGATTGGCGGTGATGCGACCAAAGGGGATTTTGATGCGTATCATCTGCACACCCAACTGCCGCTGACCATACACGCCACGCGTCAGGCGAAAGTGCTTGAATTTGTCTTCCGGAATTTCCCCGGTACGGAATTTTCCGATTTTCTCATTGAGGTCAAGAATGTCCTTGCGGGCTTCCTTGCGGATGTTGGGATTAATGTTCAGGTTGCTCATTTTTGCAGTTTAATTTTTTATTTATCTATTCGTCATGACATAAAATAAAAAAGCCTTCAGGGTTTGTAACCGAGAAGGCTTTGTGTTATCGTTTAATACCGCTGCCGCTATCGCACATCACACACCCTTCCCGATTTTGTCGGACAACAACAGCAACAACATGCAAAGTATGGGAGGGTTGTAAACATTGATGGCAAAAGTACGCAGCGAAAATTTAAAAAGCAAATAAAATTCAGGCTGATTACCTTTGAACTTTCAAGTCACCATGTATCTCTATATTAAAGCCCTGCATATCATTTTTGTGGTCACCTGGTTCAGCGGGTTGTTTTACGTGGTCAGGTTATTTATTTATAATACGGAAGCCAACGAAAAACCGGAAACTGAAAAGCGCATCTTGCAGTCGCAATTTGGTATCATGATTAAAAGGCTGTGGCTGGGCATTACCTGGCCATCCGCGATCATTACGTTGATATTGGGATTGACTTTAATTCATCTTTCGGGTTCTGTTTCGCTCTGGCTTTGGGTCAAAATCGGATTTTTAGCAGGGTTGTATGCGTATCACTTTTCCCTGCATCAGCTTTACCGCGAGCAGGCAAAGGGGATTTTCCGATTTACTTCCACCCAACTGCGTATCTGGAATGAAGTGGCTACGGTGTTTTTAGTCGCGGTGGTGATGTTGGCAGTGGTGAAAAATACCCTGAGTTGGGTCTGGGGACTGGCTGGGTTGGTTGGTTTGATGGTGGTGTTGATGGCGGGGATAAAAATTTACAAGATGCTGAGAAAGTAAGTTCAATTCTTTAATTCACTTTTAATAATTTCTTCTATATCGTCAATCAATTCTTTTATTCTTTGTACAAGCGGCAATATATCCTCACTGGAAATTTTTATAAAATCTTCATAATCCGTTTCTTGTCTTAAACCGAATAATTTATTGAATAAAACACCATCCTCTTTTTTTATTTTACCGGTTTTTACAAGCTCCAGGTTAAATGTTGATTTTAATCCTGCATGTGTAGTTGCTTTCAGATTTTTTACTACCAGATATGCTGAGACAATATAATAACATGAATAATAAAATCTGTTGGCGGCAGCATTCCATCTCATTTTTTTCGTAAGAATAACAGCATCATCATAAGCTTCCTTTGCTCTGTCAACCCTGTATTGAACCAATTCAATTTTATTATATTTCATGCCTTTACACCTTCTTCAGCTATAATTTGAAAAATTGGCGTAACCGCTCTTCGTTTCCAATCAATTTTGGTGTGTATAATACTACTTATTACTTCTCCGGTGCTTAATTCCAAGTCATACAATTTATCTCTTATTAAATCTTTTAAATGCTTATTGAGTGGTCTTTGAAGTAGAATAAGAAAATCCCAATCAGATGATTGATGTTCATCTTTTCTTGCCCGTGAACCAAATAATATTACCTCCGCCTGCGGGTCAATTTTTATCAACTCTTGTTTCACTAAATTGGGTATGTTCATGATTGTATGAATTCAAATCTTTTAATACAAAATTAAACAACCCTTCAATACGGGATGCAAAATGGAAAATGTAATTATACCGCCTTACTAAACAACTTCTTCTCCTCCGAAAGATTTGCCCTCAGCAGATGCAGGTCAAACGCTTTGCAAACATTGCGGACGAACTGCCTTCCGGTTTCCGTCACTTCCAAGCCGTTTTCATCCCAAGTGAGTAAGCCGTCCTGTTCGAGCAGTTTCAGTTCGGGGAAAGTGTATTGACGCAATAGTGGAAGATGTTGTTTTTGAAAAGTTGTTTTCCCCTGGCAACTGACGTCAAGAATGTATTGGCGGAATGCGAGGTCTTCATCATTAAGGAAATAGCCGCGAAAGACGGTCAGCTTTTTTGCTTTAATCGTTTCGTAATAGTCGTGCAGCTTTTTTTCGTTTTGCGCAAACGCCACGCCCATATCGCTGATGCTTGATACGCCTAATCCAAGCAGCAAGGCGGTGCGCTGTGTGGTGTAGCCCATGAAGTTGCGATGGAGCCAGCCTTCTTTCCATGCTTTATATAAATCATCCTGCGGCAACGCGAAATGGTCCATACCGATGTCGGTGTACCCTGTGTTCAGCAACAGCTTTTTGCCGAGTAAATAAAGGTTGAGTTTTTGTGCTGGCGAGGGTAAGTCGTTTTCATCAAAGAGGCGCTGACCGCGACTCGTCCACGGAACATGCGCGTAACTGTAATACGCAATGCGCTCGGGCATGAGGCTCGCCACTTTTTCAAACGTGTTTTCAATGCTCGCTTCCGTTTGTTTGGGCAAACCGTAAATCAAATCGAAATTCACGGAATGGTATCCAATCGCGCGCGCCTGTTCTGTTACGCGCTGCACGTTTTCAAACGGCTGAATGCGGTTAATCACGCGCTGCACTTCCGGGTCGTTGTCCTGCACGCCAAAGCTAACGCGCCTGAAACCCAAGTCATACAGGGTATGCAGATGTTCCCGCGTGGTGTTGTTGGGATGTCCTTCAAAACTGAAATCATGTTCGGTACTAATGACTGCCGTTTTGAAAATGTTTTCCAACAACAGTTTCAGATTTTCGGGAGAAAAGAATGATGGTGTGCCGCCACCGAGATGCAGTTCCTTAATCAATGGCTTTTCGTTCATCAATGCACGGTAGAGTTCCCATTCCAGCAATATGGCGGTGATGTATTCCTGCTCGACATCGTGGTTGGCGGAAATGAATTTATTGCAGCCGCAAAATGTGCAAAGCCTCTCGCAAAACGGAAGATGTAAATAAAGGCTGATACCCTCCTTGTTATGCAGGCTGAATTGCTTTTGTAAAACCGCAGTCCACTCACTCACATCAAGCGTGTCGCGCCAAAACGGAACTGTAGGATAGCTCGTATAGCGCGGGACAGGGATATTGTATTTTTGGGCGAGGTCGGGTTTGAGTTGCATTGAAAGATAAAGTTAAGCCTACAGATTCCATCGCTTAAAGCGATTGCATCTGTTCCTAATTTCCATATTCCTTCACCGCCTCCACAAACGCCTTTGCATGTTCCACTGGAACATTGGGCAATATACCGTGACCGAGGTTGGCGATGTAATGTTGCGTGCCGAATGCGTCAATCATCCGCTTAACGGAGCTTTTGATTTCAGGAATGGGCGCTAACAATTTTGCCGGGTCGAAGTTGCCTTGCAAGGTGACGTTTCCGCCTGTCTGTTTTCTGGCGAAAGCGGGTTCTACGCACCAGTCCAAGCCGATGCCGGATGCGCCCGTGGCGGCAATTCCTTCGAGCGCAAACCACGCGCCTTTTGCAAATACAATCACCGGACATTCATCTTTCACCGCTGCTACGATTTTGCGGATGTACTGCAATGAGTATGTTTCAAAATCTTCAGGACTTAACAAGCCTCCCCAACTGTCGAAAATCTGTACTGCATTTGCCCCTGCATGAGCCTGTGCTTTTAAAAAATCAATAATCGTATCGGTGAGCATGTCGAGCAGGCGGTGGGCAAGTTCGGGTTGCGTGTAGCAAAAGGCTTTCGCTTCGTCAAAAGTTTTAGAGCCTTTGCCCTGCACCATGTAGCAAAGCAATGTCCACGGTGAGCCGGCAAAACCAATCAGCGGTACGCGCCCGTTCAGTTCGGATTTTGTCACGCGGATGGCGTTCATTACATATCCCAAGCTTTCTTCCGCATCGGGAACCCGGATGCGGTTAAAATCATCAGCCGTTTTCACAGGCTGTGGCAGCAACGGTCCTTTGCCTTCCACCATCTGCACTTCCAGTCCCATTGCCTGCGGGATGACTAAAATATCGGAAAACAAAATCGCGGCATCAACGCCAATCTGGTTAATGGGCTGCAAGGTGATTTCGCAGGCTAATTCAGGCGTTTCAACGCGGGTGAAAAAATCAAACCTGGCGCGTAGCTTTTGGTAGTCGGGCAAATAGCGTCCCGCCTGACGCATCATCCACACGGGCGGGCGCGGCACAGCTTCTCCGCGCAAGGCTTTTAGCAGTAAATCATTTTTCAGAGGAAGGGAAGCAGGTGCAGGATTTTTTTTTATATCTATAAGGCTCATGGCTGTTTTATTTTTCCCGCAGATTATCGTGGATTATTCCGCGGATATCGCAGATGAAATTCAATCAGTGTTTTTGTGTGATGTGCTGTGATTACTTGTATAGCTGCTCACGGAAACTTCGAGATAATCATTGATGGCATGGATGACGGTGCAGCCTTTTTCTTTTGAATTGCGTAGGTTGACCGCTAGTCGGCTCACTGTTTTTTGAGCATGTACTTCGAGTGAGAGATATTCTCTACCGGCTTCGCAGATATTAGGCAATAACTCTCCCAACTCGTCCAATTTATTTTTCCAGATGCCGAGATGCACGGAGTCCCCGTAGCTCAACAGCCATTCCCAGAACTTACTCCGGAAAACGCGAATAATCTCCAACGCTTTAGGTACTTCCGCTTCACGCATGGTAAGGGTTTTATCCAAAATGTTTTTAGAAATATCATCCACGTCAATCACCTTGAAATTCGGAATGGAGAAAACATCGGGATGCACGTTCACCGGAATTGAAAGGTCGAAAATCAGTTTGGATGAATTGGCCGTGAAAAATCCTGGTAGAATAGTGGGTTCCTGCGCGTTGGTGCAAACGATGATGATGTCCGCTTGATCCGCAGCTTGGGGCAGTTCGTTGTAAGGAATATGTTTCAGGTCTAGAGTGTCTGCTATGTCGTGGGCTTTTTCATCAGTGCGGTTGGTAATTGAGAGCGAATGGATATTGAGGTAATTTTTCAGGTTTTTGCAAACGCTGGTACCGATTTTTCCCGCGCCCACGAGAAGGATGTTTTTTTCAGCAACAGCAGGCTGCTCTTTCAGCAACTCGATAGTGGCATAAGATACGGAAACCGTACCCGAACTAAGAGCGGTTTCCTGCTTGATTTTTTTGGAGGCTTGAAAAACAAAACCGAGCATCCTGTCCATAATCGGACCAAACATGCCGTGCTCGCGAGAAAAAGCGATTGCCCGTTTCAACTGACCGAGAATTTCATAGTCGCCCAAAATCTGCGAGTCAATGCCTGCTGCAACTTGAAAAAGATGTTGCAACGCATCATCGCCTGTTTTCAAATCAGCAAAACTTAGAAACTGCTCATTGCTTCCCTTCGTATGGTTGGTTAAGATTTCAGTCAGGTGGCGGATGTCAGGACTATAAGCGTAAATTTCAGTGCGGTTGCATGTTGACAGAACAAAAGCGCTTTTGATGTTGTTTGTTTGCGCGTCTTTGAGGATAAGTTCGTGAGTATGGTTGTCCACAGCAAACAATCCGCGCATGGCGGTATCTGCTTTATGATAGTTGACGCTGGCAACACAGAAGTGGCTGAGGATGTAAGGCGCTGAAAAAAAGTAATTATCAATCATAAAACCGGATGCAAAAATATATAGGAGCACGTACCTGATTGTGTGTATTTTGTCATAAAATTGTCAATTATTCTAAAAACCTTCGAGTTGTCATTCATTGGGGATGACAACTGTCATCTTACTGATAATAAATGTTCAATTTTCAAATTTTAAATTAATCCATTGCCTCTGAACAAATTCTGCGAAAATCAGTTGTATAAATGGCATCTGCGTTCAGTTTCGCAAACTAAATAACAAATTTTACCTTGAATTTCAAATATTCCGAAAAAGCCATATTACTTGCGAATCTCGGTTCTCCCGACAGCCCTGCCGTTAGTGATGTGCGCAGATATTTGAACGAATTCCTGATGGACGGGATGGTGATTGACATGCCTTACCTCCTGAGATTTCTGTTGGTGAAGGGCATTATTGTTCCTTTTCGTGCCCCTAAAAGCGCTGAAGCCTACCGCAGCATCTGGACAAGAGAAGGTTCGCCATTAGTGGTCATTTCGCAGGAATTGAAAACGCTTTTGCAGGAGAAAGTAAACCTGCCGGTGGAATTGTGCATGAGGTACGGCCAGCCAACACCGGGAGCAGCAATGAACAATTTAGTGCAAAATTATCCCGGATTAAAGGAGATAATTTTACTGCCGCTTTATCCTCATTATGCCATGTCAAGCTATGAAACGGCTGTGGAATATGTGAAGGAGATTCACAGGAAAAACGGTTATGATTTCGCTTTAAAAGTGGTTAAGCCTTTTTATGATAGCGAAGAATATATTAGCGTTTTATCTAAAAGTATTCAACCATTTCTGCAAGAAGATTTTGACCTTTTATTATTCAGCTATCACGGCTTGCCGGAACGACATATTTATAAATGCGATGTCACCAAAAAGCATTGTTTAAAAGCGGAAAATTGTTGTGCCGTTCCGTCAGAGGTACATCAGTTTTGTTATCGTCATCAAATCATTGAAACCACCGAATTGGTTGCCCGTCAACTTCAACTTCCAAAAAATAAATACGCCTATTCATTTCAAAGCCGACTTGGCAGGGATGAATGGCTGAAACCCTATACGGCAGAGTTGTTAAATAAACTACCATCTGAAGGTGTTAAAAAATTAGTGGTGGTTTGTCCGGCTTTTGTAAGTGATTGTTTGGAAACTTTGGAAGAAATCGGTGTTGAAGGAAGAAAAACTTTTCTAAAAGCAGGTGGTGAAAAATTTTCGTTGATTCCATGCCTGAATACAATGCCGGAGTGGGTTACTACTTGCGCTGCTCTTTGTAAATGTTAGGGTGTTTTTTTTATTTTCCCCAACTTCCATGTCTTATATCTAAATAAGTCTTTTTCAATGAGTTTTAGAGCGATGAAAAAAACCAAAGCATCATCTACCAAACCTACAAAAGGAATCATATCCGGAATCAGGTCAAACGGATTCCAGGCATAGAGCAGAACAAAAGTGGATGCGGATATCGTAAACCAAAGGATTTTACGATAATCGCCTCTCAGATAATCCGCTATCAATCCCAACATTAACCGGGCATCCTGTATATATCTGCCCAAAGGTCCCTTTGATTGAAATTTATCCTCAATCTCATCGGATTTTTCCGCAACTTTTTTTACATCATCTTCTGAAATTTTCTCAGCACCCTTTTTTATAAAATTTTCATCAATCTCAACCGGGTTATTTTTTTTCTTTCGTGCCATGCAGTAAAATTAGCTTTTGACATAAAATATCAAGTGACAT
>JBGTCY010000083.1:0-14377 GCA_041748615.1 Chitinophagales bacterium
AATTTACACTCCGGTTTCCGCTGCTGAAAAAATTATTCAATCACCTGAACTCAAACTTTTTCCGAATCCTTTTTCCGAACAGATTTTTATTGAAGTTGAACCCAAAGGAAAAGGACCATTACTGATTTTGATTTATGACATGAACGGCAGACTGATTGCAAAAGTGGCAGAAGTAAAATCTTTAAAATCGAAGGCAACTTTTTTATGGAACGGAAAAAACTCAAATGGTCAGCTTTGTCCTCCGGGTCAATACTTGTGTGTTGTCCGGCATGGGAACAGTCTGGAAACAAAAAAATTAGTTAAGCTTTGAGTTGGTCTAAAATGAATCAGAATAAAAGCGCCAAAAAAACAATTCACAAAAAAAATAATATTCAATTCTAAAATTCAAAACACTAAACGATTCAGAGATTTTGTTATCTGGGTTTGAAGTTTTCTTTTTTTTGTGATTGGAATTTATTTGTGATTTACTTTTTGTGATTTGAAATTTCAATTCCTGTCTAATGACTGGTTTTTCCTGCGGGAAAAATGTAGATTACTTATGACTGTGTCCCGGTTCATAGATGAGTCGTAAAAAGCCGCTGAATCTTTCCACTTCGCGCTTAATCGGAATCCCGACTACAATTCCAAGCATCAGGTTTTCCGCAAATGCCAGCCGCATTTGCGGACGAATGGTCATGTCGAAATCATTCTTATGAATTTCTTTGTTAAACTCAACACCCACGAAATTGCGGGTGCCGGCAATCATGTAATGGAAGTTGGAGTTGATTTGATAATTGGTGTGAACATTTCCTGTTTCAAATTCATGTTCAATTACCGGACCGGTATACAGAAGCGTGTGAAAATTACTTCCCCATCTTTTAGCGATGATAAAAAAAGGGTTATAAGCATTGCCGTAAAGAAAATCTTTCTTGCCATAATCATTAAAAGGGAATAGCAGTAACTCATTAAGATATCCTGCCGCCATTGACATTTTCAATTTTTCAGAAACAAAAAATGAATACTGTGCCGCAAGTTTCAGCCCGTCTAATTTACTGCCGGGAACTTCAACGCTGTCCGCATCCCCATCCGAATTTTTGTAATAAAAAGTAAATGGCAATTCCACTTCTAGTCCGAGGCGGTTGATGGGTGCCCATTCATATTCTACCAATGCAGCATAACTGTCATAATCCAGATTGTCTGTCATTCCAAAGCCGATGTTCCATTCCTTTTCTCCTTTTCTTGCGCCCAAATCGCGGATGAGGTCAATATATAAGGGTTCGGCATGTAGTACCTTGGGGGAGGTTTTGATCTCTTCCGTTTCAGAGATGTAAAGGCTGTCTAAAGTTTTTTTATCGGGAACATCAACCTGGCTAAACGCGGCAGATGAAATAAAAAGTAAAAGTAGAATATAAAGTACAGGCATTTATTATTAAAATTTTGATAGGCAATTTTACGAAAATCAGGAGGGGTGGGCTGTCAGTTGATTGTTAAAAATTGCAAAACAATTCATTAAATGAACGCTCTTGAATTTTTTAACAATAGGCAGTGCGGATGAAGGTGTTTCCGCTTTTTTATTTTTTCTTTTTTTGCGCTTCGCGTTGCTGACGCGCGACATCCTCAAGCTTTTGCTGCCAGGAGGATTTTTTCACCGGCTTCTTTTTGTTTTCCTGAATTTTTTTGTGCAGCGCGTCTTCGTCAATAATGAATTTTTTTATCACCCATTGTTGCGCGTAGCTGATGATGTTTGTCAGGAAATAATAATAAGTGAGCGCAGCGGGGAAACTGTTGAAAATACCCAGCAGCATAATCGGGAAAATATAGGGCATGTATTTCATGGATGCCGGTCCGGTGGCGAATTGTGTCTGCGTCATTGCGTATAAAATCGAGGTGACGGTCATCAGCAGGGTGAACAGGCTGACATGGTCGCCATAAAACGGAATGGTGAATCCCGGGGGGAAATTATAGATGGAATCATAGGTTGATAGGTCGGTTGCCCACAAAAAACTTTCCTGTCTTAGCTCGATGGAAGTCGGGAAGAAATAATACATGGCAATCAAAATCGGGAATTGGAGCAACTGAGGCAAACATCCTCCCATCGGACTCACTCCCGCGCTTTGGAAAAGTTTCCATTGCTCGGATGCGAATTTCTGCTGGTCTTCTTTGTGCTTTTCTTTCAGTTCTGTGATTTCCGGCTGCAACAGGCGCATCATTGCCATGGATTTATAAGAACGGTAAGTGAGCGGGAACAAAACGATTTTAATCAGCAGCGTGAGAAAGAAAATAATAAAACCGTAGTTGCTCACGTATTTTTCTAACCAGTTGAACACGGGAATGATAATCCATTTATTGATGTATGAAACCCACGACATGAATCCGGTGACCATCACGATGGATTCGAGTTCAATCTCCAATGAACGTAAAGTTTGATAGTGGTTCGGACCGATGAAATAACTCATGGCATATTGCTGGTCGTTGCTGCCTCTGAAGGGCAGAATAAAGGATGCTTCCATCGTTTTCAGATAGCCGGGGTCGTTGTTCTCTAAACTTTTCACTGTGCCGTTTGTAAAACCTTCCGGATAAATCAATGTGTGATTAAAAAATTGCTGTTTGAAAGAAACCCAGGTGAATGAAGTGGAGAGCGATTCGCTGTCATCACCCGATTCAGAAAGATTACTGACATCGTCATTTTTATATTTGTAAAAAGCGGCAGTGTAGCGGTTTTCGCTTTCCTTGCTTTTTTCCACCTGCCTCAATTTCCGCGAGTTGAAAAAACTGATATAATTGGCATTGCGGGGGATGATATCGTTAAACCCGACCATATGCAAAGTATAATTCACAACATATCTTCTTTGCGGGTCAAAGGCGTAACGATGTTCTAAATATTTTCCCTCCCCGGCTGTAATCCGTAAAGTAATTTGTTCACCGCTTTCCGTAATGTCAAAATAGAGGTCGCGGGTATTGATGACGCGGTTATCAATTGTCGGAAAATTCAGATTGGTGAGGTTGTCATCATTGTCAAAAAGTATCAGCGGCAAAGAATCCGAGGTGACATAATTTTTCAATTCCGCGCTCTTCATCAGCGCGCCTTTGTTGGAAAAAACGATTTTGAGATGTTCATTTTCCAGCGTCACGAATTTTTCTTCACCGGTTCCCGCTTCATGAAAAATACCGAAGTCTTTCACCAATTTCTCTGTGAGGTCTGAACTGTCCGGCTTGCCGGTGATGATGCCGGGTTCACTCTCTTCGGTCTCGGAGCCGGGCATGGTCTTCAGCAAAGGCGGTGAAGGCTGCGTCTTCATAATATCGGTAGAATCGGCTGCAAGTTGTTCCTCCATGAACTTGCGTCTTTCTTCAGCTACTTTCACGTTGTAGAGGCTGTATGCAACAAGGATAACGGCAATGAGAATGATGCCTATGAGTGTATTTCTGTCCACTTTAATTTACGGCTAATGAATTAATCGGGCTGCAAACTTACATATTACATGGCAGAAGTCAGAGTGATTTGCGAAGCGAAATGAAATACGATATAAGTTTAAATTGAAAAGATTACGGGTTCATGGAAAGGGTTATATCTTCCATCGTAAAAGTGTCTTTAGCGATTCTTTCAGGTTGATTCCAAAACTGATTAATCCATCCTGATGTCCTGCCATTGCCATGATTTTCACTTTTTTTAATTCCGTTTTTTCAAAAAGTTTTTTTACGGCTTCGCACATCTCGATTGTTCCGTATGCGACAGTGTCGGATGTGGTCGGAATCTGATATTTCAGTCTGCTCCACATTTCAGGATGATGCACATGGATAACGCTGTTGATTTTTTTATCCAATCTGTAAAACATAGCATGTGTAAGCGATTCGGAAGAAGCGTTTACCGGTCCCGCGCATTTCAGACTGTTTTTTTTGAAATCAACTTCCGTGACTAAGGTGAAATGTCTTTTATCCGCTCTTTTCAGATGCCCGGTTTGTGTTCCTGAAATAATGAATTGGTTGAAGTCGCCAAACCTGATGCTGATGTTGCCATAACCGATTCCATCCGTGATGCCGATAAAGCCGAGTTGATAACAAAGATTTCTGTAACGCACGATTTCGCTGACGATGGATTCGGAAAACGAAGGTAACTTATTCCAATCAGGATGAAATTTGATATAACCTTCATCTATCAGCATATTGGTTGTTCGGGAGGATTTTAAAGGATGGTTCAAAAAATTACATTTTTATCATGTTACAGCTTCCCGCTTCGGAAATCAGGTACAAGATGCGGATTTTTTAGGATAACTCGAAATGTCGAATGTTTTATTGATTAAAAAACATCAATGAAAGCGATTTGCGGTCGGGTTTGCAGATGCCGCGTTCGGTAATCAATCCGGTGACAAGCCGGGCGGGCGTCACATCAAAAGCGTAGTTTGCCGCTTTGCTATGCGAAGGAGTGACTAACACTGAAACAATTTTATTTCCGTCAAAACCCTGCACATGTTTCACTTCATGTTCGCTTCTTTCTTCAATCGGAATGTCAGCGGCTTCTTTGGTTTCCCAATCAATGGTGGAAGAGGGCAGGGCGACATAAAACGGAACTTTATTGTCAAAGGCAGCGAGCGCTTTGAGGTAGGTTCCGATTTTATTACAGACATCTCCGTTCGCGAGCGTTCGGTCAGTACCCACGATGCACAGGTCCACCATGCCACGTTGCATGAGATGTCCGCCCGCGTTGTCAACGATGACGGTGTGCGGAACACCATGGCGGTCTAATTCCCATGCGGTGAGTCCGGCTCCCTGGTTGCGGGGGCGCGTTTCGTCCACCCAGACATGAACAGGAATACCTTTGTCATGCGCCATGTATATCGGTGCGGTGGCAGTTCCGTAATCCACCGTTGCGAGCCATCCCGCGTTGCAATGCGTGAGGATATTGACCGGCTCGCCATTTTTTTTCTGACTGATGGCTTCAATGATTTCAAGTCCGTGTTTTCCGATTTGTTTGCAGGCTTTCACATCTTCATCCGCCATACGGTCGGCATTTTCCAAAGCGATTTTTACTTTCTCACCCAGATTTTTTCCTTCTTTGATGGCGTGCATCTGAATTTCAAGCGCCCATTTCAAATTACTTGCAGTTGGGCGGGAGGCAATCAGTTTGTCATACGCATCTGAAAGTTTTTCCTCCAGGTTATGTCCGTTCGCATGAAGCAAGGCGGAATACAATCCATACGCTGCCGTAATGCCAATCAGTGGCGCACCTCGCACGAGCATGTCGCTGATTGCATGAACAAAATCGTCAGGATGTTTCAGTTCGCGCACATAAAATTCATGCGGTAGATAACGCTGGTCAATCGCCATCACTTCGAGCGGATTATCAGGATTCACCCAAATGGTGCGGTAGTTTTTGTTGTTTACTTTCATTTGTTGAAGATTTCAATGTATGCTCCATTGCTGTTCACATCATAACAATCCAATTCAAGCCTGACACATTCATTCATCCATTTTCTCACCGAGGATGTTTGATTTGAACTGTCAAAGATGAATTTTTTTGTGTCATAAATTTTAACTAAGTCTTTTATTTTCACAGAAGCATTTTCAGAAACCAGCACCATTTCCACTTTCATTTTTTTACGCTCCTCATCAATTCTGATTTCATCGTTTACCCGTGCAATCCTTTTATCAAGAAATTGAAAATAGTTTTCAAAACTACTGACAAAGGGAGTTTCAAAACCCGGAACGCTCACGGTGATATTTTTCCGCAGACCGGATTCCCACCAGTTGTGTTTGATATGAAACAGCATTTTGCTTCGGTCATTCAATAGTTTTTCATCCGAATAAAAAACATGTTTTCTTCCGTAAATAAAATCAATCGCGGTGGAATTGGGCACACTATATACAATTATTTTTTTCTGCCGGTTTTGTGAAATATTTTCATTAAACCCGGTAAATAGCAGCATCGCAAAAGCGCTCAATATTATCAGCATGGAGGCATTGATTTTTAAATAAACATACACAATCATTCCGGCAATGAGCAGATAGATGAGCCACGTTTCAAAAATGCTGAAATCCATTCCCTGGATTAACGAATAGGGGAGGGCGTCAATAAATGCAATAACTGAATTCAGGATAACAAGAATGGAATTCAACAGCCAGCCTAAAAAATATTTCAAAACAGGAAATTGAAGATGTACCGATGCAAACAAAGCCAGCCCGGTGTAAAGGATGATGGAGGCTGCCGGGATGACAATTAAATTTGAAAACAAAAAATACACGGGGAACTGGTGAAAATACAGCAAACCGATGGGGAATGTTGCGACTTGCGCTGCCAGCGAAACCGAAGTGATAGCCCAGATGCTATTTAAGAATTTATTTTTGACATATAACAGTCCGTATATTTTCGGTTGGAGCATTACAATCCCGGCAACGGCAGCATAGGAAAGTTGAAATCCTACTTCCATAATGAGGTAAGGATTGAACAACAATAAAATGAAAGCAGAAATCGCGAGGATATTGTAGATGCTGGTGATGCGCTTCAGATTGGTCGCCAGTGAAATCAGCGTGAACATCACCGCAGCGCGCATCACCGATGGGGAAAGCCCGGTGATACAGGCATAAATCCAGATGATGCCGACCATGATGATGGTTTTCAGAACTTTTGTCCTTGAGTTTTTATCCAGAAAGAAAAAGACATATCCGAAAATGATATAAATAATCCCCACATGAAGACCGGACACAGCGAGCACATGCATCGCGCCCGAACTGGAATACGCTTTGATTAAGTCATCATCTAATTTTTCGCGCATACCCAGGATGAGCGAAGAGGCTACGGCAAGCGCGTTTTTATCGTGGACATGCTTTTCCAATATTTGCGAGAGGTGTTTTCGCAAATCGAGCAAAGCGGCATACACGCTGTTTCCTTCATTGCTTCCCTGAGCTAACCAGTCATTGGAAGAAAGGTAAACCTGGTGGTGTACCTGCCTGAAACTCATGAATCGTTTGTAATTAAATTCGCCCGGATTTTTAGGTTCAGGCAGCGGATTGAAATTTGTTTTTACCCAAATCCGGTCGCCATATTTCAGTTGTTTGGAAAGCGAATCTTTTTTGAAATACACTAAGATTCTGCCTTTTACTTTGAGCAAGGAATCATCTCTGGAAATGAAAACTGCTTCCGCGACCGTCTTTAAACTTTTTTCTTTTTCAACCAATGGCTCGGTGATGTACAAAAGCGTGATGGCGTTTTTTTCAAAATGATAACTGAAGTGTTTCGCATCATTGATTTGAGTATAATAATGGCAAAGCAGGTAACCGGAAAATAAAAATGTGAGATAAACCGCGCATCCATACCATCCGAATGAATTTGTTTTTCTCAATAACACAGTGCCATAGTGTACCAACAACAATATGGTCACGAGTGAAAGCATTGTTGCAAGCATGAATTTCAAAGAAGGGTGGTAGGGCATGAACACATAACCGATGATTCCGGCAACAAACGGAATAATCAGGCGAATGAAGGATATTTCTTTGAGGTAAAAAAGCATCCATGAAAATACAAACCGGAATGATTTTGTACAAGTTTTGTGTAAAAAAAAAGGCTCCCGTTTGGAAGCCTTTTTTTATTTTAAATACCGAAGAATTATTGACCTTTCACAAGAAACACTTTCTTCGAAACGATGCCAAAATCAGTCTGAATTCTAACGAGGTAAACACCGGCAGCATGTTCAGACAGGTCAACGGTTTTTGTTGAGCCGGATGTCGCGCCATCCATATTGAATGCCTTCACTTCTTTACCCACCACATCATGAATCGTTACTACTACCTGGTTGCGGATTTCAGTTGAGTTGATTTCAATATTTACGGTTCCGGTAGTGGGGTTGGGAAAAATAGAGAAGAAGCTTTCCAATGCCAATTCATCAATGCCCACAGTTGAGAGCGTGATGTCTTCACATTTCTTTTTTACCGCTTTGTTGAAAGGTGGTTCATTGAAAATATTTCTTGCTTCCAGACAAACATTATAAGTGCCGTTTGCAAGATAATTATGGACAGCGGTCGGGTTGGTGGTATTCAGGGTAAAGGTATTGCCGAAATCCCATGTCCATGAAGTAGGGTTGTAAAGCGAAGTATCCCGGAAAGTAACGCGAGCGCCTACGATGGAAGCTACATAGAAATCAGGGTCAGGTTCCGTATTGACGATGACGGTACGAGAAGCGCTGACGCTGTTACCTGCCGCATCGGCAGAAGTGTAAACAACAGTGTAGCTGCCGCGTGAGGTGCTGTTAACATTAGAGTTTGCCTGTATGTTCGGAGTAATGTTTCCGTCTGCGCAATCAAATGCTGCCGCGCCCGGGTCATTGAAATTATCACCAAGATAAAGGTACAGGGGATTCGCGCCTATCAGGGTAATAGAGGGTGGAGTCACATCGGGTGTAATATTCACTGTTCTATTGATAGAAACAGGTGGATTCACGCCATCCGTAGCCGTGTAGGTTAAAGTGTAATTCCCAACTGCGTTCTGATTCACACTGCCGGAAACCGTCACAGTTAACGTACCAAGGCAATAGTCAAATGCCACAGCGCCCTGGTCAATAAACGCATTACATAATTCAAGATTTACGGTTGCAGAACCATTGAGTGTTATTGTTGGCGGCAAATCTTCAACTTCCACCTGTCTGACAACTGAAGTAGTATTGCCTGCACCATCGCTGACTGTATATGTGATAGTGTATGAGCCGATAACTAAAGGGGAGGGGACTGTGCTGGTTGCTACGATGTTGTTGGTGATGTTGCCATCCACATTGTCATTGGCGGTTGCTCCCGGGTCAGCAAAAAACTGGCAAACGTCAATAGTCAGCGGGTTTGCGCCAATCAAAGTTAATACGGGTGCAGTCACATCGGGCGCTGCAACTACATTCACGACTCTGATGACTTCACAAGCAGCGTTTCCGGCAGCATCAGATACATTATAACGTACGACATAACTTCCGGGAGTGTTGGTGTTTACATTGCTTGAATTAACCGCAATGTTGGCTGAAATATTTCCGTCCACATTGTCACTGGCGTTTGCGCCTAACTCGGTGTAAGCATTACCGGCTACAATCGTAATCGGGGAATTGCCATTTAATGTAATAACAGGTGCAAAAATATCAACAGTAAAATCCGCATCGGTGTAAGTGACATCCTGCACATAATGAAAAGTAGCAGGGTCGGTATCTAATCCGGAAATATTTATTTCAGCGAAAACAGTAGGAATTCTGTAAGTACTGCCTGATTTTAAAGTCGTTGGAGCAAAAGAAGAAAACAAAGCGCTGCCTGACCACAATGGGTCATTGTCCGTCCAGTTTACAACCTGAGTGGCTCTACCGGTATTTACATCATAAGCGCGAGTTTTCAGATTAGGCAACTGATTGGTTCCGCCAGTGAGTGAGGGGTCGGAATCCATCCATCCGAAAAATACTTTGGTGCCATCCGGACTGGTTGATGCCTGGGGACGGTTGTCTTCATCCACTTCGGGGGAAATGGTTCCTCTGAATGTTAATACATCATCTAAGAAAATCGCCTGCCACCTGCAATCAGGAGCGGCAGTTGGAACATAAGTGAAATCATAAATTTTCAATCCTGCACCGCTGCCGGTAGAGATTGCATAATCCTGACCGGATGAACCTACTACAACGACTAAGTGCGGGTTTCCATTCGCGTCAACAACCATATCCTGGTCAAACGCTGTTGTAGCAATATTTGTAACTGTCAAATCATTAATGACATTGGCAAAATTTTGAAGGTTCAACACAATCGGTCCCGTCCAGTTGTCACCTCCATCAACAGTTCTGTAAAAAACAGGGTCCAGCACATTTTCACCACCCGGAGTCACATCACCTAAGAAACCAATCCAACCGAATTGACCGGTCGGGTCAAACGCGATATTCACGGAAGTAGCTTGCGCGGTACCTTGTGATGCTTTATCAAAGTTGGGTGTCAGTTTTCTGAATTCAACCCAATCAATATCTTCTTTTGTGTTATTCCAAACACCTTTGAAAACTAAAATACCAAAAATATCCACTTCATCAAAATCCCAGGCAACCGCCCAAAATACTCCGGGAGCGCCATTGCACAGACCGGCAGCGATGGAAAGATTGCTGTTGTTCGGTGTTGAAACATTTTCAGTAAAGGTTGAGGTATCATTATCCAAACGGGCAACGCCTGTAAAAAGTCCATCCCAGCTTCCACCCGCGTCAAAAGGCAGCCAGGTGCCGAGGTAAGACAGATAAGCATTGTCAGGATTCGTGTTGCCGGTTGGATTGTAAATCGCGGCATTCGGAAATCTGCCTGCCAGCGTTTGCTGATTACCTTTCGGATTTAACACGCCCTGATTCAGTGTCCAGGATGCGCCTCCATTCTCAGAAACATCATAGCGATATTGCCCGATATTATCATTGGGGAAAAAAGTAGGGTCGGAACGGTGAATGAATACCACGGTATTCAGGTCGTTGTTTGCCGCAATGCGGTTAATCTCACCCGCCAGAATCGTGTATAAATTACCAGCACTTCCAATCGGAACGGTCGTAACCGCCCGCGAACCACCAGACAGCGGCAAATTCCCGTTCAGTTGTTTTTTTAGGAAGGAATGGGTTTGGTGAAGCGGTGCCGGATTCGGATTCCGGTAATCCTCACGCAGTGACTGAAGGTCTTTCATTTTGTAATGAACGACATTGTTGGTTTGTGCATTGAGCATGAAACTCATGCCAAGCATTAAAATAAAGATGCAAGCGCTTCTCATAACCTTTAATTGAATTTAGTTTAATGTGAAAAAATCAAGGGAAGTCCAAAAATATAACATTTAATTAAAAGGACAAACACTCTTTTGTAAATCTAATGTCAGTTGCAAGACGCGATTTGCTTCAAATCAGTTGTTTGCGACTTTGTTCGCATATAACATTTCGATAGAATGACGATGGTGTTGCAAATGATAAACTGTAAAAAACAGCATTTCCCGGATGGTTAATTTTCCCAACAGCGGATGCGGAAGAAAAAAATCATCCAATTCTTTTTCTTCAAACATTTTCAGTTTTTTCAGGAAAACAGCATGAGAATTGTAAAATCTTTGAAGAATCGCTGCTTTGTTTTTGCCGATTGTGTACTTTTTAGGCTGGTACGCGGCAGTCGCTTTTGCCCCATCATTCAGCAACTGGGCGTAGCGTTTTATAATTTCCTCGTAATCATAAGATTTCCGGTAAGGTTTTCCGAACATGGTTTTGATTAAAAACCGCGGGAGCGAAAAGGCGAGGTTCAAAGGTTTTACGGAGAGATGAAGATGCTGTAAGTTTTCTGCGATTGACCATTTTTGATTTTGTTTTTCAAAAAAATGCGCGTCAAGATTTTTAAGAAGTGAGTTCCATGCATCCATTTCTTTTTCAATTCGGGAAATAATTTCTTCTTTTGAGTACATGAATCTTGAGGATGTTTTTTGTTTGAATGATAAAACAATGAATTTTATTCTGTTTTAACCATTCTGCTCACCGAAGTCTGAACACCGTCCGCTGAGATTTTCAGAAAATAAACTCCTTTGGAAAAATTCGCCTGCATGGTTTTGATTTGCGAGCCGGGTTGAAAATTTACGGCATGTTCCCTGTAAACAACTTTTCCACTGAGGTCAAGCACTTCAAATGACACCGCTGATGCGCGTGTGAGATTGAAATGAACATTGAATTTATCGCTGAATGGATTCGGGTAAATCTCCGCTTGAATTTCTGGAAAAAAGATTGAACCGGCTGACAATGGTAAATCACAAATATCTCCATCCACCGTGTCGGGAGAAAAAGGAACGGTTTCGGAAGCGCCTGATGCAATCCATTGGAAAATCAATTCGATTTCCTGAGCCGGTAATTGCTGACCGCTAACCGGCATATTACCACCTTCAGCTGCATTTCGCGAGAGCAATCCCGAAGGGCAATTAATCAATTTCCGAAACAAAAAACTTGTCTCCGGTGAGCCTGGAACCACCAATTTATAACCTGCCGTATTTAACGCGTAAGGATTCAATGGGTCACCGTTAATTAATTTATTATATAAGGTTGAAGAGGAGTCATTCACATTAAAAGAGTTGATTGCGCTGCCTTGCCCATGACAACTTGAAGTACTGCATCTTGTTTGCAGAATCGAGTAAACATCAGAAAAATCACTTTGGGCGAATGAAGTGAACATGAAAAGAGTAAGCAGAACAGTTATGTAATTTTTAAGCATCGCTGTTTGTTTTTTTGCTAAGATTAAGAAAAAAAACAAAAACTGCGTGAAGAGAAAAAAATGGAAGTTGGACAATTTGATAGTTGTCATTCCGTCAGCCTATACTGGCGTGACGGAATCCCCTGTTGATTACAAACACATGGGGATGCCGTCCTGATAAAAAATCGAGAGGCATGTCACAAATTGCATTTTATTCTATCCCAAAAACAGATAGAAATAAATACTAAGTCAATGATGGTTTAACGGAGAGCGATTATTCCGCGAGACTGATTTTCACGAAATCTATCTTTTCGCCTTTGAAAGCGATTTGAAAATCAACGTGCCGCTCTTTGTAAATCACGGTGCTACCCACCTGGGAATGCGGCTGTCCGAGTTTTTTCATCAGCGCGGATTTGGTGTTTTCCATCCGGATGCCATAAGGAAGGTCCAGCAGGTAAGGGGAAAAATTCATGCCTTGATGATTGCTCGGCTGACCGCCTGAATAAAGCGAGATGCCTGCGATGGAGCCGTCCGCGCTGAAGGTGACTTCAACGCCCTGTTCCACCCACAATTTGCGGCTTCGGTTTTCAAAAGTAGGATAGCCCAAAATTTCCCTGAATCGCGTGAACTCAAGGTTATATTGATTTTTACGAATCATGGTGAAAAAGTCATTTCCGTAAAATCCCTTTGAAGCGGATTGTTGTTTCTCAGGAGTATCGGCTCCGCCTGCCCCGCCTTCAATAAAAGAAAGCGACACCATGATGAGCCTGCCGGTGCTGAACTCAACGGTCATGCGGTAGTCATCATTTTCATTCAGTTTAAAAACTTTGATAAGTTGGTAAGAAGAAGAAACTTCTCCGCTGGATTCAAAACCTTCACCGATTTTTTGCTTCACCTGAAAGATGGTGTTTTCAAATGCAATCTCCAACGGGAGTTTTCCATGAAATTTTTTAAACTCAGTGCTGTAAGGGTTATTGTCATTGTAGAGGTCAATACCCTTCACGATGGAGCGTTCGATATTGACTTGAACTCCTTTCCCATAATTCAGAAAAGAAATATCTTCTTTGGATTCCTTGTTGCCGATGAAGTTATTCAGTTTTGTCGCAATCTCACTGTTGCGCGGCTGCCCGAGTATTTTCAGCAATTCATCCCCCTGAACGGGGCTTTCCTGGGCATTTAACACAAAACACACGCTTGTACAAAGCAGGAAAATCAGTTGTATTCTAAAAATCATGGAAGGTAGATTACGAGTAATTGACGTTTATGTTTTCACAGAAACGCTCAAATTAGTGAAAAAGATACAAAATGCAACTATAGGTGTTAAAAACTTTATTTACAAGATGCTTTTTAATCTCATTATTTTTCCATTAAATTTGCCCATACTAAAAAATTTTAAACCCTAAAAAAAATGACCATGAAAACAAGAAAACTTTTAATGGCTGCAATGACAGTCTTTTCCGTAATGTTCTTCAGCGCTTGTGAAGAAGACAAATGTAAGGATATTGTTTGTCAAAATGATGGTGTTTGCGTAGATGGCGATTGCGTATGCGCGACCGGATATGAAGGCACACTTTGCGAAACACTTTCAAGAGCAAAGTTCATCGGCTCTTTCAGCGTGACGGATGCGTGTTCCGCCTCTGGTTCAGCCACCTATACAACCGGCATTGCTACTTCCTCTGCGGCTGTTGACAGGGTGCTGATTACGAATTTCTGGGATGTTTTCACCAATACTGTAGTAGCTTCAATCAGTGGGAACACTATCACAATTGCTGATCAGGAGCCTGACAATGATGGATTTAGAGTGTCAGGAAGCGGTACGATCAATGCTGCAGGAACTTCCATCACAATTAATTATTCTGTAGTTGAAGGCACAAATACAGATGTTTGCCAGTCAACATGGACTAAGCAGTAATCTTTTTCAATATCTTTTTAAAAAGCCGCTTCATTTTGGAGCGGCTTTTTTATTTTCAAACTTCACGATGATTTTCAAATATTCGTTTCTGCTTTTTATATCAATCACAATTTTCCTTTGCGATGTTGTCGCTGAAAACCGGCAAGTGATTGATATACCGAGAGTAGTCGAATTTCGAAGGAATGAGACGTACTCTCGGTTAATACCGAAAGTTTTACCGTTTCATTATTCGAAAACTGAGTTGTTTCGGTATTGTTCAATCAATGAAATTGATTCTAATCTATATCAAAGTCAGGAAAATGGAAA
>JBGTCY010000084.1:0-3902 GCA_041748615.1 Chitinophagales bacterium
TCTTTGGAGCATTAGACAATCAAATAAACCGCTATCTGCTTCTCAATAATCATGTCGCGGTCTGTTAATCTTTTTGATAACTAAAAAATAACAATGTGTAATTTTAGAATCTTGTGAGAAAATCAGCAGAACCTAATTATATTTATCGCTTCAAACACCTCAGATTGAAAGCATCGGGCGAAAAAAATCTATTGCGGGAGTTATTACAGCTAAAGGAATGGAATAAAACTTTGGAGTTGTTTAACAAAATCACGCTCTATCTGAGCGTGATGTCCGTTCTGCTGTTAATCTACAATTTCGGTTTTCACATTGACAGCACTGCGGAAAATATCATCCGCCATTTTCTGACTGCTTGTATCTGGATTTTCACCCTTAACCAATTTTCGAATATCCTTGATTCATTCAGAAGAAAAGTACGCCTGAGGGTTCGGTTGTTTGATTTCTTATTTTTGATTTTCTTAGTATTCATAATTCGCCAGCCGGATGACGCTCATTTATATCCATCCACAGAAGGTATTATACCCGCTTTATTCAATAAAAACTATTGGCGCAATCTCGCATTGTTTATTTTTCTGTTAAAGAAAATTTTCGAGCTGAATATTGAGTTTAAAAACAGGAATCTGAATCCCGCGCTTTTATTTGTTTCCAGTTTTGTGAGCATCATTCTTGTTGGCGCGCTGATGCTCATGCTGCCGCGTTCCACACATGACGGCATCTCGTTTATCAATGCATTGTTTACCGCCACCAGCGCGGTATGTGTCACAGGACTTATCGTGGTGGAAACAGGTTCCTATTTCACGCTTTTCGGGCAGACGATTATCATCATCTTAGTTCAAATAGGCGGATTGGGAATCATGACATTCACGGTTTTCTTCAGCCATTTCTTTAAAGGCGCTTCTTCCTACAAAAGCCGTTTGCTCATCGGTGATTTGGTGAGCGCTTCGTTAGTAACAGATGTCCTAAACACTGTGAAAATCATTATTGTCGTCACCTTTTTTTTTGAAGGAATCGGTGCACTGCTGATTCTTCACAGTCTCGACAACGAACTGATGCCCAATGCCGGAAACCGGTTGTTCTTTTCCGTTTTTCATTCCATCTCAGGTTTTTGCAATGCCGGATTTTCAACGCACCACAATAGTTTATATAACCCGCAGTTTCGCTACAATTATTATTTACACATCATCATTGCCGCCTTGATTTTTCTCGGCAGTCTCGGATTCCCAATCATTTTAAATTTCCAGCAGTACATCAATAAAATTTTTAAAAGAAAAATCGTGTCAAAACTCACGGGTGAGCGGATTTTATTTCAACAGGGAGCAATCAATGTAAATACACGCTTAGTGCTTTTTATGTCGGCTGTCCTGCTGATTGGTGGAGCCATCGCCTTTTTTGTTTTCGAATACAACAATGCTTTACAAGAACATCGCTGGTACGGCAAAATCATCACCGCGCTGTTCGGCTCTGTCACGCGCACAGCGGGTTTCAACACATTTGAAACCTCTTCGCTTCAATTACCGATGCTCTTAATATTTATTCTGCTGATGTGGATTGGCGGCTCGCCCAGTTCGGTGGCGGGAGGCATCAAAACCAGTTCAGCGGCTATCGCTTCGCTGAATGTCTTCAATATGGTACGCGGTGAAAACAGGATGGAAATTTTTGGTCGCGAAATTTCCGCGGAATCCGTGAGACGGGCATTTGCCATCATTTTTCTTTCCGTCATCGGAATTGGTGTTTCTTCATTTTTAATGATAATCGTTGAAAAGGATAAAGACATCCTGGCGATTATCTTTGAGTGTGTGTCCGCCTTTTGCACAGTCGGATTGAGTATGGGAATTACCAGCGAATTAAGCCAAACCGGAAAGTTCATTTTAATAATGACCATGCTCATCGGCAGAGTCGGAGCGCTCACTTTGCTGATGGCTTTCATCAGAAAAGTCAGTATTCAGAAATATCATTATCCAAAAGAAGACATTCTTATAAACTAAACAATATGAAATTCATCATTATCGGACTTGGAAATTTCGGAGCCTCACTCGCTGAACGCCTATCGCTCATGGAACATGAGGTGATTGGCGTTGACAAAGCCATGGAAAAAGTGGAAGCTATCAAAGACAAAATTACCCAGGCGATTTGCACGGATTGCTCGGAACCTCAATCCGTAGCGAGTTTACCGGTTCATGATTGTGACGCGGTGATTATGACCATTGGCGAGGAACAGGGTGCTTCCCTGCTCGCTACCGCCCTGCTCAAACAAATGAAAGTAAAACGGCTCATCAGCAGGTCGGTTTCTCCCATTCACATGCTCATCCTCGAAGCAATGGGCATTGAGGAAATTATTCAACCTGAAGATGAAGCTGCCGAGCGATTGTCAAAACGCCTTTCAATGGGGAATGTAGTGGATTCATTCAGTTTATCTGAAGATTACAGTATTATTGAAATTATCGCGCCTAAAAGTTTTATTGGCAATAATTTAAGGGACATCGGTCTCAGAAAAAATTATAATATCATCGTACTCACCATCATCACTTTGACTGAAACAAAAAATCTGCTGGGCGCTCCAAAAAAATTAAAAAAAATTCAAGGTGTCGCTACTCCGGAAACGGTGGTGAACAAGGGCGATATCATGGTGGTTTTCGGAAACATCAGGGACATTCAGCGCATGATGAGCGATGAACAATAACAGGAAATATTATCTTAGCTGTGATTAAAATTTTACTATGCGACCTATTCAATCTAAAATCAATCCACAATCAAAGCAGTATAAAGAAAACTATGAGAAAATGTCCGGGCTGGTCAGCGAACTGCAAAATAAATTACAGGAAAGTCTGAACCAGGGTACTGAAAAACATCTTAAGCGTGCGCGGGAAAAGGGCAAGTATTCAGCCCGCGAGCGATTAGAGTTACTGTTGGATAAAGACAGTCCCTTTCTCGAATTGCTGCCGCTCGCGGGACTCGGATTGGATGGCTTTGGAGCGGGGGGAACCATCGTCACCGGTATCGGATTAGTGAGCGGCAAGTTATGTATGCTCAATTCCAATGTCGGCACAAAAAAAGGAGGAGCGATTGACTACGCTACCCTGCAAAAAGGATTGCGTATCGGAGAAATCGCATACGAAAATAAATTGCCGACCATCAATCTTGTTGAATCTGCCGGTGCGAATCTTCCCGAACAGGAAAAAATTTTCAACTATGGTGGCATCAGTTTTCGTGAAATCACGAGGCGCTCAAAAGCTGGTCTCACTACTGTGAGTGTGGTCTTTGGAAACGCGACTGCCGGAGGCGCTTACGTCCCCGGCATGAGCGACTATGTGGTGATGATAAAAAAAGCGGCAAAGGTATTTTTAGCAGGACCTCCCTTAGTGAAAATGGCAACCAATGAAATCACGGATGATGAAAGTCTCGGAGGCGCGGAAATGCACAGCCGTGTTTCAGGGGTTTCCGATTATCTCGCGCAGGATGAATTAGACGGTATTCGCATCGCGCGTGAAATCATGTCGTTTTTGAAAGAAAATGAAGAAGCGTTCATTCCGCAAGATGCTGTAAAAACTCCGCTGTATTCCACGAATGAACTGCTTGGCATCGCCACCCCTGATTTGAAAATTCCAATGGACGCACGGGAGATTATCGCCCGCATCGTGGATGGTTCTGAATTTTCAGAATTCAAGCCGGAATATGGCAACACGCTGATTACAGGCTTTGCTAAAATTCATGGCTACCCGGTTGGTATTCTCGCCAATAATGGCGTGTTGTTTTCCGAATCTGCCAACAAAGGTGCGCACTTCATTCAGCTTTGCAACCGCAACAACACCCCCTTGGTTTATCTGCAAAACATCACCGGATTTATGGTGGGTAAAAAATATGAAGAAGGTGGGATTATCAAAAACGGGGCTAAATTAATTAAT
>JBGTCY010000085.1:0-6357 GCA_041748615.1 Chitinophagales bacterium
GCATGGAATTACAATTTAGAAATTCCTTCTTTCGAGATTTGAATATTTTAAAAAGCAGGGTGCTTAAGCAATCGTTGCAATCACTGCTTCAAAAAATTGAATCTGCTAAATCAATCAACACCATACAGGGAATTAAACTCATGAGACATACAACTCAATTTGAATTTAAAATTGAATTGAAAGTGCAAACCAAAATTTACTGGCTTTTATGTGATGTATATCAAGACAGGATTGAATTTATCAGAATAAAATCAGAGACCTGGTGTAAAAAGCATCTTAAATAAACCATTATAGATGTCCTCCAACCCCGACAACATACCGCCCCCTCTTTTCCGCTCCTGGAACCAACTCTATATTTTTGTCATTGCCGTGCTTTTGGTTCAAATCATTCTTTATTATTTCATCACTGAATATTTGAAATGAGTTACATAGACTGGACGGTGATGCTCGGTACGCTGCTGTTTATTACAGGCTATGGGGCCTGGAAAACGCGCGGCAGTAAAAATATCCAGAGCTATCTCCTGGGCGACAACCAATCGAAATGGTGGGTGGTGGGGCTGTCGGTGATGGCGACTCAGGCTAGCGCGATTACGTTTCTCTCCACGCCCGGACAGGCGTATGAAGACGGCATGAGGTTTATCCAGTTTTATTTCGGGTTGCCGCTGGCAATGGTGATTATCTGCGTGGTGTTCATCCCACTGTTTTACCGGCTGAAGGTTTATACCGCTTACGAATTTTTAGAAAATCGCTTCGACCGGAAAACAAGAATTCTGACGGCTTGCCTCTTTTTATTGCAACGCGGACTGGCAGCGGGTATCACTATTTACGCACCAGCGATTATCCTTTCACAGATTCTCGGATGGTCACTCAACTTCACGGTGATTTTCATTGGCGTTTTAGTGATTTTCTACACTGTGGTAGGCGGCACGAAAGCCGTCAACCAAACGCACAAGCAACAGATGGCGGTGATATTCGCGGGCATGTTCATCGCGCTGGGCATTTTGCTTTGGAAACTATCTGAATTTGCCACTTTCACCGAATCCATGATGGTGGCGGGAAAAATGGGCAAAATGAATATCATTGATTTGAAATTCGATTTGAGCAACCGCTACAATATTTGGTCGGGACTGATTGGTGGATTGTTTCTGCAATTAGCATATTTCGGAACGGACCAGTCGCAGGTGTCGCGTTATCTCTCCGGACAGTCTGTGGCTGCGAGCCGCACAGGGCTGCTGTTCAACGGTATGTTGAAAATTCCGATGCAATTCATCATTCTGTTCACGGGCGTATTAGTATTTGTGTTTTTTCAGTTTCATACCGCACCGGTTTATTTCAACTCGGTAGCATTGGAAAAAACAAGAACCTTAAAAACGGAAGAACTTGCCGCGCTTGAAAATGAACATCTGCAACTGAGTCAAACAAAAAAAACGGAAGTGCTCGAACTGATTGACGGATATTCCAATCAGGATGCTCAATGGATTGATGAGAAGCGGCACAACTTGCAATTGCATCTTTCGCAGGAAAAAGATTTGCGCCAGCGCACGCATGAGTTGGTATCGTCTGTGAATCCGGATTTGGAAAAAAAAGATTCAGACTACATCTTCGTTCATTTCGTGATGAATTTTTTGCCTATTGGAATTGTCGGCTTGTTGTTAGCCGTGATTTTTTCTGCCGCCATGTCTTCCACCTCGGCTGAGCTGAACGCGCTGGCAAGCACAACCACAGTGGATATTTACAAAAGAAATTTCCGCGCTGAAGCGTCCGACCAACATTATGTGCGGGTATCGAAATTGTTCACCGCGCTGTTCGGAGTGGCGGCTGTTGTTTTTGCGTTAATCGCATCGTTGTTTGAAAACCTCATTCAGGCGGTGAACATCCTCGGCTCGCTGTTTTACGGCACCATCCTCGGAGTTTTCATTACCGCATTTTTTCTGAAAAAAATCACCGGCACTTCCGTATTTCTCGCGGCAGTGATTACGGAAATCTTCATCATCCTGATTTTCATGGCAGGACATTTTGAATGGGTTTTGATTAAAGGGGAAGTGTTTAAAATCGAATACCTGTGGCTGAACCTGATTGGGTGTTTCTTGGTGATGCTGATTGCTCTTTTGTTTCAAACAACAATCGGCAATAGAAGGAATACAGTAACGGGGTAAAGATTCTCGACAATATATATTTTCTACCAAAAGGTCGCCCTTACAGGGCTTATTCGGAGTTACGTCAGGAACGAACCTTGGTAGTTATAAAACTTATAGAAAAAAACAGAAATTAAGCTGACGCGAAAGCGGGCTTACGGCTGCTCAACCACTCAATGGCTCCGAAGAAAACGCCAATGAAGAATAGATCTCCCGCTAAAGTGAGATGAAAGAAGGGAATAGCCGCGACATAACAAGCTATCAATCCGTCAAGGGTGGCGGGATAGCCGCCTGTCATCCAGACACCGAAATTTGAAACAATGAAAAAGACGATGGAGGAAAGAATTCCAGCGCCCAAAACGGGAAGTGGCTTAACGCGGTTTTTCAAAAACAAGCCAATCACCACAATCAGGATGAAGCCGATGTAAACGAAGGGCATCACAGCATGAAAGCCCGAAAACTCGCGCCAGCCAAGCTGATGCGCCAATTGAAGCAGTGCATCCGTTGAAAACATTACGATGAGTGGAATGAGAAAAGCAAGTTGGCGGTTTCTGAAATAGGCTCCTCCCATCAGCGCAATTGCCGCGATTGGGGCGATGTTTGGTATATCGGACAATAGCAACCTGATTCCTCCGGCAATTATAATGAAGATTAAAATCATCCAGATGGCGGGTAACTGACTATTCGTTGAACTATTCATAGGAACTTGATTTTTTGAACTGCGTAAAAATAAGAAACTCTTTCAGATTTTATGAAGTTATGGCGGATTGGAAGTAAAAACGAAAAAGACAAACATTTTTTAACACCAGCGAAATATATTTCAGCGTTAACTTCATGCATTTTTTGAAATAGCATCCTAAAGATTTAGAAAAAAGAGAGTTCTTCAAATGGTAGAAATTATTCTAAAATACATTTCGGTTTTTTTCGGCAGCATGCTCAAGTTTGTGCTGGGTCCCCTGGCTGGCATGGCAACGAACCTCTCGGTGATTGAAACCGCCTTATTCAGCATTCTGGGTATGATGACCACCGTGTTGATTGTCATTTTTCTTGGAGCAAAAACCCGCATTTGGTTCGTCAAAAAATTAGGGTTGGATAAAAGACTGAACGAAAGCAATAAATGGATTAACCGGATTCGCGAAGGTTATGGATTGTTCGGCATCGCTTTCCTCACACCATTGCTTTTATCTCCGATTGTAGGCGCTGTTTTTTCGGTGATGATTGGCGGTTCACGAAAGAATATCCTGAAATATATGTTTGTGAGCGCGTTTTTCTGGGGCATCACCATTTCCTTTCTTTTCGACCGGTTAGGTACGGCATTTTTTGGATTTTGAATTGCGGCTTTTGCTGACGGCAATGAGGTGATAACCGAGTTGAGCAAATTCTTTTGAAAGTTCCCTGCCGATACCCGATGAGGCGCCAGTCACGAGCGCATATTTTTTTTCATTCATTTATGCGCGAAAAAAAAGTCGTTTTCAGAATCAGGAAGTGAGGTTTTCAGCTATCAATAAACAAACGAACTTTCTTTGATATTTTCTTTCAGCGTATTCCATTCTTCCTCCGAGAGTACTGGTCTGTAATCCACTTCTTTGTCTTCAATGTATTTCAAAATCGCGATGGCTCTTTCTTCCGAATCCGGGTGAGTGCTGACCCAGTAAATGGCTTTGGGGAGATTTTCAGTAACTTCCGCCATTCTGTATAAAAACTCTGCAAAAGGTTCCGGGTTGATTTCCGCGTTGATTAAATAATCCACTGATGCCAGGTCGGCTTCTTTTTCCAATCCCCTGTCATAGGCAGACGAAGACAACATCCTGATGATTTCCGAAACGACTTCCGCGTTGCCTCCGGTGGTAATGCTGATTAACACGGAAAGTCCGATTTCTTTCATCAGCTTTTTCATCACATGATTTTTCTGGATGTGCGCAAGTTCGTGTCCGATGACACCGCATAACTCCGCTTCGTTTTCGCAGTCTTCAATTAATCCGGTATAAATCAACAGGCGTTTATCCGGCAGCGCAAACGCGTTGATTTCGCTTTTGCGAATCACGTGCATTTTGATGGTTGAACGGTCAAGATTATTGTCACGGCAAATCCTGGTAAGCATTGAATCCACCGGTGCAGTGATTTGTTCATCTTCCACTATCTTTTCGGATTTTTTAATCATATCCCAGATTAAATCACCTAACTTTTCTTCAGTGGTACGGGTAGCTTTTTCAATGCGCAATAATGTAAGCCAATCTACCCGTGTGAGTCCGAAGAAAACCCCGAAAAATAACAGCAGTAAAATGATCAGTTGTAACAGGAGCTTTCCCATAGTTTATGCCTTGGTCACTAAATTGGTAAATGCGCCATAAAACCACCATTCCACATGAATGCCTTTGCGGGTTTGGATGGCGGTGTAAACCGTGGCGATAAATTCAGTCAGGTTAAATAACAAAACGGTAATGACATAAGCGATGAAATAATTGGTGATGGTGGCATTTTTAAAGATGATGGAAAAAGTCCACCAGAAGCCCACACCGTTCATGAGCATCAATGAAAATTGCGATAACAATGCCTGAGTGCAATGCCAGCGGACAAAGTAAGTGCCGTTGCGGTTGCCGGCAAAAAAAATGAGGGTGGCGATTAGGTTGATTATAGGCAGCGGAAGCCCGACAATAATAGCAATCAAGGACATCAGATAGCTATTGGATGCATTTTCCATCTCATGTTCGATGGGTTTGTAGTCAAAGGGTTTTATTGAAATCATAATCCTTTATGAATGTTCCAAATCCAATTTGCCGACACAATTGCGATGGCAAGCCAAGCTACTTTTCTTCTTTTTAAAAATATCTCAGTTTGCTGATAAAAATGAAGGAAAGAATTTTTCCGGGTAAATAAATCAAAAATAATCCATGCAGGAACCAGCAGCAAAAATGCCAGCAGGATAAAACCGAACGGATTCCAGAGAAACGCTCCAATTACATCTCCATGCAGGATAGCCAAAACAGAACGGGTGGAACCACAGGAAGGGCAGGGAATTCCGCTCACGTGCTTGATAAAACACATCCCCGTTCCGGTGTCACTGAAACGGGTAAAGTGGTTTGAGTATGCAAGCCAGGCATACCCGGCAACACAAGCCGATAAAATGAGTGTATATAGCTTGTTCCTGTTCATCCGAATTCAATACATCATTTGTTGAAGTTTTTGAAAATTTTTATCGCGAGTTGCTCCCATGATGAGGAACAAGTCAACTATCGCCCAAATATAAAAACCGCCACATGTCAGTAATTTTCCTATACCTAACCCCGTGTCGCCAATCATAAATCTGTCAATTCCTAAAATACCTGCAAGCAGAGATACTATTAAAATCGTGGTTGGATCCTTATATTGAACTGATTGAATCATACCCCATTTCGTATCTTCCAATTGCAATAGTCTTTCCCTGATTAACGGAATTTGATGGCTTTCAAAGTATTTTCCATTTGCCATGATAAACATGTCCACTTTTTGTGCTTCCATTTGAAATTAAGTTTGGTTGGTTAAGAAATTTCCTACTCGTTTGGCTTTTCGGCAGCGCCCCGAATTTGATAAATGGTTCCCGGTTTCCATGCCACCTGTTCCTGTGAAGAATAAACAGCGGCACAAATATATTTAAGTATTTCAATAAAAAAAATTTTGATGGAAAATATTTTTTAGTGGTAAGTCGCCCACGCTCGCCAGAGAAGAGCGTTAGTTATCAGACGGCATCCTGCCGTGTATTGAAAATTCATTTTACGGAAGGTATTTTTGCATCTGATTGTCATATTACTTTCAGTAATTACTCAAAAAGCTATTCTTATTTTTCTTGTAGAGATAAGGTAACGGGACATTCTGGTTATTTTGACATCACTATTAATGATCCAAAAATTTCTCTTAGATGCAACTCAAGTCTTTTGCAAAATCTAATTAACGCAATTTATCATCTAACTGGTTGAGTAGTCAATGCAATCGCATCTAAAATGCAATAATGATGGGTGATGCAGTGAAATCAACGGTCTATAATTTCGAATGTCTTCAGTTTATCCTTTTTAACAAATTGAAATGTCCCACTAAATCAATGCTTTATAATTAGGTTCTGCTGATTTTCTCACAAGATTCTAAAATTACACATTGTTATTTTTTAGTTATCAAAAAGATTAACAGACCGCGACATGATTATTGAGAAGCAGATAGCGGTTTATTTGATTGTCTAATGCTCCAAAGA
>JBGTCY010000086.1:0-32631 GCA_041748615.1 Chitinophagales bacterium
CCTTATTTCGCGAAAAACAGTTTACATTTCCGAATCAACGGATGTTTTATCGAATCAGCAACAGGTAAGCCGCTGCATAAGGAACCGCGAAAATAAACGCGTCAAACCTGTCTAAAAACCCACCGTGACCCGGGAAAAAATGCCCGGTATCCTTAATGCTGACGCTGCGCTTGAACATCGAAACAATCAAGTCGCCCAGCGTGGCGGAAATCCAAATGATTAAAGAAAGAACTAACCAATGTTTTAATTCCAAAATCCCAAAAACAAGAAACTCAAGGTAAGCCACCACCAAACAACCGAACGCTCCCCCAAAAAATCCTTCGATGGTTTTGTTGGGTGAAATTCTTTCCAGAATTTTATGCTTTCCAAACAGCGAACCGAACACATACGCTGCCGCATCATTTATCCAAACTAAAAACAAAATGCCCATCACTAACTTCGGCTCGTAAACTTTTTCATCAATCGCCACATAATTGAGCATGGCAAATGGAAGGGATACGTAAATAACTCCGGTGATGTTTTGAGCGATGTTCGACATGGGTCGCGCTGACTCCGAAAAAATTTCAATCGCCAGATAAAGGAAGATTAAACAGATGGGCAGCATATAAATGACTCCGCTCACATAATTTTCCAGCGCCAGCATGGTTGACCAGTAGGTGACCAAGCCCGTTAAAATGCCCAACGGCATGTACAACGCGCTCACCTTGTTGGATTCGCGGGTGTAGCTGATGAGTTTGAAATATTCATACAGGCAGAAAAAAATAATGGCGCTCATCAGCCCGGAATAAGACCAGACATTCCAGAAGATGCCTGCCAGCATGGTGCCTACAAACAGCAGGGCGGTACGCGCCCTGATAAAAAAATTACGCATCAAAAGCGTTTTTAATCAGATTAACAGCCTTCATCGCATCATCTTTATTTACATAAACCTCCGCTTCGCCAATCACCTTAGTCACAGGGTCTTTCTTATTCAGTACTACCGCGGTGATGCCTTCTTCTTCCAGCAAACCCTTCACGACCTCCGCCCTGTAAAGTTCTTCCGAAACAAATATTTTCATCCAATCTTTTTCCATGGTTTATTTTTTGAGAGTTGCCGTTTCATCCTCAACCGGTTTTACTGAAAGTTTATCAAACAGGTAAAGTGTCGCCATCAATAAAACTGTTGACACCATCGTGAATGCCGGAGGTAAAGCCTGCATTGTTTCGATATCGGTGTCCACCATTTTTTTTTGAAACAAATACACCATCACCACCTGGAATCCATTATGCAGAAAGTGGGCAAAAATAGGCACCCAGAGGTTCCTGCTCCAGTAAAATAAATACCCGAACAAAACGCCCATCATCACGCGGGGTAAAAATCCGAAAAACTGAAAATGAATAAAACTGAAAAAGATACCCGTCAGCAGAATCGCAACATGCACATTACCAAGCACTTCTTTCAGCAGTTGTTGCAACGCTCCTCTGAACAGCAATTCCTCCGCGATAGCCGGCACAATAGCAATCATCAGGAAATTGAGCATGAAATCCATGCGCGTGGGCATGGCAAGCAAAATAACCAGAAGCTCTTCACTGCGCTTTTCCATGTCGCGCAGATATTGCTCCATTTGACTGAAAGCTGCCGGTAAAGTCATGTTTTGATTCAGGTCAAGCGCCCAGAGAATCAGCGGTCCGGCAAATCCGATTACAAGGATTGAAAGCCCCAGCAGCTTGATGGAGGGTAGCTGATGCAGCCGCAAAAATTTCCAGCCTTCCGGCTTGTTCAGTAAACTGAAAATCACCACCGGCAACGCGAAAATGCCCAGCGACATGGTGATTTGCAGCGCTCTCACCAAGTGAATGTTTTGCGCGGCTAATCCGGCAGTTGAAGCGATGGTTTCGTAAGCCTCTTTGCCGTAAATCAGCATCAGCAATCCCGCTGCCAGCAGGTTGAAAAACAAAAAACATCCCATCCAAATCAGGAAAAACAATCCCAAGCGTTCGGTGGCTGGTTTATGATGCGCAGGTAGTGTCATGAACTTTTCTCATTCAGCGTGCGTAAATTTACACTTTCAATTCATGGTCAAAATAGCCAACATCGAATTAGGGGAATTTCCCCTGCTGCTCGCTCCGATGGAAGACGTGAGCGACCCTCCTTTTCGCGGATTATGCAAAAAGCATGGCGCTGACCTCATGTTCACCGAGTTTATTTCATCCGAAGGCTTGATTCGCTATGCCGACAAAAGCGTTCAAAAACTTGACATCTTTGATTATGAACAGCCGATTGGTATCCAGATTTTTGGAGGTGAAATTGATTCCATGCGCAGGGCTGCCGAAATTGTGGAGGAAGCAAAACCGGATTTATTGGATATCAACTACGGCTGCCCGGTACATAAAGTAGTGTGTAAAGATGCGGGTGCCGGCATTTTGAAAGATATTCCCAAGATGGTGAGACTGACAGAAGAAATCGTGAAATCCACCGCGCTGCCTGTGACCGTGAAAACCCGCCTCGGATGGGATGAAAATTCCAAATTCATCGTGGAAGTGGCGGAACGGCTGCAGGACATCGGCATCAAGGCGATTTCCATCCACGGACGCACCCGCAAACAAATGTATAAAGGCGATGCCGACTGGTCGCTGATTGCTGCGGTGAAAAATAACCCGCGCATGAACATCCCCGTGTTTGGCAACGGAGACGTGGACTCTCCTCAAAAAGCTAAAGAAATGCGCGACACTTACGGAGTTGACGGCATCATGATTGGCAGGGCAAGCATCGGTCACCCCTGGATTTTCAGGGAAATCAAACACTATTTCGCCACCGGTGAAATCCTGCCCCCGCCCACCTTGCAGGAGCGCGTGGATGCCTGCCGCGAACATGTCACCCGCTCTGTAGAATGGAAAGGCGGCAAGCTCGGCATTCTCGAAATGCGCAGGCATTACGCGAACTATTTCAGAGGCTATCCCAATGTAAAACCGCTGCGCCAGCTATTAGTGACTGCCGACACGCTGGATGAGGTGCTGGAGATTCTTTGGAAAGTGCCTGAAATCCTGGCGCAAAGTTTTTCGGAAGCAGCGTGAGGAAATAAATTAGGCACGTTTCCAAAAAATATCTTCCTCTGACATCTCAAGTCTAATATCTGCTATTGAAGTCTTCAAATTCCGATGTTGATTTTACAACTTCATTGAGTGGTGAATTTCAATCAATCAATACAATCTGGCGCGTACGTGTTTCGTCTGCTCATCGTATCGCTTTGGTAGCGCGCTCGTCAGAACGGTGAGGGAATTTATCAGCAAAAATCCACAACATCCCTAACTTCTAAAACCCACTTTCAAAAAAATAAAATAACTCATCTCTTTACAAACTTCACCGTTTCGCTTTTTCCTTCTTTCTCCATTCTTAAAAAATAGATGCCCGGATGCAGCATCGAAACATCCATCGAATTTTCATTTCGTAAAATGGTATAGAGAATACGTCTGCCGGTTATATCAAAAATCGAAATATTGAGTTCGACAGGGACAGGCAAATTAAAATGCAATTTATTCTCGCAGGGATTCGGATATAGGCTAAATGCTATTGAATATTTTTCCTCAACGGAAGTATAATCATAACAAACCAACCCGCTTTCAATATTTGTTTTGAAATCAGCATAGGCGACATTGCGAATCTTATAAAACACATCGGAATGATAGGGCAGGAAAGGTACAGGGAAATCGCGATAATCTTCATATACCAATCCTCTTAGTGTGTCCTCTCTGAAAATCAAAAAATTTTTAAAACAAAAAGTCCCGTTCAAATATTCATAATCCACATATTGCTCCATGCTGTCAATGCTGAAATAGGTTGAACGCAACTTTATTAAGATTGTGTCGCCCG
Source organism: Chitinophagales bacterium (assembly GCA_041748615.1). Lineage (GTDB taxonomy): Bacteria > Bacteroidota > Bacteroidia > Chitinophagales > CAIOSU01 > JBGTCY01. The sequence goes on from JBGTCY010000086.1 coordinate 3,851, forward strand.
TGAAAAAATGCCGGGTCCCCCAATCACACATACTATGGTATTCCTCAGACCATACTGTTATCGTATCCTCCAATATCGTTCCCCTCAGCGTTTCTATTAATTTGAAAGCCATGCCGACATACAAAGCATTTTCCGGTATTTGCTGATGAGCGTTGTCATAAACGAAATAGTCGTTCAGCTTTACGCCAAGTACAATGAGGGATGTGTCGCCTTCAATATTCTGGCAAAATCCCATACTCGCACCGCAGGAACAGGCAATACCCTCTATAGAAAAAAAGATAAAAATTGCCGTAATAAAGTTTTTCATTCCTCTAAGATAAAAAAAACAGAGATATTACTTTCGATAATTCTGTTGCCGTATTTTTACATACATGCCATTGCCATGAAAAAAACGAACTACCTTAAATTCATATTAGCCAGTTGACAACTGCCCAAATAGAACAATCATTAACTCCGCAAATAATACTCACCTCAACAAACATATTTATCACATGAACACCCCCGCCTCCTACCGTCAACACTTCCACGAACAACTCGCCCGCCTCAATCCGCAGCAGCGCGAAGCGGTCGAAACGATTGAAGGTCCCGTGCTCGTGATTGCCGGACCGGGAACGGGCAAGACTCAAATTCTTGCCGCGCGCATCGGCTACATTCTTGAAAACACAGACGCGCGTCCTGAAAATATTCTTTGCCTCACCTATACCGATTCGGGCGCGATTGCCATGCGCAAACGTCTGTTTCAGTTCATTGGTCCGGAGGCTTACCGGCTTACGATTAATACGTTTCACGCATTTTGCAACAATGTGATTCAGGACAATCTCGACCTCTTCGGTATTTACAACTTGCAAGCCGTTTCAGACCTTGAAGTAGCGGAAATTCTTCGCGCGATGATTGACGGTTTCGCGCACGAGCACCCGCTGAAGCGCTACACCGGCAGTGCCTACTATGATAGCGGGCGCATGAAAAATCTTTTTTCACTGATGAAGAGAGAGGACTGGTCACCTGAACACATTATTTCAAAAGCCGATGAATATATCACCTCGCTGCCCGAACGCGAAGTATTTCAATACAAACGCGCCAACAAAAAGAAAGGCATCGAAGTGGGCGACCCGAAGCAGGAAAAAATCAATGAAGAGATTGCAAAAATGGAAAAGCTCAAAGCTGCCGCGCGGGAATATCCTCAATTCATCGAGCGCATGCGTAAAGCCGCTCGCTACGATTTCGATGACATGCTGCTCTGGGTGCATGATGCTTTTTCCAAAAACGAAAACCTTCTGCTGAATTACCAGGAGCGTTTCCAATATGTGCTGGTGGACGAATACCAGGATACCAACGGGATTCAAAACAAAATCATGCACCAACTCATCAGCTACTGGGACGTTCCGAATGTGTTCGTGGTGGGCGATGACGACCAGTCCATCTACCGCTTTCAGGGCGCCAACGTGGAAAACATTCTACAATTCTATCACGAGTTTCAACCCAACGTGAAAGTGGTGGTCATCACCGACAACTACCGTTCCACGCAAAATATTCTCGACACGGCAAAAGCGCTCATTAATGTCAACCGCGAGCGGCTGATTAATGCGATTCCAAACCTGAGTAAAAATTTATCGGCAAAAGGCGAAAATGCGGAGTTGAACATCTTACCCGAAATCCGCGAATATCCGAGCGAGGCTTATGAAATCGCGCACATCGCCAACGAAATCATCCGGCTGCGGGAACAGGGCGTTGACCCCGCGCGTGTTGCCGTGATTTACCGCAAGCACCGTCAGGTTGAAGATTTGGCGAAATACCTCGAGTCGAAAAATATGCCGGTGATTCTCAAACGCAGAGCGAATGTATTGGATGCTGCACTCGCGCAGCAACTCGTTATTCTGTTGAAATATATTGACGCGGAAACCCGTCACCCGCACAGCGGAGAGCATCTGTTGTTTGAAATTTTGCATTTCGGGGTTTTCGAAATTGAAGCGCTCGCGATTGCAAGACTTTCGATGGATGTGAAAAATGAAAGAGGCAAGCTCACTTGGCGTGATGCCATCAGACGCGCTTCCTACAAAATCAAACAAGACCTTTTCGAAACCAAAGAAAATGAAACGCTCCGCAACATTCAGCGGTTGAGCGACAACATCGAATACTGGATTAAGGAATCTAAAAACATTACCGTGCAGGCGTTGCTGGAAAAAATCGTGACGCGCGGTGGCGTGCTGCGCTTCATTATGAACTCGCCCGAAAAAATCTGGCTGATGCAGGAACTGACCACGTTTTTTGATTTTGTGAAAGACGAAAGCGCGAAAGACCCGCGTCTCACCGTTGCCCGTCTCTCGGAAACGATTCGCCTGATGCAGGAAGATGAAATTGAACTGCCGGTGAACAAACTGTCATACTCCGAAAACGGAGTGACGCTGATGACCGCTCACGCTTCAAAGGGATTGGAGTTTGATTACGTGTATCTTTTCGGCTGCACGGATGATGCATGGGGAAGAGGAGGCAGTAATTACGGCTTTTCATTGCCCGATAACATGACACTGCATGTCGCGCCCGATGGCGATGAGATGGAAGAAACAAGACGGTTGTTTTACGTGGCGCTCACCCGCGCGAAACAGCATCTCATCATCAGCTATCACACCGCGAACAACAAGATGAAAGAACAAACCGAATGTCCTTTCGTGGGCGAAATTGTGGCAGCTACCGGAGTTGCTGTCAATAAAATCAATCTGCCGGATAATGAGGTGATGCGCTATCACGAACAACTCATGCTCGAATCGGAGCCGCCATCGCTCGAACTTGCGGAAGAAGCGCTGCTGCGCAAAAAATTGGAAAACTACTCCATGAGCGTCACGCATCTCAATGAGTACCTGCGCTGTTCCGTCAGTTTTTATTTTAAATATATTCTGGGTGTTCCCACCGCGAAAAATGAACATCTCGCGTTCGGAAATGCCGTGCATTACGCATTGGAAAAATTGTTCAAAAAAATGTTGGACAATGAAAGGCAATTTCCTCCCGAAGATGAATTTTTACATGACTTTGAAACCTCCATGCAATTCCAGGAAGAAGCGTTTACTCCCGAACAATTTCAACGGAGGTTGGAATTCGGCAGACAAATTCTCCCGGCTTATTACCGGCATTATATCAACTCCTGGAATAAAGTCGTTTCCTCTGAGCGCAATATCCGCAATGTGGAGGTGAACGGAGTGCCACTCAATGGTAAACTCGACAAGATTGAATTTGAGGGTAAACTCGCCAACGTGGTGGATTATAAAACAGGCGACCCGAAAAATGCCAAGAAAAAACTCATCTCTGGCAATGGCGACTACTGGCGACAGGCGGTGTTTTACCGCATTCTTTTAGAAAACAACCGCGACACCGACTGGCAATTCGCTTCCGCAGAAATTGATTTCATTCAGCCAGGCAAAGACGGTAATTTTTTCAAAGTGCGCATTCCCACAACGGATGATGATGTGAAATTCGTGACCACGCAAATAACAGAGACCTACCAAAGCATCATGAATCTCGAATTCAAAAATGGCTGTGGCGACAAAAACTGCGACTGGTGCAACTTCGTAAAGTCACGGTATCAGCGAGTGCCGGAGGGTGTGGTGGAGACGGATTGAATTTCTTTCAAAACTGATTTATCGGATAAATAATCAGTCCAAACACCGGTGTTATCTGCCCTTTAAAAATTTGATTTTCTATCAAAATTGAAAAATAAATAATTATATTATTATCCATCAAATTGCCATTTTTAAATGTCAATATTGAATATTGTTCAATTATTTTTTAGAAAATCAATGGTTTTTAAAGAAAAATGTAAATTTTTTTACAAAATATTTCTGTATTTTGTCTTTACTTTACAGCCTGAAAAGTTTTTAACCCTTTTTTTATTGTTTTATGAAAATCCGATACAGTTCCCTCGTTTTTGGAATATTGCTTTTAGTTACCGGGGTTTTAATTTTTTACCCTGCTGTCCATCCTGAAGCGGTGGGTGATGAATTTGATTACGGAACGATAGCCTGGATGATTGCCGCCTCCGGATTAGTCTTGCTTATGACACCGGGATTATCGTTTTTTTATGGCGGAATGGTGAGCGCTAAAAATGTGATTTCCACCATGTTGCAGAGTTTTATCGCGCTGGGTGTTATTTCATTTCTTTGGTATATCGTGGGTTTTAGTTTGGCATTTGGCGATTCCATCGGGGGATTCATTGGCGACCCGCGCACATTTTTCTTGTTCGACAATGTGGGAACTGCTCCTCATGAAACAATCGGCTCCACGATTCCTTTGATGTTGTTTGCAGCTTTCCAGTTGAAGTTTGCGATTATCACACCCGCGCTCATCACCGGTTCTTTTGCCGAGCGGGTCAGGTTTTGGGGTTATATCTTGTTTATCTGTTTGTTCAGCATCCTGATTTATTGCCCGCTTGCCCATTGGACCTGGCATCCCGATGGATTTCTGTATCAATGGGGCGTTTTGGATTTTGCGGGAGGAACAGTAGTACATATTTCAGCGGGAATCGCTGCTTTGGTCGGTGCATTGGTGTTGGGCAAACGGGAAGCGCATGGCAAACAGGATTTTCAGATGATTAACATTCCTTACATTATTCTCGGAACGGGGTTGTTGTGGTTCGGATGGTTTGGATTTAACGCGGGGTCAGCCTTGGAAGCGAATACCCTCGCGGTTAAAGCTTTTTTCAACACCAACCTTGCATCCGCCTCCGCGATGATTACCTGGCTTTTGCTGGATGCCGTGCTTTATAAAAAACCGGGAGCGCTTGGAGCATGTATTGGCGCTGTCGTTGGTTTGGTGGCAGTGACACCAGCTGCCGGTTTTGTGGACCCTCAGTACGCGCTGGCAATCGGGGTGATTGCGGCAATCGTTAGTAACCTGGCTGTTCGGTATAAATCAAAAACATCATTGGATGATACGCTGGATGTATTTCCCTGTCACGGCATTGGTGGCATGGTGGGGATGATTTTGACGGCTGCTTTCGCGTCAGAGGGGGGATTAATCACCGGTGAATGGAAGTTGTTTCTGACACACCTGCTGGCGTTGGTCATTGTTAGCGTTTTTGTCTTTGTGATGAGCTGGTTTTGCTATAAAATAACCGCGATGGTTACTCCGTTAAGGCTCAGACGAGAACAGGAATCCATCGGGCTGGACATTACGCAACATGATGAGACCATTCTTCAAAAAGATTTTAGTTTAACTTAATTAAAGATAAGGGGTATTTGTTTTTTTATGGAAAGCGCGGCATAAGTCGCGCTTTCTTTTTTTCACAATTGCCAAATAAAAATCGTGTTTTGGTCTAAAGCCCTTTTTTGACGGCATCCTATAGCCTAAAATCCAAGCCTGACGGGTTTTAGCCCGTTTTGGTTGGTCAGTTATGAGTATTTCAAAATCGTCAATAAATTTTCAGAAGCGAGGTCAGGATTTCTGAAATGAAAACGCTATCCTTATCTTTGAATGAAAGCATAAAAGAGATGAACTACAAGGATATTCTGATTGAAAACAAAGATGCCGTCTGTCGCATCAGGCTGAACCGTCAGAAAGCATTGAACGCGCTCAGCCCCAATCTTGTAACGGAATTGAAATACGCGTTTTCGGAAGCCGAAAGAAATCCGGAGATTGGCGTCATCATCCTTTCAGGCGAAGGACGCGCTTTTTCCGCAGGGGTGGATTTGAAAGAAATGAATGCCTCCATTCAGGGAGGAAAATTTACACAAAATGAAATCCTGACGATTGGACTTGAAATGATTCATCAAATTCAAACCATGCCGAAGGTTTGTATCGCGCAGGTGCATGGATATTGTTTCACGGGCGCGTTGGAATTGGCGCTTGCTTTCGACCTGATGTATGTCGCTGAGGATACGCAGTTGGGTGATACTCATGCCAAATGGGGCATTCTGCCAAAATGGGGCATGACTCAGCGGTTGGCGCAAAAAGCAGGCATCATGAAAGCGCGGGAATTGTCGTTTACCGCTAAAACTTTTTCAGGAAAAGAAGCCGAAATATTTGGACTTGCCAACCAAGCGGTTCCTTTGGCTGAATTAAATTCGCATGTAGATAAGATTGCTCATGAAATTTTGAAAAACAGCCGCCAAACCATAGCCGCCATCAAACACTTGTATCATGAAGGAAGCCATACCACGTTAAAAGAAGGCTTGCAAATTGAATCAAAATTTGATACGGAAATCACTGACAGGACAGAATTCCTAAGAGCTTTTTTGCAGAATAAATAATTTCAGGTCAGTTCTAATTTCAGAAAAACCAACCCACCCGCGCGGAGATTCTGCGATAGCTTCTGTGCTCTTTGTAAAGCATATCTCCTCCCCATTCCCACCAGTTATTATTATATTCAATGGAACTTTGCTGCAAATGATAACCCACGGTTATTAAAAATGCCGCTTTGGAGGGGGTGTAAACTTTCAGCCCGATACCTGCCTGAAACATCACTCCGCCCTTCGATTCACTTTCATAATAAAAGCCGTCCTGCCCGGGCAAAAATCCGTAACCGATGTCGGCAAAATAAACCGGGGTGACACGATGCTTTATCATATCTCCCGAAACCCGTGCGAAAATCGGCAGGAAAGCTTGTGAGTATTCAAAATAGTAATTGATTCCTACACCGCCTCCCACTCTGAAAAACCGGTTGAGCTGATAGCCGTTCACAGTTTGCAGGGTGATGCCGAAATTCGGGTTATATTCTCCTTTGCCGGTGAAAAATCCGAATTCGGTTTCGTTGTAATATCCCTTGTTTTTGATACGCGCGGCTTCCTTGATGTTTACATGGGGAATATCTTCACGGGTGATTTTTTCAACATCAGTCATTAAATAAACAAACACGCTTTTACCGATAATCTCAATTTTCACGACATCATCCGGAATGATTTCCAAAATAGTTCCCCGAATGATGCTACCATTTTTCAGATAGACCACATCCTGTAGGTTGGCTTGAGCGATGAGATAATTGGAAAAGAAAAGGAAAACGATTCCAAGAATGAGTTTTGACATATTTAATTTATTTATTGAAGTGGCTTGAATCCTTTAACATCTAAAGTCGAAAATCTCACATCTAATCCCATCAATCGGATGTTTTTTTTAACAACATTCCTAACAAAGTATCAAAGAATTTATCTCTCAGGCAACCGTTTTTCAAAACACTCCGTAATCACTCCAAAACCCATCAACATGTTTAATAAAACAACCTTTTTCCGACTTTTCAGCTTCACAGTTTTCATCGCATTGTTTGCCGGCTGTACGAAAGATAAATGCTCCACTTCTTACACCTACCAGGTTTATGAACCGGTTTATTTGGATTACGTTGAGTTGCGCTCATCGGTTGCCTCCGAGTTGCCCCGCTCATTAGATAATCCGGGGAAGATTTACGTGTTTGGCGCGTACCTGTTTGTGAATGAACTCAATGAAGGCGTGCATATAATTGACAATAGCAACCCCGCTTCACCTGAAAATAAAGCGTTTATCAAAATTCCCGGCAATGTGGATATAGCAGTGCGGGGAAATGTGTTGTATGCTGATAGTTATATTGATTTGGTAGCATTGGATATTTCCAGCCCTGAAAACGCGGTGGAGTTAAAACGCATTGAAAACATTTTTCCGCATCGCCAGTGGGAGTCGGGATTTTTTACTGACGATGTTAGTCAAGGTATAATCGTCAGTTGGAACATTACCGACAAAACAGAAAAAGTTGAAATCCTGTGCGGGCAGGAAGTGATGCCCTATTATTTTGAATCTTCTTTTGCAGGCGGTGATGTTGGCGCGCCCGTTTTGTTCAGCAACTCAGGCGCTGAAAGCATCAGAGGCGCTACTATCGGTTCCGGACAGGGTGGCTCCATGGCGCGTTTCGCGATTACGAGCCGGTATCTTTATGCCATTGACCAAAGCGACATGCACTTAGTGGATATTATTGAACCTGCCAACCCGGTGATTTGGAATAAAATCAACATCGGTTTTGATATTGAAACCATTTTCCCATACAAAGACAAGCTCTTCATCGGCTCCATGTCAGGCATGTATATTTATGATAACAGCAACCCCGGCAGTCCATCGCTCATTTCAACTTACACCCACATCACCAGTTGCGACCCGGTGGTGGTGGATGACCATTATGCTTATGTGACGTTGCGCAGCGGAACTCCCTGCGAGGGATTTACGAATCAGTTGGAAGTAGTGGATATTTCCAATCTTTCCCAGCCGAGTTTAGTTAAGACATATCTGATGAACAACCCTCATGGCTTGGGAATTGACAACGGAACGCTTTTTATCTGTGACGGTTCAGCCGGCTTGAAAGTTTATGACGCGACTGATGTGATGACCATTGACCAGCATCTGTTAAATCACTTTGGGGGCATTCAGGCGTATGATGTAATTCCGCTTTCGCATGTAAAAGTGCTGATTATGGTTGGAACAAACGGACTGTATCAATATGATTACAGCAATGTACTGGACATTCAGTTGCTCAGCCGGATTCCGGTGATTTAGCTAACTTGAGGTGGTCAGGCGGACACATTAATCAAAACCAAAACGGCTTCCGCAGCCTGATGAAGCTAAACGGCACAACATGGATGAACTGGTTAAAGGCTGCCAGCGCGAAGACCGCCTCGCACAGAAGCGGCTCTACGAAACCTACTATGGGAGGATGATGGGCGTGTGTCTGCGCTATGCTGCCAACCGGGATGAAGCCGCTGAAATTTTGAATAAAGGTTTTTTGAAAGTGTTTAATACGATTAAAAAATTTGATACGAACCGTGGAAGATTGGATAGCTGGATTTATAAAGTGATGCTCAATACCGCCATAGACCATTACCGCTCGGAGTTTCGCCATAAACAGAATATGGTGGATATTGAACAGGCGTATGAGGTGGGTGAACAAAGCGATGTGCTGCACCAAATCAGCGCGGAAGAAATTATCGCGCTGATACAGCGACTGACGCCCGGCTACAGAACGGTTTTTAACCTGTATGTGATGGAAGGCATGAGCCATCCTGAAATTGCAAAAGAACTGGGTATTTCGGAAGGAACCGCAAAATCGAATTTGGCGAAAGCGAGAAAAAAATTGCAGGCGATGCTTGCTGAAAACAATAAAGTCAAACTGAGTTATGCCCGATAAAAATTTTGAAAGCGCGATGCGTGAAAAATTAGGCGGCTATGAAGCGCCTTTCCAGCCTGCCGACTGGCAGGCGATGGAAACGATGCTGGACAAAAATTCCGGCAAGGCAGCCTGGTTATTACCCTTGTTGTTATTACTGCTCATTTCCGGTGTTGGCGTTGGTAGTTGGTTTGCATGGAATCAATCTAAAAATATTTCTACTGAAAATAATGAGCACTCCGGATATCAAATTTCAGACTTAATGATTGCCGGAAAAAATGAAGCTGAAAATTCTGATTGCGATTTAATGGAGGATGAAAAGATTTTGGCTGCGAATGAAAAAATGATTAGAGAACGAAATGAAATTGCGGATGACGCAAATAACAGTGAAAAAACATTCGGTAAAAAAGAAAATCTTTTATCAAAAACTGAAAACTCTTTAAACTTTGTCACGCCTTCTAATTCAGGTTTTTCAAATAATTCAAATAACAAAACAGAAATCATTCAAAGCAAAAAGTCAGTTGATAAAAAATCAAAGCCGGAAGTTGTATCTAAAAAAACTATTGACAATTCCAATCTTGCAAAAAATGAAACAGACATATCTTCATTAAATTCAACTGAGAAAAATAAGGTAACAGCAAGTAGTTCAACCGAAAAAACAATCTCCGAGACATTAGGAAATACAAACAATGTTAATCAAGTACCCGGAAAGGTAAACATTGCTCACAAGGAGGAAGCAACAGAGTTTAACGATTTGACTCTTTTGGCAAAAAGTGATTTAAATAAGAATCAAAATACTCATGCGTTTAAAGAAAAATCAATCATAGGAACTGATGCCCCGAACGAAGAAATTTTTACAGTCGGTTTGTTGACTTTGTTTTCTTTAAAAAGCATTGATAACCGCCATTCTATCCAAGCGGCAAACGCTCTCGCTGACGCGGATAACACGCTTTTGAAAACAAAGAAAAAACATGCTGTTTCCTTTGCAATAGGCGCAGGTGCGGGAATGAACCTCTCTTTCATTCATGCAGCAAATCTGCACCGCCCCGGCTTGGTTGCAGGCATCACTCAGGAATTGATGTTTGTAAACAGAATCGGACTTTCCGTATCGCAATTATTCTCGCAAATCAATTATGATGGGGGACGTTTTCCCTGTGACAAATCTTCCGGCATTGATTGTCCTTATAGTTACTCTTCACAGGTGCAATCATTTGTGCTTGCCACCGATTTGAAAGTGAACATGCTCCGGAAATCGCGCTGGAACTGGTATGCCAAAGCGGGGATTCATCATTATTTTAAACTGAAAGAAACCTTCCGTTATCATGATATTCAGGTGGATACAATTGTAAACCCCAACCCGCCCGTGCTGCCTTCGCAAACCAACTTCAGCGGAAGCAGTTCGCTGAGTGAAAGTTTTGACGCTTCATTTGGCGGTCCGTTACAATCAGGCGCTTATGGATTTCCTGACCTCAACATTTCCGAAGCCAAGCGCTATCATCCGATGTTCCATTTCGCAACAGGGTTTGACATTTTACTGAATAAAAACCTGTTCCTCCAGTTAGAGGCTGGTCATTCCTTCACACCCCCCACCGTTGGTAGTGAAAACAAACGATTACAAAATTTCGGAGTTAACGGCAGGGTGATGTATCGGTTTGGAAAGTGATAATCACTCAAACATCTGAATTTATCCCGATTTTTTCAAAATCTAATTTGCGCAGTTAAAAGGAGGTGGCATTCAGGCTTTATGCCGGAATCCCCTTGATTGCAAATACATGAGGGTGCCATCCAGATAAAAATCAGGAGGCATGACATATTAAAGAGTATCTTGTCTTATACCAATTTTAGCTGAAAACCCTACTACACTCATTATTTTTATATTTTTGCAATCCCAATTAAAAAAGAGCCGGTTGGCTTTTTTCATAAACCTTAGAAAATTTATCCGATGAAAAATATTGTATTCAGCGTTTCAGCTTGTTTGTTCATGCTATTAAATTATGCGCCCGTTCATGCTCAAACCACTTCCAATGAGCCTGTACTTTTTTATTTTGGCGAAAACTCGGTGACGCTTGACGAGTTCGATTACGTTTACAGGAAAAATAATCTGAGCGATGATAACGCTTACTCGCGCAAATCACTTGAAGAGTACCTTGACCTTTACATCAACTTTCGCCTGAAAGTGAAAGAGGCAGAGTCGCTCGGCTTAGACACCCTGAAGTCAATCCGGGACGAGCTATCCGGCTATCGCAACCAGCTTGCAAAATCCTACATGCAGGACCGCGATGTCAGCGAACAACTCCTGCAGGAGGCTTATGAAAGAATGAAGTTTGAAGTGCGTGCCGCGCATATCCTGTTTAACATTGAAGGAAGCGGATTACCGGCTGATACGCTCAAAGCTTTTAACCTCGCGAATGATGTCAGGAAACGGATTCTGAAAGGTGAGAACTTCGAAAAACTTGCCGCTCAATTTTCGTCAGACCCGTCTGTGAAAGACAATGGAGGCGACATCGGCTATTTCACGGTGTTGCAAACGGTTTACCCGTTTGAAACAGCCGCCTACACCACCCAGCCGGGACAAATCTCTTTGCCGGTGCGGACGCGTTTCGGTTATCATCTTGTGAAAGTGATTGACAAGCGCGAAGCACAGGGAAAAATCAATGTGGCGCATATCCTGATGAAGTTTCCTGAAAATAAACCAACACCAGAACATGAGGCGGAAGCCAAATCAAAAGCGGAAGGATTGGTGAAGCGTATTAAAGACGGTGAGTCATTTGAAGAACTGGCGAGGAAATTTTCCGATGATAAAATTTCAGCCGGAAAAGGCGGAGTGCTGCCGGAATTCGGCACAGGAAAGATGGTCATGGAATTTGAAAAAGCGGCTTTTTCCCTGAAAAAAGATGGCGACATTTCCGAGCCGGTGAGAACGGATTTCGGTTACCATATCATCAAACGGATTTCCAAACCGGCATTGACATCCTATGACGAGGCGAAAATTGATTTAAAGAAACGAATCGAGCGCGACACCCGCTCCGCGCTTGCCACGCATGTGCTGGTGGACAGGGTGAAAAAGGAAAACAACTTCAAGGAATTTCCAAAAAATAAAGAAGCGCTTTATAAGAAAATTCAGAAAGATTTGGAAAATCCAAAATTTAACCTTGCCGACAAAAAAAGCTTGGACAAGCCGCTTTTTGAATTGGCAGGCAGACCATATACCCAGTTGCAATTTGTAGAGTTTGTGGAAAATCAGCAATCCCGCAAGCGCGAAGATTCAGCCTACAAAATGTATGAGGACCTCTATGAAAAGTTTGTTGAAAAAAGTAGCCTTGATTACCAGGACAGCCGATTGGAGTTCCGCTACCCCGAATTCAAAGCGTTGATGCAGGAATACCGGGACGGCACTTTGTTGTTTGCCCTCACCGACCAAAAAGTGTGGTCAAAGGCATTGCAGGACACAACCGGACTCAAAGCCTTCCATGAATCCAATAAAAATAAATATCTGTGGGACCAGCGGTTGAGAGCGGTTATTTTTACCGCGAAAGATGAAAAAACAGCAAAAGCCGCCCGCAAACTGGCAACTAAAGGAAAATTAGATACGTCAGGTATCCTCGAAAAAGCAAACGCCAAAAGCGCGGAGCCGTTGCTGACATCTCAGGAAAATATTTTCGAAAAAGGACAACAGCAGTTGATTGACAAGATAGAATGGAAAGCGGGAGTATCAGAAAATTTTACAAATCCGGACAACACGATTTCTTTTGTGCAGGTGAAAAGCGTGATTCCGCCCACGCCCAAAACATTGGATGAAGCACGTGGATTCATTGTTTCCGACTATCAGGAATTTTTAGAGAAAGAATGGATTAAAGAATTACGCCAGAAATATCCGGTGAAAGTGAACAATGATGTGTTCAGCAAACTCATTAAGAACAACTGATTTTTATTCAAGGCAGTTTTAAGTAATGTTGTCAAAATAATATCCTCAATTCCTGAACTATCTGCAATCAGATATTAGACGTTAGCTGTTAGACACTTTAGGAATTGTTTTGAAAATGCGCCTAAAAGGGAATTCCAGTAGTTTATTCAAAAAGTTGAATTCTTGCTTTTTTCAAATCACAATATGAATTTCATCCGGGTTTTACTCTTCATTTTACTCTCTTCTTCTTTTTCTTCCTGTCATTTTTTTAAAAAAGATTCCGGCACAAAAGAACAGCCGGTTGCCAAGGTAAATGACCAATATCTTTATTACTCTGATGTTCTGCCTATCATCAAAAATGCAACAGGCGCAAAAGACAGCGCCAACATTGTGAGAAGTTATGTGGAAGACTGGATTAAGCGGAAACTGATGATTCAAAAGGCGCAACTTTACCTGCCGCCTGATTTGTCGGATGTTGAAAGGCAGGTCAATGACTATCGCGAATCATTGCTGTTGTATCTCTATGAGAAAGAGTTGATTATTCAGAAATTAGACACAACTGTCGCGGAAACAAATATGCTGAATTACTATGAAGAATTCAAAGAGAATTTTAAACTGACAAACGATGTGGCGCAAATGCTCTATGTAAAAATCCCGGCAGGCGCGCCTAAAATAGATTCTGTAAAAATCTGGCTGCAGTCAGATGAAGAAGCGGAAAAAATAAAACTGAGTAATTACTGTTATCAATATGCCGCTGATTATTCATTTTCCGACACAGCTTGGTTTGAAGTTGCTCTGATTTATAAAAATATTCCGCTGAATGAATATGAATTCAATGCCATTTCCCGTTACAGGACGACTGCCGTTTTCTCGGATTCCCTCTTTAGCTATGTGGTGAGGATAAAAGATTACAGAACCAAAGGGCAGGAATCGCCTTATTTTTATGCAAAAGATGACATTTCCAGAATCATTCTCAGTAAAAGAAAAAGGGAGTTTGTGAGAAAAACATACGATAATGTTTTTCTTGAAGGATTAAGAAGCAATAATTTTGAAATTTATGAATGACAAAAGATGATGTACAATAAACTGATTTTACTGCTTTTCATTTTGTCATTGTTGTCATTGAATTCCATCGCGCAGGAAGACCGTATTCTCGTTGACAGGATAGTGGCGATTGTGGGCGACAAAATCATTCTGCATTCTGATATTGAATTGCAGTATCAGCAATTGCTGCTGGAAGGAGAACTGCCCGAAGAGTTTCGCTGTGTGATTCTCGACCAGGCGCTGGCGCAGAAAATGCTCCATCAGCAGGCGGTCATTGACAGCGTGATGGTAGGCGAGGATGACATTGAAGGTGAACTGAATCGCAGAATCCGCTATTTCGTTTCAATGATTGGTTCGGAAGAAAAATTAGAAGAGTATTATGGAAAGTCCATCATTCAGATAAAAGATGAATTCCGCAAAGACATTGAAGAGCAGTTGTTGTCACAAAAAATGCGCGCCAAAATTTTAGAAAATGTAAAAGTGACACCCGCTGAAGTGAAAGCGTTTTACAACTCGATTCCGACAGACAGCCTTCCTTTTTTTAATGAGGAATTTGAAGTAGGTGAAATCGTGATTATTCCGGAAATCAACCAGGAAGTAAAAGAATATGCCCGCGAATCGCTGGAAGGCATCCGTGAGCGTGTGATTAACGGAGAAGATTTCTGCACCCTTGCCAGGCTTTATTCGGAAGACCCCGGCTCCGCTGAAAACTGCGGAAGTCTTGGTTTTATCAAAAGAGGAGAGATGGTTCCAGAATTTGAAGCTGCCGCTTTCCGGTTGGCAAATGAAGAAATATCGCAGGTCATCGAAAGCAAGTTTGGTTTTCATATTATTCAAATGCTCGAAAAGAAAGGAGAAAAGATAAACGTCCGGCACATCTTACTGCGCCCGCGGGTGACAAGCTACGACCTCATGAATGCCAAAGCGAAAGCGGATTCCATCAGGACTTTGATTGTCGAAGGAGGTATGAAATTCAGTGAAGCCGCATTCAAATTTTCGGAAGATGAAGATTCAAAAAACCAGGGCGGTATGATGACCAATCAGCAAACAGGCACCACCTTTTTTGAAACAGACCAGTTGGACAAATCCGTGTATTTCGCCATTGAAAACATAAATCCCGGTGACATTTCTACTCCGCAGCCTTTCCAAACTCTTGACGGCACACAAGCTTATCGCATCTTGCTGCTGAAATCAGTAACCGAAGCGCATGTCGCCAACCTGAAGGAAGATTATTCCCGCATTAAATCTGCCGCCACCCAGCAAAAAGAAGAACGTGAATTTGATAATTGGCTGCGTGAAAAATCAAGTGAAACTTACGTGTTCATTGATGATTCCTATCATCGGTGCCCATTAATGAAAAATTGGATTAAAAAAGAAGCGGTGATTGAGAAAACGTATGATTGAATGGGTGCGGATTTGCTCATTTGTCATTCCGGCTTTATGCGGAAATCCCCTGCTGATTTCAAACACAAGGGGATGCTCCGTTAATCGGAGCATGACACACTAAGTATAACTTTTCCTGCACCCGGAATGATAGATAAAAATACCTTTTCACGCAGAGAGCGTAATTTCACGCTTTCTTTTTAAAATGATTAAATCCCCATGAACAAGTTTGCATCAGATGTTGAAGCCGTTGACGCACTGTCCTCTTCCTATAAAAAACTGAAAGAAGAAATTGGAAAAGTAATTATCGGACAAGATGAGGTCATTGAATCCGTGATGATTTCCATTTTTTGTGACGGACACAGCTTGCTGGTTGGAGTTCCGGGATTGGCAAAAACTCTGCTCGTGAGCACCATTTCCGAAGCGCTGGATTTGAGTTTCAAAAGAATTCAGTTTACGCCCGACCTCATGCCTTCGGATATCACCGGCTCGGAAGTGCTGGATGAACAACGTCAGTTCCGCTTCAACCGTGGACCGCTGTTCGCCAACATTGTGCTGGCGGATGAAATCAACCGTACTCCTCCTAAGACACAAGCTGCCTTGCTCGAAGCCATGCAGGAGCGCTCCGTAACTGCCGGTGGCACCACGCATAAACTTGACCGCCCTTTTTTCGTACTCGCGACACAAAACCCGATTGAGCAGGAAGGCACGTATCCCTTACCCGAAGCGCAGCTCGACCGGTTCATGTTCAACATCGTGGTGGACTATCCGGCTTATGCCGAAGAATTACAAGTGGTGAAAAACACGACTTCCATGCGGGAAGTGCAGGTGAACAAAACGATTACCGCGAAAGAGATTATCGAATTTCAGCAACTCATCCGGAAAATTCCGATTGCGGACAATGTGTTGGAATACGCGGTGACGCTCGCCAGCAAAACACGCCCCAACACCGCCAAAGCGCCTGAAATCGTTAACAACTACCTGACCTGGGGTGCTGGACCCAGAGCCTCACAATATTTGGTGCTGGGCGCAAAGTGTTACGCGGCTCTCCGTGGAAAATACTCACCGGATATTGAAGATGTGCAGGCGGTATCGCTTCCCATTCTGCGCCACCGAGTAGTAAAAAACTACAAAGCCGAAGCTGAAGGTATCAGCCTCGATGATATCTTTAAAAAGCTGTTTTGAAATCTATTAGCGTATCTTCAACCAAAAGGTCGCCCTTACAGGGCTTTAGAGTTCTATTAGGAACGACCATTTGATAGTGTCTTAGTTGCCGCCCCTCATCCCTGTCAGAATAATAGGGTATCACCTTCAAATGTTCACAAGTATCATCAGGAATAAACCGATTGCCTTCGATTTGTCTAATTTTGCACTCTAACATGAAACATGAGTGATGTAATCAAACACGAGTGCGGCATCGCGCTCATCCGCTTATTAAAACCACTTGAATATTATACCGAAAAATACGGAACTCCGCTCTATGGGCTGAACAAGCTCTACCTGTTGATGGAAAAGCAGCACAATCGCGGACAAGACGGGGCGGGGGTTGCCACCATTTCAATGGATATTCAGCCGGGGTTTCCTTACATCAGCCGCGAACGCTCCAACTCTTCAAAACCGATTGCGGATATTTTTCTGAATATCTACGCGCCCTATCGTGAATTGGAAAAAACAAATCCCGACCGCCTGAATGATGTTCAATGGCTCAAGAGAAACATGAAGTTTGCTGGAGAAGTGTTGTTGGGACACCTGCGCTATGGAACACACAGTAAAAACAGTATTGAACATTGCCATCCTTTTCTGCGCACCAACAACTGGATGACGCGCAACCTCGTGCTTGCCGGAAATTTTAACATGACCAACAATGATGAGTTGCTAACTCAATTAATCGCTTTGGGACAGCATCCCAAAGAAGATTCCGACACGGTGACGGTGCTTGAAAAAATCGGGCACTTTCTGGATGTTGAAAATCAGCGGTTGTTTGATCAGTTCAAGGAAAATCACACCAACCGCGAAATATCCGACCTCATCGCTGAAAACCTTGATGTGCAACGGATGCTCACCCGCTCGGTGAGAGATTTTGACGGAGGTTATGCCATTGCCGGATTAATCGGTCACGGGGACGCGTTTGTCATGCGCGACCCTAATGGCATCCGCCCCGCGTTTTATTATTGTGATGATGAAGTGGCGGTGGTGGCTTCTGAAAGACCGGCAATCCAAACCTGCTTTAATGTGAAGTGGGATACAATCCGGGAAATTCAACCCGGACACGCGCTGATTATTAAACACAACGGTGTTGTCCAGGAACAAAAAATTCATGAGCCGGCAGAGCGGAAATCATGCAGCTTCGAGCGTATTTATTTTTCGCGCGGAACGGACAGGGATATTTACAACGAAAGAAAAAAACTCGGGTACCTGCTTACCGCCAGAGTGCTGAAAGCGATTGACCACGATTTTGAAAACTCTGTTTTTTCATTCATTCCCAACACAGCGGAAGTGGCATTTTTGGGATTACAACAGGGATTGAATGAATACCTGGCGCGTCACAAAAAAAATCAGATTGAAGCCTTTATGCAAAATGGCAAAGCGGATTCAGAAGCGTTGGATAAAATTCTGCAGCAATGTCCGCGATTTGAAAAGCTGGCAATCAAAGATGTGAAACTGCGCACGTTCATCACGGAAGATGCAGCGCGGGATGAATTGGTTTCGCATGTCTATGATGTGACTTACGGCATCATCAAACGCGGGGTAGATACCATTGTCGCCATTGACGATTCCATCGTGCGCGGCACTACTTTGCAGCAAAGTATTTTGAGCATGTTGGATAAGTTAGGTCCTAAAAAAATTATTATCGTTTCCTCCGCTCCGCAAATCCGCTATCCCGATTGCTATGGCATTGATATGTCGCGCATGAAGGATTTCATCGCTTTCAGGGCTGCGGTTGCTTTACTGAAAGACCGTAAAATGGACAACCTGCTGTATGAAGTGTATGATGAATGCAAAAGCCAGCTAAACCTGCCCGCCTCGGAAACGGTTAACAGCGTAAAAAAAATCTATCATCCGTTTACGACTGAAGAAATTTCCGCTAAAATTTCTGAAATCGTAAAAGCTCCGCACATTCAGGCGGAGGTTCAGGTCATTTATCAAAGCATCGAAAACCTTCATGAAGCATGTCCCAATCATATTGGCGACTGGTATTTTTCAGGCAACTTCCCCACACCCGGAGGAAACAAGGTCGTCAACCGCGCATTCATGAATTACATGGAAGGAAAGCTGGAAAGGGCTTATGGGTAAATTAATAATGTGTTTTAGAGTCAATATACTTCTTGTCTGTGATTAGTTTTAAAGGAATAATTTTTAATGTAATGTCGTAATACGATAATTTTGTGATGAATTAACCTGCATGATGATAGCCACGATTGAATCAAAAGAAAATGTTGTTATTAAATTTGCCGGTGACTCAGGTGACGGGATGCAGTTGACCGGCAGCCAGTTCACCAACGAAATCGTGTTGGGCGGCAGCGACATCGCTACTTTTCCTGATTTTCCCGCGGAAATCCGAGCGCCACAGGGAACACTCGCGGGTGTTTCTGGATTTCAGTTACATTTCGGCAGCCGGAAAATATACACCCCGGGTGATGAATATGATGTGCTGGTGGCGATGAACGCGGCAGCGCTGAAAGTGAATATCAAGCGGCTGAAAAAAGAAGGTACGCTGATTGTCAACACCTCCGGCTTTGACCCGAAAAATCTCCGGCTAGCTGGTTATGACAATAACCCCTTGGAGAGCGGAGTAATTGAAGGCTTCAGGCTCTATGAAATTGATGTAACAAGACTCACCCGCGAATGTCTTGAAGGAATCCCACTGGGCACCAAAGAAAAAGACCGTTCAAAAAATATGTTTGTGCTCGGTTTTCTTTTCTGGATGTACAACAAATCCACGGATAGCACCCTGAAATTCCTGAATGACAAATTCAAAAAAATGCCGGACATCCTGGAAGCGAATGTGCGCACGATTAAAGCCGGTTACAATTACGGGGACACTACAGAAACTTTCACTTCACGGTATGATGTGCCGGCAGCAAGTTTGCCTGCCGGGCAATACCGGAATGTCATGGGCAACCAGGCGACCGTACTTGGATTAATTACGGCATCAAAAAAATCAGGATTACCGATTTTCTACGGCTCATACCCGATTACTCCGGCTTCAGACATTTTACACATGCTGTCGCGCTACAAAAACTTCGGAGTGAAAACCTTTCAGGCGGAAGATGAAATCGCGGCTATCTGTTCCTCAATAGGCGCGTCTTTTGGCGGCAGCCTGGGAGTCACGGGGACATCCGGTCCAGGCATGGCATTGAAAGCGGAAGCAATGGGTTTGGCGGTGATGCTGGAAATACCTTTGTTGATTATTAATGTGCAAAGAGGAGGACCATCCACCGGATTGCCGACAAAAACCGAACAGGCGGATTTGCTGCAATCATTGTACGGAAGAAACAGCGAATGCCCCATGCCGGTGGTGTCAGCCAGTTCGCCATCTGATTGTTTTGAAAGTGTTTTTGAGGCGTGCCGGATTGCCATTCAGCACATGACGCCCGTCATTTTCCTGAGTGACGGATACATTGCCAACGGTTCTGAGCCGTGGCGTTTTCCAAAAGCTGAAGACATTCCGGCAATTAAAGTGGAATTCGCGAAAGCCACCGATGAAAAGTTTTTGCCTTATCAGCGGGATGAAAAACTCTCAAGACCTTGGGCGCTGCCCGGCACCAAAGGATTGGAGCATCGCGTGGGCGGCTTGGAAAAAGAAAATCTCACGGGCAATATTTCTTACGACCCTGAAAACCATGAGTTCATGGTGAAACTGCGTGAAGAAAAAGTGCAGCGCATCGCTGATTATCTTCCCCCGCTCCAAATTGATTCGGGTGCGGAGAAAGGAGATTTGCTGATACTCGGATGGGGTTCCACTTACGGAGTGATAAAATCCGTGGTGAAGGACCTGCATGACAATGAAGGATATTCGGTAGGACATGCTCATCTCCGACATTTAAAACCATTCCCTAAAAACCTGGGAGAAGTGATGAGTCGTTATAAAAAAATATTGATTCCCGAAATCAACAACGGGCAATTAATCAGAATTATCCGGGATATTTATTTGGTGCCGGCTATCGGTTTTAACCGCATCAAAGGAATTCCCATCACGAAATCGGAATTGACTGAAAAAACGTTGGAAGTGCTGAAGGCGTAAATAAGATGTTAGATTTTAGATAGTTAGATGTTAGATATATAGAGAGATTTATTCTGAAAATATGACTAAGAATGTTTTAAAAAAATCTCCTCGAAGTATAACAACTTTAGACTTTAAACAAATTAAACCTCGTAGGGCGGCTGTCCAACGGGGTAAACATTAAACTACCCACACATGAGCGCAATAACTGCAAGTCCATTAACCGCCAAAGATTTCAAAACCGACCAGGATGTGCGCTGGTGTCCCGGGTGTGGTGATTATTCCATTTTGGCGCAAACGCACCGCACGTTGCCGGATTTGGGAATTCCGAGGGAGAAGATTGTTTTCATCTCGGGCATTGGTTGTTCTTCGCGGTTTCCCTATTACACGAATACTTTTGGGATGCACTCCATTCACGGCAGGGCTACCGCCATCGCGTCCGGCTTGAAAGCCGCCCGTCCCGATTTGAGTGTCTGGATTGTCACGGGTGATGGCGATGGACTATCCATTGGCGGCAACCACATGATTCATTTGCTGAGGAGAAATTTTGATGTCAATATTTTACTGTTTAACAATCAGATTTACGGACTCACGAAAGGTCAGTACTCGCCCACATCTGAATTTAGCAAGGTGACCAAATCCACTCCTTACGGTTCCATTGATTATCCTTTCAATCCCATTGCTCTGGCTTTGGGCGCTGACGCTACATTTGTCGCCCGCAGCATGGATGTGGAAGCAAAACATTTACAGGAAATTTTGAAAAAAGCCAACGCCCACAAAGGAACTTCATTCGTAGAGATTTATCAAAACTGCAACATCTTCAACGATGGCGCTTTTTCCGCTTATTCCGAAAAAGGAACACAGGCTGATGAGATATTATTTTTGGAACATGGCAAACCGCTCATTTTCGGAGCGCAAAAAGACAGGGGCATCAAGCTGGACGGTTTCAAACCGGTGATTGTGAAATTTGAAGATGGTTTCACAGCGGAAGATTTGTGGGTGCATGATGAAACCAATTTGGTGAAAGCGCAAATCCTCTCCCGCTTTTTTGATAATCCCAAAACGGAAAATCATTTGCCCCGCCCATTCGGACTTTTTTATTCCACGCAGCGGGCATCCTATGAAGAGTTGATGGAGCAACAGATTCACGAAGTGATGGGACGTGCAGGTGAAGGTGATTTGGATAAGTTATTACGCGGCAATGAAATCTGGGAAATAAAATAATTGGAATTCAATTTCATTTTTATAATTTCCCGCTATGATTTTGACTTTAGAAAAACAATTCAACCGGTTGGAAACTCAGCGGAAAGAAATTCAAAACAAGCTCGGTAAACTCACCCACGCGCAACTCAACTTCAAACCGGCTGAAAAAGAATGGAGCCTGCTGCAAGTAATCAATCACCTGATTTACGCGGAAACAAACACCGTAAAGTACCTGAATAAAAAAATTCAGGGATTGGACAGTGTCAAAAAATCGAATCTCCTGGCAAAACTGCGATTGTTCATTTTGAAACTGGCGCTGAGACTTCCTGTCAAGTATAAAGCGCCAAAAGCCGCGCTGCCCGTTCAGGAAGAGGTTTATATTTTAGAAAACCTGATTACGCAATGGGATGAAATCAGGAATCAGTTTAAAAAAATCTTAGACGGATTTGACAGTAAAACTTCGCAAAAGCTTTTATTCAAGCACCCGATTGCCGGGCGGTTCGATATTTCACAAACCCTGAATTTTATTGCCGAACATATTGAGCATCATCAACCTCAGATAGAGCGGATTATGAAAAGTCCGGAATTTCCTTCCAAATAAAGAAGTGAATTTTAGCGGCCATTGAATGACAATGTATGACAACAGCAGGAAGTATGGAGTTCCGAGATGATTACTTAATCCGATAAATCACATCCTGAATTTTTCGGGTATCACCTTCCGGTCCGCGCACACGGATATTTTCCACATAAACAATATCTCCTCTTTTCACTCCGGTAATGATTTGCCGTGTTTTTGAACTGAAAGTATCCCCTTCGTTATGAGCGTCTATCAGGTCTTCATTTTTTCTTTGCCAAACCATGCGGTAGCTCAACACGTTGAATTTTGTTTCAAACTCAAATTCCGGGATGTAAACATTCAATTTGTTTTGCGCTCTGAAAACACTGGCATCTACTTCACCACCCGGCAAAGTACCAACTTTGGGCACCGGGTTGGGGATGCGCTTCACTCTGAATTCCGTTTCCGTCATTTTCATTTCTTTCCCATCATCCCCAATGACATGCACCGCGATTTTCGCTCTGCCGATGGAATTCATTTTTGCAACATACCTGCCTTCTTTGCCACTCAGATTCCCGTTTCCGGAAGCTAAGTAAGCTTTTACTTTTTCAGCAGGAAATCCGGGAACGGAAACTGACAACGGATTCTCCACTCCGGCATACAACACATTGATTTTTTCCGGAGAAACCACTGCTGCCGGTTGCGCGGAGTGATAACTAAGTTCAAACGGATAAAAATTGTGACCTGAGCCATCGGGCTTTTTGATTTTAATGACGCCTTCCTTTTTGCGGTCACCGCTTTGTTGCGGAATTTCATGAAAACGCGCAATGCCGTCTTCAACATTTAATTGTACGAAACCATCTATTAAAGGAAATTCCTCCACCTGGTTTTTCAGATTCCCGTCCGCTTCTCTCAAATCAAAGTGAGGCTTGAATTGACCAATGAAAACATCCACTTCCTGCGTCTTGCTGGTAGCGGCAAAAAAGATGTTGGCATTAAACTCCTGACGGTTGGTCAGCACAAATTGATTGGAGGTAATTACTTTGGCGGAGAGGTCTTCAAAGGTGAAAGATTTACTGTCAACACGGTTATACAATTTTTCGAGAATGCGCGCTTCGGATTCTTTGGCGTCAGCCTGTAGTTTGGCAAGCAAAGTGACTGAAGCAATCACCGGTACTCGCTCAAAATTGTAATTCGCCCAACTTTTTTTACCGAGTTTTTCCGCCTCGCGCGTATCATAATCATTGTTGAGCGCGATTTGCCTGCCCAACTCATTTTTCTCATGAGGTTCCAATTCTTCCAATGTGGGCAGCGTCAGCAATTTTCCTCTGAGTTGAATAATTCTTTCTTCAAGTTCCCTGCCTTTCCTTTTTTCAATCATAATGCGGGTGGTCACATCCGTATTTTTTGCACCTTTATATTTTCCATCAACCATACCTCCACTCTTTTCAATCAGGTCTGATTTCAATGCTTCCACGTGCTCGAAAAAATCCTGCACGGCTAAACGCACCTGTTGCGCATCATCCATGTAGGGTTTCGTTTTCGCGGCATTACTGTTGTATTTCGCCTGAAACAGATTCATCAATGACGCGCTTTTCGCTTCCACCGCCACATTGGAATCGGTGAGTTTGTCATTAATCAGCTTGAACGTATTGAGCACTTCGCTGGAAATGTTCAGCGCCAGCAACGCTGTCAGCGCCAGGTACATGATGTTAATCATCTGCTGGCGCGGTTGTTTTGGAATCGCCATAGGTTGGTATTTTTAAGGGTGAAAAAAATACCTCAGGGGAGAGCCGTCTTGGGGGTAGAATAACTTAAAAAATACGGGGGGAAAGTATTGCTCATCAAACGGAGCTGAACATAATTTATTGTTATGTATCAAATTCAAGAGTTCTTTGAAACTAAATTTAATCGTCATTGCGAATGAGGAACGAGCGAAGCAATCCCCTTCTTACAGAGGATTGCTTTGGGACTGGCATTCCCTCATAACAATCATTCCATCGCAAGGACACCTTTTCAAAAAAACCTTCAATATCTTGCTGCATTCGCGTACCGAAGTCTTTTAATTTTGATTTAATAACTTTGATTTTATGAAAAACACATTAAAATTAATTTTATCCGTTTTTGGAATCAGTCTTTTCTTAGCCGCTTGTGACAGAAACTCCTGCGAAGATGTAATTTGCCCGGCAATGAATTCAACCTGTGTGAACGGACAATGTGTTTGCCAGGCAGGTTTCGAAGGAGAGTTTTGCGATATCTTTAGCTATCAAAAATATCTCGGCACTTACCAGGTTTCCGAGAGTTGCACCACCACTTTCACCGGATTTGTGAATACACCGACTTATCAGGCGAGTATCGGACAGGGGTTCAGGGTGGATTTACTCACCATCAGCAATTTCGCGAACAGAGGATTGCCGGTTGATGCCACGATTGTCAGCGCTAATTTTCTATCGATTACCAGCCAGAATTCAGGGGCGGTGCAGGTTTCTGGCGGACAAGGTGAATTTCAGCAATTTGCCAACAGAATTCGCTTTGAATATAATTACACCGTAGGAAACAATTTCCACTCCTGCACTGCGATTTTCATCCGGTTTTAGTTTAGTTTAGAAAATTCACTTCCTCCATTTTCACTGCCCTCTTCCGGCAACCTTTTTCCCTTTCAGGCGTAGAAAAGCAGGACATTCTATTTTATCATTAAATCGTGATGGCGATGCGTAGCGTAATTATTTTCTTTCTGGCGGTTGGAATTCTTTCCACAAGTTCATCCTCTCTCAGCAAATTGGATATGAAAGGTTCCGTATCCGGAACCGGCTTCAATTTTAAATATACGGGTATCGTAAGCACCGGTAATGAAGTGATGCCGTTGGTCGGGCAGTTGAGCAAAGACGGATTAAAAATGTATTTCACCTCACAGAATTTTGCAGGTGAAAAACAACTGTTTGTGATGAAGCGCGAAAAGCAGGGCGATTCTTTTGGCAAACCCATTCGCCTGAAAGGCACGATAAATAACCCGGGCTATGATATCATCATGCCTTCGCTTTCGGCAGATGAAAAAATCATGGTGTTTGTAAACAGTGTTGACGGCACTCAAAAAGGAAATGAATTATTCATCACTACGCGTGATGAGCAGGCATCCAATGACCTTTTCATTTCTACAAGGGTTGCGGAAGATGGTCCTTTTGTAAATGTGCGCTCGTTGGATGAAATCAATGACCCTGAGCTTTCTGATAGTTATCCTTACTTGTCAAACGATGGTTTGAGAATTTATTTCACGAAACAAAAGGGCAGTGAAATCACGTTCCATGTTGCTGAAAGAAATGAAGTGAACGCGCGTTTTTCAAAACCGAAAAAACTTGAGTTTAATCTTCCGAAAATCAGCAACAACATGAGTTGTTTCTTTTCTCAGGATGAATTGGAAATCTTTGCATTGTCAGGGGATAAAATCTATCACGCAAGACGGGAAAGCATCAATGGTAAATTCAGCATGCCGATTGAAATCGGTCAGTCGGGAGATGAAAACGGCTACATGAGCGGCATTTCCATGACGCAGGATAATACCGAACTTTTTGTTTTTAATTCCATAGGTTTTCGTAATACGCAGATACTGCGTTTTGTAAATACGGAAGCTGGCAAGAGTGAAAAACCAAAAGTCACAGTTACTGAAAAACAATCTATTCAGGACAGATAAAAATCATACATTTTTAATAAGGAAGGGATGTGAAAAACTCGCATCCTTTTTTTATTGGTTTAAATGAAAAGAAACAATAATCAAAAGTAATTTCAGGGCTGATGCACTCAATATATAAAATGCGCGGGTCAACCTGAGCGAAGTCGAATGGGCGCGATTGCAAGCCCGTATGGTTTCCCTATTCTCAGGACTCATCTTGACAACGCAAATGCAATCTGTTCTGCGCACTCAAAAGTTGAAAAAAGCGTTGTTGGAATTATAGGCAATATATTTGCAGTATAAAGACCAAAAATATGCCATGAAAACTAAAAATCAAACCAGAATTTTAAAAACACTCCCGCTCTGGTGGTACTTTTTTTCCAACTCAAGTTCCATCTTCAGAATGGTGATAGCGCACTTGCAGGGTCGGTCTGCCATTTCCAAAAAAACTATGATTCGGTTCGTGATTGGGCTTGCTTATGTTTTCCTCTTCTTTGATTTAATACCTGATTTCATTCCCGTGATTGGCTGGTTGGATGATATTGCCGTGATGACCTGGGTTTTAAGCGCATTGAGAAATGATGTCCTGCAATTCAAGCAAGCGGAACATGCCGGATGAGTACCCGAAAATCCGCCACCGTTGTTACGCAGGCGCTGAAAGTAGAAGAGCGAGAAGTTGCAGTCCACATTCTAGTGGAATCGCGGAATAATGCAAGAGTTTCAATTACAAAAAGCGGAGTGGTTATCAGGCTGCCGCGTCACATCAGCAAAGAGGAAAAACTAAAACAGATTGATGAATTCAAAAACTGGGCAGTCAAAAAACTCAGGCTGCGCCCTGAACTCTATGTAAAAAAAAGAAAAGATTATTTCAGTAATCAGGAAATTATCGCTCAGGGTCAGCCTTTTAAGCTCCAGCTTCAATTCACCGATTCCAGAAAATGCTGGGCTGAATTAAAAGAAAACATCATTCACCTGCAACTCTCCACCCTCCTCACCGAAGAAGGCATGGAAAAATTGATTGCTGAATTTATCAGCCGTTGCATGGCGAATTATTTTCACTCTTTTATCGGGGAAAGATTGACCTACTGGAACAATTTTTTTCATCCTCCGAAACAAATCAAATCAGTCCGGCTGAAGTATGTTCATTCATTGTGGGGCAGTTGTTCCCACAATGGGAATATTACGATTTCCACGCGCTTATTGTTGACGCCTGAACCCGTTTTGAATTATGTGTTGCTTCATGAAGTTGCGCATTTATATGAACATAATCATTCAAAAAAATTCTGGCAATTAGTTGCCTGCGTAATGCCCGATTACGAAAACAGTGTCCGGTGGCTGCGGGAACATGGTTCAAAGTGCGATTTCTGATAAACTTCTTTTGGTAATTAAGTGATAACGCATTGAAGTGGTGAATGAAAAATTAACCAGTTTTATGTTGCGCATAGGTCAGCCTGAGCGGAGTCGAAGGGGAGCGATTACAACCCCGGATGGTTCTACTCACCACCTTGAAAACGCAAGTGCAATTTAATCTACAACCTCATTGAAGTTTTGAGCGTTGCGATTCCCTGTGCGATGCGTATTTTTGAAACCCCGTTCAATCATGTCTGTTATAGTATCACAACTTGCAAAAATTTATGGTGCCCAGCGCGCGGTGGATGGTATTTCATTCGAAGCGCAAAAAGGGCAGGTCTTGGGATTTTTGGGACCAAATGGAGCCGGGAAAAGCACGACCATGAAAATTATCACCACCTACCTGCCGCAGAGCGAAGGGAGTGCGACAGTGTGCGGATTTGATGTGGAACTGGAGCCGATGGAAGTGAGAAAACGTGTCGGTTATCTTCCGGAAAATAATCCGCTGTATCATGAAATGTATGTGCGGGAATATCTTCAATTTGTCGCAAGGGTACACAAGTTGGGAAAGTCAGCCGGAGCGCGCATCAGCAAAATGTTGGAGCTTACCGGATTGCAACCCGAAATGAAAAAGAAAATCGGGCAACTATCAAAGGGTTACAAGCAGCGTGTCGGGCTGGCGCAGGCGATGCTGCACGACCCGGAAGTGTTGATTCTGGATGAGCCGACATCCGGCTTAGACCCTAATCAACTCATTGAAATCCGCGCGCTCATCAGCGCGTTGGGCAAAGAAAAAACCGTCATACTTTCCACCCATATCATGCAGGAAGTGCAGGCATTGTGTGACAGGGTGATTATCATCAGCAAAGGAAAATTGGTGGCGGATGATACGCCCGCAAATCTTCGGCAACGGGCAAAAGGCAATGCTGCCGTGAGAGTGGAGTTCAAAGAAAATGTCGAAGAAGAGTCATTGAGAAAAATAAAAAGTATTGTTTCGCTGAGGAAAGAAAAAAATGAATGGCTGCTTTTTTCGGAAGGCAATGAAGATGTTCGCGAAACGATTTTTC
Source organism: Chitinophagales bacterium (assembly GCA_041748615.1). Classification (GTDB taxonomy): domain Bacteria; phylum Bacteroidota; class Bacteroidia; order Chitinophagales; family CAIOSU01; genus JBGTCY01. Next base: position 32,352 of record JBGTCY010000086.1, read on the forward strand.
ATTTTGCCAAAGAAAAAAACCTGACGTTGTTAATGCTGCGCCAGGAAGCGTCAAGTCTGGAGGATGTATTTAAAATCCTGACGCGTGAAAACGACTAAATATTTATCAATTCCTTTTCTGCGATTCATTCTGGGATATTAAAATTAACATGTCTTTTTAATTTAGGACTCCGCTGGTAAAATAATGTTTCTCCTGACTTTCGCATTTGCCTTCTTTTGCTTTTTTTCATTTTCATTACCGTTTAACCCTCGTTTTTTTTTTCACATCCCCTTGTCAGCAA
>JBGTCY010000087.1:0-4975 GCA_041748615.1 Chitinophagales bacterium
AAGATGAGTCTGAAGGCAAAGCGGCAGCCGGGAATGTTGCATCAATGGAACCGTCATTATTTAAGTCAAGATAATACACCGCATCAGCATCCACATTGGTGGAGAGATTGGTGACCGTGGCGTTTTGTCCGTCACACAAGGGCGTGACATCAAAATCCAACTGCGGAGAAAACGGAGTGGTAACCGAAGCGACCAACGTATCAGAGCAACCATCAGGATTCACGACAATCACCGCGAAAGTGGCAGTACCTGCTCCAACAACAAAAGAAGAATCCGTTGGCAAAGCGGCAGCCGGGAATGTACCATCAATGGAACCGTCATTATTTAAGTCAAGATAATACACCGCATCAGTATCCACATTGGTGGAGAGATTGGTGACCGTGGCGTTTTGACCGTCACACAAGGGTGTGACATCAAAATCCAACTGCGGAGAAAACGGAGTTGTTACCGAAGCGACCAGCGTATCTGAACAACCATCAGGATTCACGACAATCACCGCGAAAGTGGCTGAACCAGCGCCCACAACAAAAGATGAGTCTGAAGGCAAAGCGGCAGCCGGGAAAGTTGCATCAATGGAACCGTCATTATTTAAGTCAAGATAATAGACCGCATCCGGGTCTATTCCGGTAGAAAGGTTCGTAACAGTCGCGTTTTGTCCATCACAAAGTGGAGTCACAGAAAAATCCAAAACAGGACCTACATATTCATTTTCACAAACACCATTAATACACAAATCATTGGTACACGGGTTATTATCATCACAATCTAAGGGCGTATTGATACATCCTCCAAAACCGTCACACGAATCATTTGTACAGGGGTCATCATCATCACAATCCGCTAACAGACCGGTGCTGCCACCAGAACAAATACTGCAATTATCTATTGAAGCCGTTCCGTTACATTCTCCATTACAATCTTTTTCAGCAATGATAATAGTACCTACAACAAGCGGTGTATCAATAGAAACGATAATCCCAACATCCACACGTGCAGTTGTATTTGCGATTAAATTATAAGTGCCTGGTGTAGTCGGATTTCCCTCAATTACGATACATCCGCTTGAATTTGCAGCTACTGTACAGCTTGAAGGATTGCATTCAAAGGAAAGACCAGGAGGAAGATTTGTAAATGAATTTAATGTTACATCTACCAATGTGAATCCACCGATATCATTCGGAAGGGAAATTGTCAGAATCGTTACATAAAATTCGTTTTCACATCCGTCATCCAGCGTTCCGCAAATGATTTCCGCGGAGGTGCAATTCGGGTCGGGCGTACAGATTTGAGAAGTTGCAGTATTGACATTCAATAAAATTCCTGCTAAGAGCAGGCAGCAAAATGTAATGTTTTTCATGACCATTGTTTTTTTGTTTGGAGAAAGGTAAGGAGAGATTCTTAATGGTCAAAGCAGTTTTTAATAAAAAGTCCGAAATTGTTGGATAATTTAACTTTTCTTAATCTCCTGTGCTTTGAATCGGAAACTTTAAATTCCGGCAATTGATTGAGCTTCAAATGAAGCAAAAAAAAATGATTTTTTCAATACTGTTCTTCTTTTATAGAACACTCTTCATCCTAACCAACTCATTAATCGCTTTGGTGCAGGCGACATCCACTTTTTCCACCAGGGCGGGAATTTTGTCAAGACGAATTTCATTTCCGGCATATTCTTCAATAAGTTTTATGTCATTAAGCGTGTTTGCCAAGCCGAGGTAACTGATGCCGGATTTCATTTTATGAGCAATCGCGCGGGTGCGTTTCCAGCTTTTTTCCCTGGTGAATTTTTTTAACTGAAAAAGCTCTTCAGGGGTTTCTTCAATCAGCATTTGAATGATTTTACTTTTCAGGGTTGCATTGCCATTAGTAATTTGGTTTAAATAGGCAAGGTTCAGATGTTCGCCATCATTGTAATTATATGAAGTTGATTCCGCAAGGTATGAGTGGTCGGATGCGGTATGCAGCACCAATCCGATAATTTTCCGATAAAGTTGCTCCGGATCGAACGGCTTGGCGACAAAATCATTCATTCCCGCTTCAAGGCATTGCTGTGTTTCGTTATCTGTAGTGTAGGCGGTCATGGCAAGAATCGGCATCACACTGTATGGAATTTTTAAATCTGCACGAATGGCTTTTGTAGCTTCGTAGCCGTCCATCTCCGGCATCTGTACATCCATGAGCACGAGGTCAAATTTTTTATGGCGCAGAATTTCCACGGCTTCTTTTCCATTGTCAGCAATGGCTGTTTCGATATTTTTCCACCGGCTTTTAAGCATTTCAGTGGTGACAAGCTGATTCAGTTTTTTATCCTCTACAATCAATATTTTTTTAAAGCCAATGTCTATACTATCCAGTTGATTATTTTCTGATTCGCGGGATTGTTCCGGTTTTTCTGTCGTGTCAACTTGTTTTTTGAACATCATCATTACCTCAAATGTTGAGCCTTCATCGGGTTTGCTTTTTACATTAATTGTTCCGCCTTGCAACTCAATTAGCTGGCGGGTAATCGCCAAACCCAATCCCGTGCCTTCCGCTGTTTTGGTAACATCTTTTCCTAATTGAGTGAAACTTCTGAAGATGGTATGCAATTTATTTTCGGGAATACCGATGCCGGTGTCCTGCACAACGATGGAAATCACTACCGCGTTTTTAGCGTCTTCCACGAGCCGGGCGGAAAGTTTTACCAAACCTCTGTCTGTAAATTTGATGGCATTACTCAGCAGGTTAAAAATAATTTGATTGAGCCGGATAGGGTCGCCTACGATGTTTTCAGGAAGGTTGTCATCAAATTCATGCAGATATTGTATGTTTTTATTTAATGCGGCATATTCCATTGTTTTAAATAATTGTGTAAGATGCGCTCTGAGATTAAATTCAAGCAGGTGGAATTTAACTTTTCCCTCCTCAATTTTAGAATAATCGAGAATGTCATTGACGAGCGCAAGCAAATGTTCGGAGGAAGTTCTGATGCCATTCACATATTCCTGTTGTTGTGGCGTGAGTGTTGTTTTTAGAATCAGGTGTGTGAGTCCGGCAATGGAAGTGATGGGGGTTCTGATTTCGTGGCTCATGTTGGCGAGAAACCTTTGTTTGAGCCGCGATGACCGCTCTGCAATTTCTTTATTTCTGACTAATTCTTCATTTCTTTTCCGTTCAGTGATGTCGCGGATAATTCCCTGATATCCTCTCAGTTTACCATCATTGCTGCGCCATGGAGTTGAAGAAATCACACATTCTATTTTCGTGCCGTCAATTCTCCTTAATGCAACTTCATATTCGCGAATCAGTCCTTTTTCTTTGATGATTTTTTTAATTACTTCTCTTTCAAACGGATTAAAGTAAAGTTGAGAAACATGAATATTCACTAATTCTTCAGCCGAATATCCGAACAAATCAAGCATGGCGCGGTTAAAATCTACAAACTTGCCGGCATCGGTGGTAATAAAAATAGCATCTGTGGATTCTTCAAACAGGCGGTGATATTTTTCTTCGGAAAACATCAGCGCGTTTTCCATTTCTTTGCGAAAGGTGATGTCCTGAATGGTGCCTCTGATTTTTTTATTTTTTTCATCATCCACTTCCGTAGAACGAATACGCAGGTTGATGTACTTCCTGTTTCCGTTAGGAAGCATGACTTTCAGGTCTGTATTAAAATCACGGCTGCCTTCAATCGCCTGCCGGAAAATGTTCCATACATTATCTTTCTCCTCATCTTTCACCAAATTGACTAACCACTCCAAAGAAGTGAAGTTTTTTTCAAGATTTAATTCAAGAATCAAACGCGCTTCAGGTGACCATTCAATCGTGTCATTATCTAATAATAAATCCCAGTTTCCAAGTTGAGCAATGGCTTGCGATTCTATTAACCGTTGTTCTTTTTCGCGCAATTCATTGGCGTAAGTATGTAGTTCCTTGTGAAGGTGATGCCGTTCAAGGGAATAATTTATGACCCGCGAAAGGAGCTGTTTGTCAAATTCATTTTTAACCAAATAATCCTGCGCCCCTTTTTGAATCGCCCTGATTCTTTGTTGTTTATCGTGAATGCTGGAAAGAATGATAAAAGGAAATTTCTCTTCATACTCGGAAACAAAATCGAGTGTTTGTTCAATACTGCTGTCCGGCAGGTGCAGGTCTAAAAAAACAATGTTGATAGAATTGTCGTCAAGAATTTTTTTGCCTTCTTCAAGCGTATTGGTCACTAACAGTTCGTGTTGCTCGTCTTCAATTTTATCCAATAGTTTCTCGAAGATTCTGACATCAATCTTTATATCATCAATCAATAGTATTTTAAAGATGTCGTTGTTCATAAGCTGAATTTAATATTAAGCATTTGTGAGAATGTTTTTTTATTTAACGTTGATTCATTATATTTCTAAAAGATGTAGCTAAATTTTATCCCCTTTTTTAAGTTTTAAATTCACGAATATTCACAAAGTTTCCCACGCACTATACATAAATAGTTTTGAAATATTTTCAATTTCGACATTAAATTTTTATCTTCAATGCGAAATAATAGGTGAATTCAAAATAAATTTCAACCTCAATTAGTATTTAATCAATTAAAATAATGTATTGCCAGCGTCTATTTATCACCGCAACTTTTCTTTTCTGCGCTTTGAGTTTCAATCTCGTATTCTCACAATCCACCGTGCAGTTATCCATCGGTGCGGAAGGATTTGATAAAGGAAATACCATCAAAGCGCTGCCGGATGGAGGATACATTATTGGAGGTGAAACAGAAAGTTTCGGTCTCAAATCCAGGGATATGTTGCTGATTCGCACAGATGCTTCCGGAAGAGTTTTGTGGACTAAAACTTATGGTGGCAATGAACGCGAAATGATAACGGATGTCATTCAAACTCCGGATGCCGGTTTTTTGGTGCTTTCCGAAAAGTATCAGCCCGACCAGCAACAGGGTGAATTTCTGACGCTGATAAAAACCGATGGCAACGGGAAAATTCAATGGAAAAAGATGATT
>JBGTCY010000088.1:0-5808 GCA_041748615.1 Chitinophagales bacterium
AAAAAATAAAATTTAATACCCTTCTGAATGATAAAAACAGGAGTGACTGCTTAACAGTTGCCCCATGTTCATATTTTTAGTTTTCCAAAACCAAAAAATACAAGCATTATAAAAAGCGAAAACCGTTTAGCCGGTCAACCGGTTTTCAAACAAATAGCAGACTTCACCCCCCCCGTAGCTCCGGCATCTTAAAATTATCACAGTTAGCAGGGAAATTTATCACTCCGGAATTGGGGGACGGAATAACAACAATGCAAAATGTCTCAAAGAAAGAAGTAGTTAACTCAAATCCTTTCTGACCATTAATTTTACACGATGCTTTACGATTCATCCGTCCTGCGATTAGGTTTTTACGTGTTGATTTTTCTGATTTTCCGCTACACGCTTATCGCGGGTATCGCATGGACAGTGTGGTATGCGGTGAAAAGAAAAAAATGGGCTTATAAAAAGATTCAGTTTGAATTTCCAAAAAAAGAAGATTACCTGCGTGAAATCGGTTATTCGATGATTACATTCCTGATTTTCGCGGGGATGATTATGTTCGTGAAATTAGAGCAGGTGAAGCCTTACACCTGGATGTATCGCGAGATTGCGGACTATGGCTGGGTTTATTTCGCTTTCAGTTTTATCCTGATGCTATTCATTCATGACACTTATTTTTACTGGACGCACAGGCTGATGCATCATCCGCGCTTGTTTAAGTTGTTTCATTTAGTGCATCACCGCTCGACAAACCCATCGCCCTGGGCGGCTTTCAGTTTTCATCCAACGGAAGCTGTGGTGGAATTCAGCATTGTCCTCATTTTTATTTTTTGTTTTCCCACGCACCCGCTTGCCATCCTGTTGTTTCTTTTATTTATGACCGTGTATAATGTCTATGGACATCTTGGCTTTGAACTTTATCCAAAAGGTTTTCACCGCCATCCTGTGGGAAAATGGATGAATACCTCCGTGAATCACAACATGCACCATCGCTATTTCAAAGGAAATTACGGACTCTATTTCACCATCTGGGACCGGCTGATGGGCACCATGCATCCTCAATACGAACAAACTTTTGAGGAGGTGACGGAGCGAAAGCTAATGCCAACCGCATAGGGAAAATATGTTCCCATCGGTCTGTTGGTTTGAAGTTTTCTTTTTTTTATTGGAATTTATTTATGATTTGCTTTTTGTGAATTGTAATTTCAATCAGTCAATAGACTGGCTTTTCTCCTGATAGCAAAAATGCAGGAACTAACTACGGATTTGAAATTATTACAACGCTAATACCCCCCTTCATACTTCCGGATAAACCATTCCATCGAAAGCATTCCGGCAAACACCAGCAACAGCCACCACAGATTGATGAGTGATTCGGTTTTGTAAGTGGCGAACAGCAATGGTTTCATTTGATTGCTGGAGAGCAGTTCATCAGCAAGCGCTTCCAATGATTCGGGGTACACCATTTTGCCTCCCGAGTTTTCGCTCAACTGATACAATAACTGATGGTTGGCAACCGTGTTAAACGCTTCCAACTGCACGGGCACAATCGTGAACTTACCTTCATGCGTCAGAATTTTTCCGCCAAAATTAACAGAGCTGCGATACGTGTAACTTCCTACCGGAAATGTGCCGGCATCCAATGCATAGGCGTTGGATGTTTTATTGAAGATGTAAGGAAATTCCTTTCCGTCTTCATCCACGAGCGTGATTGAAACATCGGGCGTGTTGATGAGTTCGTAACTGTCATTATATAATTCAGCCTGGAAACTGACCGGCTCATTTTCATAAAAAACATTTTTTGCCATTCTGACGCGGAACTGCCGCCTGTCTTCTTTCACGGCAAGATATTGCACCGTTTTTGAAATCAGTTCATTGAATACTTCGTGGTTTTTGTTTTTGCGATAATCGTAGATTTTCCAGCGCCACAAACCTTCTCCCGCGATGATGGCAGTTTTACGACCGAGTGCGTCATCGAAAAGAATCAACGGATATTCTGTTTGCACCGCGCCTATTTTCTGGAACAATAATTTTTTTGCACCGGGCGAAGTGTTGAACTGACCAAATGGAACAAACAATGGCGGCAGGTCGGAAAGATTGCGTCTTAAATCATCGGTTAATGTAAAAAGCGAAAAATCTTTGCTGAAAGAGGGCGTCACCTCATTGATACCCTGACTGCTGCGATTGATTTGCAAGGTATTCTGACGTTCATTAAATGATTGCAACGCTGTTTGTCCTCCAACGATGAACAACGCGGGAATCAGTTTTTCTTTAATCTGTTCAAACAATCCCGCAGCCGGAAAACGGGCGGAGGGCAACTGATGCAGGATAATCAAATCAAAATCATCCGCTTTCACGCTGGCAATTTCTTCCGCCTGTTTCACGGTCACTTCATAATTCTTGTTGCTCTCAATCGCCTGGCGGATGGCGGCAATGTCAGGATGCGGTGAATTGGCGGCAATCAATACTTTTTGCCTGCCATCCAGCACGTCAATAAATAAATCCATGGAATTATTCACCCGCGTGAATTCACCTTCCACCGGTCTCAGCACCACCTGGAATCGCTGCACTCCGGGCTTTGTGGCATCCAGCACAAACTCTTCCGAAAAAAAACTTTTCGCGGGAGTAAATTCCACTTCCTTCGTGTCAATGCGTTTTGGATTGTTTTTTTCGCTGTAATCAAATACATCAATCGCGGTTTTCGCGGAAGGAAAATTATCCGCTTCCACATCCACCCTGATTTTGAAACGGTCATTCAGATAAACAATTTGATTGTAGAGCGTTTTTGAAATTTTCAGGTCGCGCTTCGGAATGGTATCGCCCAACGCCACCGTGAAAACGGGGAACTTGAGATTGGCGGTCGTGTAAAGCGGGTTCGCACCTTTGTTATAAATGCCGTCAGTCGCTAATACAACCGCTCCAACATTCTGACTTGCGTATAGTCCCACAAGGTCGCTGAGATTATCGGAAATATTGGTGAGCTTACCGGTGTAGGAAAAATTAATTTCAGGGATTAAAGTCTCATCAAAAGCATATTCCTTCACATCAAAACTCTCTTTCAGCCGCGCGGTAAAACTTTGAAGCGCGTTGGCATAACTTACCGAATCATCGCCTGAAAAAATATTATTCACCGATTCTGAATTATCCTGCAACACCAGCACCACCGGCTTTTGCACTTCCGTGAATTTTGATTTGATAAAAGGCGACAGCAATAAAATGGCGATGAGGGTTATCACCAAAAAACGCAACCCGCTTAAAAAATACATCAAACGCTGCTGACCGGGAGTCGGCTCTTTGATGAACGAATAACGGAAATATAAAATCAGCGCGTAAACAGCGCCTAACAAAATGCAGAGGAGAATAAAAGCCTGGGGATATTGGAATGAAATCAAAGCGGTGGAGAAAAGTTTAAAGTTTGATGTTTAAGGTTTAAAGTTGTCCTTTCTAAAAAAAAAATTTGCCATAAAGACTCGAAGTCTCAAAGAAATCAAAAATTTATGGTGATGGTATTCCAGTCTTTGTGAAACTTAGTGACTTTGTGACTTAGTGGCATTTTCAATGTTTTTGCTTTTTTAGATTGGACTCAAAGATAGTTGAGACAGAAAGAAGATTATGATGAAAGATTTGGCAAGTAAGTTTTGCATGATTTTTAAAAACGATAGACAATCGGGTCAACTTCAAACACTCCGCGCATCACTACCGGTACATTCCACCACAAACGCTCAAAACCTGACCTGTAATATAAGAGGACATGCCGGAAGCAAGAAACAGGGCGGCATCCGCCACTTCATCCGGGTTGCCTAACCGGTTGAGCGGAATATTTTGCTTCATCTGCGCAACGGTCTTCTCGTCCAAAGCAAGCGTCATGTCGGTGACGATGAACCCCGGGGCGATGGCATTGCAACGAATATTGCGCGAACCCAACTCCTGCGCCACTGTTTTTGTGAAACCGATGATTCCGGCTTTTGAAGCGGTATAGTTCGATTGTCCCGCGTTGCCCGTCAAACCCACGATGGAACTGATGTTGATGATGGAACCTGAGCGTTGCTTCAGCATATACCATGAAACAAAACGGGTGAGATTGAAAACCGACTTGAGGTTGGTCGTCATCACTTCATCCCACTGTTCTTCCGTCATTCTCAGCAACAGGTTGTCGCGGGTGATACCGGCATTATTTACTAAAATATCTATGTTACCAAAATCCTGTATCACTTCTTTTACCAATGACTCCGCATCCGCGAACACAGCCGCGTCCGAACGATATCCCTTCGCTTTCACCCCGTATTGCTTCAATGCGTCTTCCAGTGCAACCGCTTTCTCCGCTGATTGCTTGTAGGTGAAAGCCACCTGCGCCCCCTGCTCCGCGAATTTCTTTGCCACAGCCTCCCCGATTCCCCGCGAAGCCCCTGTGATGAGGGCGGTTTTGTCTTTGAGTAGAGTCATTGTTTTTGCTTCTTTAAAGTCCATGGTCCATTGTCAATAGTCCATAGTTAAAAGTCATTTTTTCAAAGGATTAAGAAGAGTAATAATTAGTGTAATAATGTATTATAATTTATCTATTCATTTATCACACATTAAACATTTACCGTGGTCTGTCGTCCGTTGACTATTTACTACTATCAACTATTGACCATGGACTATGGACTATTGACCATGGACTATCAACTAACTCACCCCCACCCCTTTCAATGCCTTTGCCATCGTAGCTCCGATGTCAGCCGGTGATTCCACAACGTGAATCCCACACTCCGCCATGATTTTCATTTTGGCAGCGGCAGTGTCGTCCTTGCCGCCAATGATTGCGCCCGCGTGTCCCATGCGTCTGCCCGGAGGCGCGGTGCGTCCGGCAATAAATCCAACTACGGGCTTTGTTCCATTTTTCTGAATCCAGCGGGCGGCTTCCGTTTCCATGCCGCCACCGATTTCACCAATCATGATAATCCCTTCCGTGCCCGCGTCTTCCATCAGCAGTTTCACCGCTTGCAACGTGGTGGTGCCAATCACAGGGTCTCCCCCGATACCGATGCAGGTGGATTGCCCAAGTCCCGCTTTGGTCACCTGGTCAACCGCTTCATACGTCAGCGTGCCGGAGCGCGATACGATGCCAACTGTACCCGGATTATGAATAAAGCCCGGCATTATGCCGACTTTCGCTTCACCCGGTGTCATCACGCCAGGGCAATTCGGTCCGATGAGCGTCACATTTTTCTTTGAGAGGTAATTTTTCGCCATCACCATATCCTGCACGGGAATTCCTTCCGTGATGCAGACAATCACTTTGATACCGGCATCCGCTGCTTCCAGAATCGCGTCAGCGGCAAACGCGGGGGGCACAAAAATTATGGACACATCACAACCAGTTTGCTGCACAGCCTGTTCCACGGTGTCGAACACCGGCTTGTCCAAATGCGTGGTGCCGCCTTTTCCGGGCGTCACGCCTCCAATCACGTTGGTGCCGTATTCAATCATTTGCGAAGCATGATAAGTGCCTTCCTTGCCGGTGAAACCCTGCACCAAAACCTTAGATTTTTTATTAACCAATACGCTCATCAGATATAATTTTTGTGAAAAAAACTTTGCTAAAATAAGGTCATTTCAGGCATTAAACAAAGAATGGCGCAATTTCTCACCGAAGTAGCGCTGAAAATTTCAAATTAAAATCCTGTTGTGCTGTTTTGCCCCAGACAGTGCACAAGAAGTCATTCGCTCCGTGCAATCACTTCAATGCTTGCCAGAGGGTTTAGATAATACCGCAACTTTAGACATTAGACTTCAAACATTAAACTTCTCTTGCGCTTGCGTTGTATGTCTATGTCTTTCTTTGAT
>JBGTCY010000089.1:0-6809 GCA_041748615.1 Chitinophagales bacterium
TAGTGATATTTATCTGAAAGTGTTTAACACTTACACGGAGTCAAGGTTGCGGCTGTTCGGCTATTGTCTGGTGGAAAAAATGGTGTTGTTCAAGGAACTGAAAACCGCGCTGATTACGCTCAACCGCGAAGAACTGAAACGCTTCAACATTCAAACAGGCGATACGGAAGGGTTGGTGAATTATCCGCTGAAAATGGCGGACATCAATTTTGCCGCGTTGATTATTGACCGGACGGAGCGCGTTAAAATGTCATTCAGGACGAAAGGCAGTTTTGACGTCAATCAATTTGCCCGCGCGCATTTCAGCGGAGGCGGACACCGGAACGCTGCCGGAGGACAATCCAAAGAAACATTGGAAGCGGTGGTTAAAAAATTTGAAGAAATCATTCCGACTTACAAAGCGGATTTAAACTACTGAGATGAAAAACACGGTTGCAATTTATTTACTTTCGATTTTATTTTTCCTGATGGCTTGTGAGAATCAAACTCAACAGCAAAAATCAAATGAAGAAACGGAGAAAACGATAGCGCCTGTTAAAAAAACCGATAACCCGGAAAAGGAGCTGATAGAAGATTATCTGAAAATGAATCAGGTGAATCCCGCGCACACACCTTCCGGAATTTATTATCAGGTGGAAGATGAAGGTCACGGAAAAAGGATAGGGCAGGGGAGTGTCGTTCGGTTTCACGCGACAGGCTATTTTCTGAATAACACCCGGTTCTATTCCTCATTGGATGGAGAAAAAGTACCCCTCGAAGCAATCATCGGTGAGCGGATGGTCATCCCCGGCTTGGAAGAAGGATTGCAGCTTTTCAGCGAAGGCGGGAAGGGGAAGATTATCATTCCGAGCGCTTTGGCGTATGGCGCAAAAGGACAGGGCGAGATGATTCCGCCCAATACTGTCCTGGTGTTTTCATTGGAGATTTTGAGTGTGGAGTGAGGAGCGCAATCGCGTTATCATTATAACAGTTGGTGGTTATGCCATTGGGGCGGACCAATAAACAATCTTACTTCTCGACTTTTTGACTGCCAACTTGAAATTGTTTAGGGTCGATAATCGGAAGGACAGCACCATGCAGAAATGTTCCTTTGAAAGTTGAGAACATTACACCTCTTGTTGTAGAGATGGAAGTAATATTCAGAGTTTCTATCAATCGTTGTGGAATATTTACTTTGCCATCAACTTCAACTTTTATTACATCTTCAAAATTTACGATTTCAAAGATGCAACTTACCGACAATGCACCAAGAACGATAGAATGGTCATCATTTTTGATTTCAACATGCACAATCACAAAAACAAGTTTATTGACTGCATCTGCACGACTTTCAATATTAATGTTGAAATTAAAATTGGTTACTGGCGTATTCGGATTAGCAGGTAAATTCAATGAGCTATTCAATAACTCAATTGCTTTTATCTGCATTTCCACATTAAACTCTTTATTTTCAATTTTAGCCATTTTTATGCTTGATATATCTGTGAATAAGCTGATTTAACTCCTTTACTTGTATAGAAATAAGCGCCATAGACATCTACTCCATGTTCATATGGTGTTGTTAGTTTTATTGCTGTTGGGACAGCAATAGACTTAACTACAATCTCCTTTCGATAAATAACCTGAACCTGCTGTTTGCCAAACAAGGCTGTTAATTCGACACCAAGAGATGAAGCAATCTCCGTCAAGACATCAACTGTGAAGTTCTGTGTTCCGCTTAGCCATTTAGTGATTTCAGACGGGTTTTTACCTACTTTTTCCGCAAACTGCGACTTGTTCCATCCCTTGGCTCTCATAAAATCTTCAATACGAACCGCAAGTAGCATTTTGGTTTTAGTTTGCTCCATCTCTAACGGAGTCACTTCGTCTAACAACTCTTGTAATTTAGAGCTGTTATATTTTCTTGCTTTGGTTACTTTATTCATTGTCGTAGTTTTTTAAATTTCCTTCTAATTCAGTTCCGTTATTTGACCAATACAAATCGCCATCATCCAACTGTTTTAATATGATTTCGGCATAAGCCATTATTTTTCTTACTTCTTCAGACAGCTTTTCGTCATCTTGCCACTTTATAACAGACTTATCTTTGTATCCACCACCGCCAAGTATTATTGCCACATTAGCAAATCTTATACAATACAACCGTAACTTCCTTTCTTCATCATCATACAATGCCCAAACATATTTTCCATATTTCCTGACAAACTCATTATCACCTTCATGTTTAAAGAAACTTTCTCTTGCTCCGGTTGTATGACCGATTTGTTTTAATCGTTTGAGTATGTCTTTTATTTCTTCCTTGAATGATACTATATTTTCATCAACAAACTTTTCAAATAACGTTTCATCTTCGCCCTCAGGAATAATAGAGTAAACCTTCGCCTCGCTGCCGCTGTATTGTTCCATTTCGACAATTTCGTAGTTCACTTTGCTTATTCAGGGTTTTATTATTAACGCATTTTTTAGAGAATTGTTTCACTTGTAAGTGAAATTTAGACCACAAATGTATGGACTAATTAGGGAAAAAAGCAAATATTCTACACAAAATTTCACTTTTAAGTAAAATTATCTTCGCAGCCATCACAAATACAGCGACTTGACAAAAAAAAGAAGCACTAACCGCCAATAGCGGCTTTGTGCAAGCGGGGTGCCAGTGCTTCGTTGACAGTTTTTTGTATAATTGAACTGCGGTTCTTCGTATCAAGTGTAGGGCTAAAAAGCCCCGCCTGCACAAAGCCGCAAACCGGTAAACTTCAGGCTGCTAAAATTCTTAACTTCATATCTAAACTATAAGAATTATGGAGTATATACTTTTCCCGTCTAACTGAAAAAGTGAAACAGCTTTTTTTCTTAATCTGCTGAAAAAAATGCAAAAAGAAGCTTCAACGCTATCAGAAGAAGAGTTGGAAGATGTAGCGTTCATGCGTGCATTAAAAGAAGCAGAAAAAACTTCAAAGGGTAGTTTGAGTAAAGTAAAAGCTCACCTCGCAAAAGTCGCATCCGGGTTTTAGGTTTTAATTCCCTGTCTGTTCGTACAATAAAAAATCTACCACCCCCCCTCAAAACTTATTCTTCAAATGCTCCATTTCAGCATTTCCGGAATAAACAACTTTCCCTTCGCTTTTTTTATTTTTCCAAACTTCAATGCCTTCCCACAAATCACCGCACCGGTTGGTGATTTTTCCGCCTTCCAGAATCAAGGTTCCTTTGGGTTTCACAATCACCTTCGCGCCAGCCGGCAGCGAAACATTGCACTGAATGGTGAGTTCCGCGCCATTGTTGATGATTAAGTCGCCCTCCAAATCTTTGGCGCTGTTCCAGACAAATTGCTGTCCCCAGCCAATCGTTACCGACTTGTCGGGCTGATAGTCACACCACACCGGCTTTAAGATTTTGCGCTGGCTGGTATTATCTCTTGCGAAATTGTAATGAATTTTCGCCAACTGGCAGGGCGACAACGCGCATTGACAGTTGTTGTAATCCATCATGTTGTTGGAGTAAACACCGGTTTCGCGGCAGGGCGCGGAAAATTGGTCCCAGCAACCCGGATGTTGCGGGGTGTCATCACAGCCGTCATTGGTGTTCCAGGTGTGCGCGAGACCGAGCGAGTGCCCGATTTCGTGGTTCAGAATGCCGATTTGATAATGAGGTCCCGTTCTGACAGTGCTGCCGTCTTCGCGGGTTTCAGTCCTGAAGGCATGTTGATACAGCCCGACCACTTTCGCCCATTCACTCAGCCCCACACCATCCAGCGAGGCTTTGTACGTAGGCGATTGCACGCTGTCAGGATGATGTTCCAGCATGAAAATATTCAGCACTTCCCCTTTTCTCAAACCGTAGCGTTCGTAAAGCGTCCCGTCATAAATGGTTCTTTTTGTTGATTTTTTGTCATTCAGCGCCAGTTCATCTTCAACAAAATGCACATACACTCCCGCGTCATCCGGCTCATCGGTGGAAGGCGTTAAGACATACTGATACTGAATCGGCAACACGGGTAAGTTGTTTCCTGCAGGTAATGACACTTGCTCATTGTTGCGCAAACGCCAGTTGGCATGTTCAAGCAACCCGCGAACGTAAGTGATGCCATCCTGCAAGTTAAAATTCAGCGTGCCGTTTTGATGATTGATGATGTGAAAATTAACGCGCACGTAACGCATCGGGGTGTGATGAGGGTTTGCCGCGTCAGGCGCATAGTTCATCATCGTACTACAGGGTGATTTTTTCTCAGCCAATGAGGTCTCCACCAAAATTTTATCTCGTGTTAGAAACGATTTTGAAATCTTATTGGAACAGGATGAAAAAACTGAAAGCGTTAAGAGCAGTGCAGCGAATAAATTGCATTTTGAATAAAAAAAATACATTCAGGCGGAAGAGTATTAAATTTGGTGACTTTTTAAAAAATAAAAGCAGTTCTGAAAAATCTACCGCATTCGCCCTCTCTTACGGAGAGGGAAGGGGTGAGGCGATAAAAAGAACAATTTTTTTGAACCGCCATTAAAATTAACCATTATGCCCGGCAGGATAATTTTGTTTTCATTGCTTGTGTTGTTCACTGCATGTAAACCATCAGAAGAAAAACTCATGGACAACATTCAAAAAGCGGAAACCGCTTTATTTGGCGACAATCAGAATTTCAAATTTGATGATGCCCTGGCAAGAGAAGCCGTGAA
This sequence comes from Chitinophagales bacterium, assembly GCA_041748615.1. Taxonomy (GTDB): domain Bacteria; phylum Bacteroidota; class Bacteroidia; order Chitinophagales; family CAIOSU01; genus JBGTCY01. Next base: position 4,671 of record JBGTCY010000089.1, read on the forward strand.
AGCGTACGGTGATTTTGTCAAACATTATCCAAAACATGAAAAAGCGCCCGAAATCCTGCTCAAGTCAGCCGACCTCCATCGCGCCCTGAAAGAACATGCCGTTGCCCTGGAATTATATCAAACCATCGAACGCGATTACCAGGATTTTCCCAAACTGCCACATGTCATTTTCCTGCAGGGGTTTGTCTATGAAAATGAAATGGCGCAATTGGATAAAGCGAAAGAACGCTATGAAACTTTTTTGAGCAAATATCCCGACCACGAGTTGTCGGAAGACGTTCGTTTCTCATTGAAAAATCTGGGCAAAACTCCCGAAGAAATCATTCGCGAGTTTGAAATGAACATGCAGGCGGAAGAAGGCATTTGATGGCGAATCATTGCCTAATATTACACACCGGAGATACTTCCGGTTTTGATGCATTTATCTCTGCATCATAATTCTGACACAATAAAACAATAAACACTTTGACATTTCACGACTTCAATTTCGAACCTTCCCTGATGGAAGGATTGGATTCAATGGGTTTCACGAAACCGACACCCATCCAGCAACAGGCGATTCCGATTATACAAGCAGGGCGCGACATCATCGCCTGCGCGCAAACCGGCACCGGCAAAACAGCGGCTTTTCTGTTGCCCGTCATCAATAAAATGATTCAACAGCGCGGCACCGGGGTTGACACGCTGATTATCGTTCCTACCCGCGAACTGGCGGTGCAGATTGATGAAGCCATGCAAGGGTTCGGCTATTTTGCCAGCGTGAGCGCCATCGCCATTTATGGCGGCACAGACGGAAAATCATTCGAGCAGGAAAAAAAGGCGCTGACACAAGGCGCTGACATCATCATCGCCACACCCGGCAGACTGATAGCGCACCTCAACATGGGTTATGCAAACTTCAATTCATTGCAACACCTGATTCTCGATGAAGCCGACCGCATGTTAGACATGGGATTCAGCGATGACATCAATAAAATCATCACCTACCTGCCGGCAAAAAGACAAACCCTGCTTTTCTCCGCCACCATGCCGCCACAAATCAGAACGCTCGCCAAAAAAATCCTTTCCAACCCCGAAGAAATCAATATTTCACTTTCTAAACCCGCTGCGGGCATCATGCAGGGCGCTTATGTGGTGTATGACACCCAGAAAATGGAACTGCTCAAAGGATTGCTCAAGGATAAAAAAATTAACAGCATCTTAATTTTCTCCTCCACCAAAGAGAAGGTGAAAGAACTCGAACGCCAGTTGCAAAAACTCGGCTTCAACATTTCCGCCATCCATTCAGATCTCGAACAAAACCAGCGCAACGAAACCCTGCGCATGTTCAAAGGCAAAAAAATCCAGACCTTAGTCGCCACCGATGTGTTATCGCGCGGGATTGACATTGACTCCATCGGGCTGGTGATTAACTATGATGTGCCCGGTGACGCGGAAGATTACATCCACCGTGTGGGACGCACCGCGCGCGCGGAAACCACCGGGGTCGCGCTCACCTTCATCAACCCTGACGACCAGATGAAATTCAAAAAAATTGAAGACCTCATCGGCAATGAAATTAAAAAACTGCCCTTGCCCGCACACCTTGGCGAAGGACCCGAATACAATCCCTCAAAACGACATTCCACCTTTTCCAATCGGGGAAATTTCAAAAATACCGGCAGGAGAAAAGTCAGGTGATGCAAATCACCCCCTCGCTTCCCGGCAGTTTAATGTCTGAAGTACCATGCCCCTTGGGATTATTACTCGCGCAAGCATTGAGGCGATTGCATGGAGAGAAAGCCTGCTTGTGCGCTTCGTGAATTGTCCATATAGACCATTGTCCATCGTCCACAGAATTTTCTAAGCAAGCATTAAGGCGGTTGCATGGAGGGAAAGCTTGTTTGCACGATTCCCGTCATTGCTTCAGTGCTTGCATGGAAGGATGAAGTGGCGCCCGCTCCGTTCTGCTATGCCTTGCTTTGAATCGCAGCATTGGGCGATGTGAACGCCTTACCTCGATGTAGTAGTTTTAAGTTTAGGGCACATTAAGTTGAAGTCTGAATTGGCTTTGCTGAACTATATCTTTCGGCAGGATGCCGAATGATAGCCCACACTCGCCAGAGGCGAGGCGTGGGCGGAGTTGATTAAACCGCCCCC
>JBGTCY010000090.1:0-12437 GCA_041748615.1 Chitinophagales bacterium
CTCCCGGACCCAATCTTGCATACAAATGGTATTTCGGAGATGGTGACAGTTCAATCGTGAGAAGCCCTGTACATACCTATGACTCTGTCGGGACTTTCAGTGTCACTTTGATTGTGACGGATACGCTTTGTAATGAATCTAATACCATTGTCAGAAATAATTTTATCAATACAAGAAATGTGGTGGCTGATTTTTTTACAAACCAGCCTGTTATTTGCGAAGGTGGAACAACACAGTTTTTTGACAACTCCTCTGACGCTACAACCTGGCAATGGAGTTTTCCGGGAGCTACTTCTACTTCATCTACCGCACAGAATCCAACACGCACCTACAATACAGCGGGCACCTATCCGGTAACGCTCACTGTTTCTGACGGTGGCGGCTGTACGAACAGTGTCACTTATACAGCATTTATCACCGTTAACCCCAGACCGACTGTTGATTTCACAGCCACGCCACGGACGAGTTGTGTCGCTCCTTTAGATGTACAATTTACATCAATTGTCTCCAGCGATGTCATTTCTTATGCCTGGAGTTTTGGAGGTGGAACCGGAAATTCAACGCAAGCTAATCCGCTTCACACTTATCCTCAACCGGGCAGTTTTTCTCCAAGATTAGAAGTCACCAACAATTTTGGTTGCACCCGTGCTTTACAAAGAAATAACTACATTGTCATTCAGCCCACCGTTGTGAATTTCAGTATGGATAATATTGATGGGTGCGCTCCATTAACCGTTGATTTTACAGACCTGAGTACGGCTCCCCCGGGTAATATCATTAATGTTTGGTGGTGGAACTTTGGGGATTCAATTGCTCCTGATAATAATTCCGCTTTACAAAATCCCTCCCATACTTTCAATCAATCCGGCACTTACACGGTGAGTTTAACGATTGCCACAAATACCGGTTGCACGGGAACAACCACCCGAACCTTGCGGGTTGGAGAAGCCGTGATTCCAAATTTTACATTAGATAAAATCGTTGCCTGTGTCAATGAAGACATTACGTTTTTTAATTTAACAGATGTATCAAACGCGCCTAATGCCCAGTTTACATGGAATTTTGGAAATGGAAGTTCAACATCGCAAAATCCCCCACCCCGCTCCTATGAAGAGCCTGGGATTTACACCATCACCTTAGAGGTAGGATTTAACGGATGTTTTGAAATCATGACCATGGATATTGAAATTTTAGACCCCCTGGCGGATTTTACATTCACTCAAAGTTGTACCAACCCGGGATTAGTTACCATCACTGACCGCTCCATCGGAGCGGATGTGTGGGAGTGGGATTTCGGAGATGGTTCTCCAATTTCAACTGTCCAAAATCCAATCCATGTATATGCATCTTCAGGCACTTTTACCATTACTCTGACAGCAAGAAGCACAGTGACAGGTTGTGAAAATGAAAAAACAAGAGATGTTAACATTTCATTAATCCAATCACAGTTTTTAGCAAATGAAACCCAAAATTGCCGAGGTACTCCGGTAATTTTTCAAAGCCTTTCAACCGGAAACGGATTGAGTTATCAATGGGATTTTGGTGAACCCGGAGGCTCCTCTACCGCACAAAATCCTTCCTATTCATTCACGACCGATGGTTGCAAAACCATCACATTAACAGTAACGGATGCCAACGGATGTACTGCAACGGAAGTGAAAACGAATTACATCTGTGTTTCAAGCGTAACCGCTGATTTTTTATCTCCTGACCCGAGAGGCTGTATTCCGCCAACGGGATACGATAATACGATTACATTTAATGATTTGTCCACCACTTCACCTAGTACAAGCATCGTTTCCTGGGATTGGTCATTCGGGCAAGGTCCTGACCAATCTTTCACTCAGGGTAATTATCAACCTACTGTCACTAATACATATACTTCCGCAGGTAATTACACGGTTACACTCACTGTTACAAATAATGAAGGATGTGTTAATTCACGCACACGCCCCAATTATGCACAACTTAGACGTCCGGCTGCTTGCATCAATCTGCCCTACAACTTATATTGTCAAAATCAAAATGTTTCGTTTAGCCATTGCCCCGTTCAAGGAGGTTCGTTAAGCGCAATTTGGGATTTTGGAGATGGTACACTTCCGGTCAGCGGAAATCCGAGAAGCCATGCTTACGCGGATACCGGAACCTACACAGTAACCCTGTATGTTGAATCACCGGGGTTTGGTTGTCGGGATACCACTCAAACAACAGTTTTCATTACCAATCCTGATATTGGATTTTTTGCGGATGATACATTCAGTGTTTGTCCACCGCATATTGCGACCTTCACCGACACGTCCAGCCTTGCCAATATTCAGATTAAAAACATCTTGTGGGATTTTGGGGATGGAAGTTTTTCAACGCTTCAGAATCCTACACATGTTTACCCGAGAGCAGGAATTTTCGAAGTTACAGTGCAAGTTACATTTATGAATAACTGTGTGGATGAGTTAACACAAACCGGATACATCTTTGTCGGAGGGGCAACCGGAAATATCACCGCTGACCCCGATACCGGCTGTTTACCTTTAGATGTGGTATTAAATGCCAACTCTTCTGATGATGCAGTTGCGCACTACTGGTTGTGGGGTGATCCTGATGACCCGAATGAAGGAACACCAGGAGATGAAATAGCTCAACATACCTATATCAATCCGGGAGTATTTTTACCGGCTGTTGTATTAACGGATACACAAAATCCCCCGTGCTCTTATGTTTTGTATGCTGATTTTAATATTTATGTGGACACCGTTTATACTGACTTTTCCTTTTCAGGTGATACCGTTTGCCGGGGTTCCCCGGTGCAATTCACTGACATGTCCCGAGGTGAAATTGATGTCACGGTCATAGACTGGGAGTGGGATTTTAACGGAACAATTGTAACGGGAGTACAAAATCCGGTTCATACTTTTACGGGTATCGGAATTCAAAACGTGACACTCACCGCCTACAATTCGTTCGGGTGTTCATCATCCTTTACGCAGACTGTTTTCGTTCGCGATAAGCCGACATCCTATTTCACTGTATCTGATAATTCGGGTTGTGACTTTTTACAGGTATTTTTTAATGATTTATCAACTCCGGGCATCAGCGCACCAATTATTAATTGGCAATGGAATTTTGGGGTGTCTGGCGCTCCCGGAAATAACTTTATCGGACAATTTCCACAAGGTTTTAATTATGCCGATACCGGAAGTTATTTCCCGAGATTAATTGTCATTGACCTTGACGGTTGCAGCGATACTTCATTTGTAAATATCAGTGTCTATAAAACCCCCGATGGAATTTATAATGATGATACTTTAAGAATTTGCAGGGGCGATACGATTCAATTAAGGAGTGACTCGATTTATTCCGGATACATTTGGTCGCCTGCCGTAGCATTGAGTGAAGCGAATATTCCCAACCCGCAAGCATTCCCAACCGATACTATCACCTATTGGTTAGACATTACTGAAGCAAACGGATGCAATAAACGCGACAGTGTTACCATTAATGTAGTTCCATTACCACCGCTGATTGTGACGCCTTCTCCCGATACGGCAATGTGTCCGGGTGATACGATTCAATTATTAGCGGTTGGAGGCAGCAACCATGTTTGGATTCCATCTATAGGTTTAAATGATGACAGTATTCCCAATCCTATTGCAACTCCACCGGTTACTCAGACTTATACCGTTATCAATGAAGGGATAGCAGGTTGCAGAAATAAAGACACGGTGAGAATCGTTGTCAGCAATTTAGTTTCAGTTTTTGTTGGAGAAAGAAGTTGTTTTGGCAACCCAACTGATTTTGTGGAGTTTAGTTTCGGTTCTGATTTTCAGCCTATAGGTTGGCTCTGGGATTTCGGAGATACACTCAATCCTACCCCCTCCACGCAAAGAAACCCGACACATCTGTATTCGGCACCCGGTGAATATACAGCAACGCTTACAGTCATAGATGACCTTGGATGTACGGCAACTTCCACTCGCATCATCACGATTGACGCATTGCCTGTTGCTCAGGCAAGCGGTGACACAACTATTTGTCTTGGAGGCAGCGCAAACTTGTTCAGTTCAGGCGGCATAATTGTAAGTTGGGTACCGGACGTAAATATCAATAACCCGTCTGTTTTTAATCCGGTTGTCACTCCGGCTGAAAACACCATTTACACAGCACGCATCACGAATGGCGTTTGTCCGTTTGACTCTGCCGCAGTTACAGTCACGGTTGTACAACCGCCACTGATTCAGACTATCCCAAGCAGAACGATACTTCGAGGACAAACCATTGAATTAACCACGACCTCTGACAGGGATGTTTCCGTAGTCTGGACTCCGGCTGACAGTTTAAGCTGTACCAACTGCCTGTCACCAATGGCAGGTCCCGATATTAAAACCACCTACCGAATCAGGGTGACTGATAATTTCGGTTGTACAAATACGGCTACAATTGAACTGGATGTGAGCGTTGAGTGTAGTGAAGAGCAGGTGTGGGTGGCAAATGCCTTTACGCCCAACGGTGACGGCATCAATGATAAAGTATTCGCACGGCTGACGGGAGTCGAGAATTTAGGATTTTTTAAGGTGTTTGACCGCTGGGGAAAACTTATCTTTGAGACTACCGACCCGAATGAAGGTTGGGATGGCAGAAATTTAGACGGTGAACAACTTAATTCAGGTGTTTACGTATATGTGGTCGAAGCGGTCTGTTATTTCAGGAGAACTATTGTGAAGACCGGAAACGTAACGTTAATCAAATGAGGGCTTGATATGAAGAGGATGAAGAAATACGCTATAATAATCGCTTTATTCCTGACCAGTTTCGTTGCAATCGGGCAGGATATTCATTTTTCACAATTTAATTCCGCACCCATGTTGCTCAATCCCGCATTAGCCGGATTGAACAGCGGCAATTATCGTTTTGCCGCCAACTACCGCAACCAATGGACAGGACTTGCGCCATATAATACCTTCGCGGCTTCTTATGACATGAATATGTTCAAGCAGGGACCGCGCTCCAATTTTGGAGGTATTGGTATGTTCTTTTTTACAGATAAAGCCGGTGACTCAGAATTACGCACCACTCAGGTGAATCTTAATTTATCTTACACGGTGATGCTGAATAAAAAAGGTACACAATCATTCACATCCGGCATCATGGGCGGACTTGGACATCGCACCATCAACTATGCGAATCTCACTTTCGATAATCAGTTTGGCGTGGGCGGTTTCGATCCGGGCAATCCTTCTATGGAAAATTTTGCGACAGACCGAGTCATTTATGCAGACCTTGGAGCAGGTTTCGTATGGAATTTTGCAAAAAATGAAAACACCAATTACTATCTTGGCGGTTCTGTAACGCATCTGACCCAGCCCAATCTTTCATTCATGAGCGAGCGTGATGAGAAATTGTATATCAAATTCACGGTGCATGGTGGTGGACATTATAAAATGACCGAGCAATTATTCATTTTACCGAGTTTCATGTATCTCAACCAGGGACCACACAATCAGCTTAACGTGGGTGGTTTGTTGAAAATCAGAAAATCCATTATGCCTTCTGACAGAACCGCATTCTATATTGGCGGCTGGTATCGTTTGAAAGACGCTTTCATCCTGAATGCACGAGTGGATGTGGGCAGTTTCAATATCGGCTTCAGCTATGACATCAATCTTTCAGGATTAACTCCTGCTTCAAATGCGAATGGCGGTCCTGAGTTGTCGTTGATTCACACAGGTATTTTCCCCAACAAAAAGCAACAAACCAAATATTGTCCCCCGATGCTTTAATCATTGGGACAGGGATAATCTTCTTCACTTCTTTTTTATTTCCGGTTAACTCCACTCACGTTATTGCGTATAAGTATCAAAATAATCGGGTGGTATGTCTGTAAATTCCAAAAAGTCATTTTACAATTTCCCTGAAAACATGAAATTGTTTGTAGTGGCGCTGATTGCCTGCAATCTGGCAGTCAGCAATTTTCATTGCAACAAAACTGAAGAAGAGCCTGTGTGCCCTGTAGAATATCAAATTATTACAGGAAAAAATTTACCACTCACCGGCAAATGGAAATTTATTGGTTTTGAGGACATTGCCTTTTCAAATATTGAATATCCGCCTTGCGGTGAAACGGAAGCCTTTATCATTCTCACCGATTCACTCCACAACAGAGATGAAAAAGAAATTTTCAAATATCCATTTATTTTTCAGGGTCGAACACTGATTAACAGTTACATCGGGAGTTATGCGACTGAACACGGCAACAAAATTATTTTTTCTGAAACCATCAAATCAAAAGTTAACGGTACGCTGCGCGTTGAAAATTTTCAGAACAAGTTTCACGATGCCTTGAGAACATCAGAAAGCTTTGAAATTGAAAATAACAGGATGGTTTTAAATTTTGACCAAAACCGGCAGCGGATGATATTCGTTTCGTCAAAAGATGAAGCTGCTTTTTAATCAATTTGAGCAGCGATTTAATCTTCAGCGATTTTTGTTACTCAGATAGATTCAAATTGAATCCGACTATTGCTGATGTACCAAAGCCGGTTTACGTCTTTCAACGAGCCATGAAACAGTAAACCAGGCACCAAACAAAACAAACCCGATAAGTGAGCTTGTCAACATCACGCTGAACCAATCAATATACCAATAATAATAGAAGGTATTGAGCGTCAGAATAACCATCAACAGCCTGGCATACTCGGCAGCAATCACCCACTTTTTGTTTTCAAAAATGGCTCCGCAAATCATAATAGAAAGAATCAGCGTAATGAGAAAAGCTCCTTTATAAAAAGTGCTGATACCATCAAAATAATTCATAAATGCCGATGTTCCGACTATAATCATGATGAACTGTGCCAGTACATAATAATTTAGCCATTTTGAGGTCGTGGTCTCAAATTTCTGATAGTTGGTTTTATCAACCGGGAGAGGAGCTTGAAAGCCGCCCAGTTCATCCGGCATCCAGCCCGGTCGGGCAAACAAGATTTTAAACTTGTCTTTCCAGTTTGACATTTGACCGGCTTTTTTCATCATGTCCACATAATAATGAAAGTTCGCCCAGGTGGGATTCCAGCTTTTAATGGGAGTGGTGATGCCATAGGTTGGCTCCTCCTCCTCTTCCGCGAAGGTGCCAAACAATCGGTCCCAAATCATTAATACGCCACCATGATTCTTGTCAATATATTTTGGGTCAACACCGTGATGCACACGATGATGGCTGGGAGTATTCAAAAGATACTCAACCCATTTCGGCAATTTACCAATGGCTTTCGTATGAATCCAGAATTGATACAGGGTGTGAAAACCCGCTGCAGTTAAGAAAATGATCGGCTCGAACCCCAGCATGGGAATGGGCAGAAATATCACGAAAGCGATGAGATTGTGAAACCACGGTTGGCGCAAAGCGACAGCCAGATTATATTCTTCGCTGGAATGATGTACCACATGCGCTCCCCAGAAAAAATTGATTTCATGACCCCAGCGGTGCGCCCAATAAAAAATAAAATCAAACAACAGGAAACATAATATCCATGACCATACTGTCGCGGGGAGATGAAACAAAGCCACATGTTCAAACATCAGGTAATAAACACCGAGATAAATACTTTTGAAAAAAAGTCCTGTAACCTGATTGCCAACGCCAATATTTAAATTGGTAATGGCATCATTGAAGCGATAATACTGTTGCTTGCGTCTTTTTGCAATCCAAAGTTCCAGTCCAATGAGCAGAAAGAAAAATGGGAAAGCGAATAATAATGATTTTGATTCCATACTTTTTGTATTATACGAAAGATAAACAGGAAAATGACAAAAGTCAAGTGTTATGACGCTCAAATAAAAAGAGACGTTGCTTTTTACTGAATAAAAATTATTTTTTACTGATAAAGAAAAAATCAAGTTTTTGAATAAACTACAAGAACATCTTTAACGCCCTCTCTACCCCACTCAGATAACTTGTTCCGAATAAATTTAAATGAACCAATAACGGGTAGAGATTGCAAACGTCAGCACGAATATCAAAGCCGGGCTGAAGCGGAAAAGCGGCATGATAGGCTGCATAAAACCGCTCATCAAAACCGCCAAACAGCCGGGTAAAAGCGATTTCCATCTCCCGATGACCAAAATAAACCGCGGGGTCAATCAGGCATATTTCGCCATCTTCACCGCACATGAAATTTCCGCTCCACAAATCTCCATGCAAAAGTGAAGGAGGTTCATCAGGAAAAAAACTTTCCAGATTCTGATAGAGCCTTTCAAATTGTCCCTGATGTAAAGGTTTTAAAAAACCATTTGTTAATGCAAGTTGAACTTGAGGTTTTAATCTTTCTTCGATGAAAAAAATTGTCCAATCTGTATGCTGATGATTTCGTTGCGGCAATGAACCGATATAATTATCATGTTCTAATCCAAAATATTCAGAAGTAAATTTGTGAACATGCGCTAAGCGTTCGCCAAAATTCTCCCAGAATTTTTTATTTCTACCTGATGATTGAATCCATTCAAGAATGAGATATGATTGGTTGCCTGATTCTCCGAAAGCAATTACTTCCGGAACATGGATAGTATTTGCAGAAGCTAAAATTTTTAATCCTTTCGCTTCCGATTCAAACATGCCCGGATAAAGCAAAGCATCATTTTGCTTGATGAAAAAATTCCCTTCTGTAGTGGAAAGTTTTTGGGAAAGATTGATACATCCTCCGCTAACCGGAGCGAACTTCAGGATTTTAACCTGTTTACCGGAATATTGAGAAAGCTTAGATTCAATTTCCCGCTCAATGGACATTGGCAGAAAAGTGTGAGTTATTTAGTTAAATATTCAAGAACAAAACCGTTATCACCTTCGTAATCAATCTCTTTGAGTGTAATCGCGATTTTAGAATTTTTCTTCCCATAATTCCACTTCAACATCTCCTCCTCTTTTGAAGGAGAGCCGTAAGTTTTACTAAGCGTTTCTTTCAGAAGATTAAACAATTTACCGGATGATTCCTGTTCAATGAAATAAGTTTCGAATGAAGTCTCGACCAATTTTGTACTGTTGAATCCAAAACGGATGTCTCCGAAGTCCAGCTTATCATCACTGAAATAAATCGTGTATGTAATATAGCTATTGTCCTCTCCGAAAATCTCTGTGTTGCCAAGAGCGCTTTTAACATCGCTGAGCGAAGAACCAGGTTTTAACCCGTAAGGCATTAAACCTTTACCTTTTATCTTTAATACTTTTATAACCTCATCACCGCTTTTGAAATAATCCTGTGCATTGATAAAATTTACAAATCCAACTGAAAGAATAATGATAAATATTGAAAATGAATAATTCATAGTAAGTTAATAAAGATTTATTGCAAACATAAGCAAAAGAGGGATTTAGAATGACGGTTTTGATTCAATCAAAGATTGAAATAGCCACGCTGATTACAACCTTTGGCATAAATAAATCCCATCAAGTCATTTTCCATGAATCTCACTATCCTCATTTTTAATCTGATGGATATTTTCATCTTCCTTCAATTCATCCAAAAATGTAAGGTCTGTCATTGGAGTATTATCCCGATAGGCTGCAAGACCAATAACATGCGCGGCAACCGCCAAAGAAAACAACAAAAACATAAAAATAACAGTTGCTTTCAGGAAAACTGAAGTGTCATTGAAATGAATAATGACGCCTAATAAAATAAATCCCACTCCAAGTGTCACTGCTTTTGTTACTGCCGACATGCGGGTGTAAACATCCGGCATTTTGATAATGCCGATTGCCGAAATCAAGATGAAAATGATACCGATATAAATACACACGACTGAAATGACAGATGCTATCATATTTTTCTCCTCCCTCTTTTTCTCAGATAATAGGCAAAAGCAATCGCGCCCATGAATACGACAAACGACATGGTGAGCACCACATCAATGTACAGATAGTTGTTCCACCGGATGGCAAATACCGACAACATGCCGATAACTACACAAGTCAGCACATCGAATGCTGTGACCCGGTCGGCAATAGATGGTCCCGCCACCAAGCGATACATCACAATGCCCGCAATCAGCACGAGGAGGACGACTGCTATATAGAGTGATAGTTCGATGAAGTTTTCCATCAGCGCGTCAGTTCGAGTAATCTTCTTTCATAACTGTCTTTAATTTTTCTTTTCACCGCTTCCACATCTCCGTTGGGAATATACATTTCATGTACGTAAAGAAATTTCCGGTCTTTCGAAACTTCAAGACTCAGTGTGCCGGGTGTAAATGTGATAAGAGTAGCGAGTGTGACGATTTCCCTGTCCGTTTCAGCATCTAACGGAATGGCGATAATCGCGGGGTTCATGTGATGCACGGGTGTCAGCACATCATAAGCAACACGGAAATTGCAGACAAAAAGTTCTTTGATGATAAATAAAATGTAACTAATCAACTTAGGAAATTTAAAAAAATAACGCCTGTTGAAAAAATAGGTAGTGAGCCAGATAGTAAGAAATAATACACTGTAAACACCAATAAAAACAACCGGTTTACTAAACTTCAGGTCAATAAAATATTCGATGAGCCACAGTCCGGCAAATGCAAGAAGCAGGTTATATAAGAGCCATTTCATTGTTTTGTTGTTAATATGGATTGAATATAAGCATCTCTATCCAATAATTGGTTGGCTGTTTCAACGGCAATCTCATAAAAGGGTGATGCAAAAAAGCCGATGAATAATGTACAGCCTGCAAGCGCTACAACCGGCAACACTAACATCCACAGTGGTCCCGGATTGTTCATGTAAAATTCAGGGTCGTTTTCAAATTCGGGTTCATTCGTCCAGAAGACTTCATTCCAGATTTTGGTCATGGAAAATAACGTGAGTAAACTGACCCCCAGCGCGATAAACATCAGCCAGAATAATTCAGCTTCGATACTCGCTTTGATTAAAATAAATTTTGCCCAAAATCCGGAGAATGGCGGCAACCCCGCCAGCGACAAGGCGGGTATTAAAAACAAAAACGCCAACCACGGATAATCGCGGTAAATGCCTCCGATGTATTTCAGCTTAAAACTGCCTTTCAGATAATGCACGATACCGCTGATGAGAAATAAATTCGTTTTCACGATGATGTGATGCATGAGGTAAAATACTGTTCCAGCCAACGCTAAAGGGCTGAAAATCGCTAATCCCATCACCATGTAGCCGATCTGGCTTACGATGTGAAAAGATAAAATGCGCCTGAAATCAAACTGCACCGCAGCGCCCAACACGCCCACGGTCATCGTGAAGGCAGAAATAAGCATGATGATGAAATGTGTGAATTCCGTATCCAGCACAAAAATGAGCGTGAACACGCGCAACATCGCATAAACGCCTACTTTGGTCAACAATCCGGAAAATACCGCAGCCACAGCAACCGGGGGTGTGTGATATGAAGCCGGCAGCCAGAAAAACAAAGGAAACACTGCCGCCTTTATTCCGAAGGAAACCAAAAAAAACATCGCTGCCAATGAAACCATCCCCTTCTCCTGCACCAGTGCGACTTTTCCCGCGAGGTCGGCAAAATTAAGTGTGCCGGTAAGGCTGTAAATGATTCCCACTCCGGCTAAGAAAATTGCAGAAGAAATAAAATTGAGCGTCACGTATTTGATTGCGCCTTCCAACTGCCGTTTTGCCCCACCCAATGCCAGCAGTACAAACGAAGACATCAACATAATTTCAAACCACACATACATGTTAAAAATATCACCCGCGACAAACGCGCCCGACACTCCGAAAATTAAAAAATTGAAAAGCGGATAAAACCCGAACATTTTGCGTTTCGCATCCATCGAAGGGATGGAATAAAAACCAACTGTCAGCCCGATGAGCGCGGTGAGGGTAACCATGATGGCGGAAAGCATATCTGCCGCGAGCGTGATGCCGAAAGGCGCTGACCAGTTACCCGCCTGCAACACCAGGATTCCCTCCGAGCGTACGTGCGTGAAAAGATTGAATGAAAAAACAAGCATCGCCAGCATTCCTCCTACCGTGAGCCAACTTTGCAGGCGGTTATGTTTCCATACCAACACGCAAAGCAGCGCGGTGATGAAAGGAGTAAATAAAGGTAGCAGCAGGTTGATTGTCATCATTTTCAATTCTTATCCGGCAAATCCGTATTGGTCAGTGAATCTAAATCATCCGTTCCTGTAGCTTGATAAACTCTTTTAATTAACACAATGGCAAATGCCTGAATACCGAATCCGATGACTATCGCGGTGAGAATCAGCGCTTGTGGCAACGGGTCGGAGTAAGCGCCCGTGAGCATTTCAGCGCCTTCGGGTATAAATGCAGGACTCGCTTTCGACAATCTACCCAAAGTGAAAATGAATAAATTTGAAGCATGACTAATCAACATCAAGCCGATGATGAGTTTTACCAAGCTACGTCTCATCAGCATATAAAATGCCGCGGCATACAGTACTCCGGTTAATATCGCTAAGAG
>JBGTCY010000091.1:0-8483 GCA_041748615.1 Chitinophagales bacterium
TCCCCACCACTAATAATGCTTTAGGTGCACCAAAACCTTCATCAATCACACCATTGCAATTATTGTCAATACCGTCAAATATTTCAGGTGCACCGGGATTGACAGCCGGGTTGTCATCATCACAGTCATCGCCATTCAGGACATATCCTGTTGGTTGCAATGCGGAAATCACAAAGTCTTCGGAATTGCCATAACCATCTCCGTCAAAATCGGGATACCAGGTTTGATTGACACAATTTGAATTACAAATAGCATTGGAGCCTTCCACCTTCAATGCGATTGAAACGGTGGGATTAGCGCCATTGTGCTGGAATTGTAAAGTGGCGTTTTTAATACCCAGAGAGGTGGGTTTTCCGGTGATATTTACAGTGATAGTTTGATTGACGCCAATCAACACCGGCAAATCGTAGGGAAAATCAACACTGAAATTGGTTTGGTCTGAAAGCGTAAATCCGGTAAGCATAATCACCTGGTTGCCGTCTTCATTGGTAAGTGTCAGTGATTTGGTAAATGTTTCATTCGGTTTAACCAATCCAAACACTCGAATGGAAGCCTCCGGAATAAGATTGCCTTTGATGATTTCGGTGCCGCCAGGAGATGTCGGCTCAAAGAAGTAGAACACTTCCTGCGAAGTGAGTTCAGGCGAGCCACCGCGATTGCCGCTGCCTGCACAAACATAAACTCCGCCATTGGAGACAATCGCTTGTGTGCCATGTCTGCCCTGAATTAATGGCGCAAGCGTTCGCCATGTATTTGTCTGAGTATTAAATGCTTCCGTTTGTTTATGTGCAGTTGTAATTGAACCGCTTTCTCCTCCAATTGCAAGGATTTCATCGCCCAGAACCGCCAGCGCACAAGCCGCGCGTTGTGTGGGAATGTTGCCGGATGCGGGTAAAGTCGTCCAGGTGTTGGTAGCAATATCATACACGTCCACCTGGCTGATAGTCGGGTTGAACACACTTCCGCCAAATCCGCTGCGCCTGCCCCCTATGTTGTAAATCTTTCCGTTATGGACTGCCGAGTTAAAATGGTCGCGCTCAATCGGAGCGTCCGCTAATTGTGTCCAGGTGTTGGTTTGCGGGTTAAACCGGTCCACCCATTTCACCCAGCCGGAGGTATGCCCGTTTTGAATGCCGCAAACCATGTAAATCTGGTTGTTATAGACCACTACTCCGGATGAGCCACGCCTGCGGTTGGCAGGAATCAATGGTCCTAATGTCCATTGATTAGTGACAGGGTCATAAATGTGAATGTTGGGTAAAGGCGTTTCATTTGGGAAGCCGCCAGTCATGGCGCCAATAATGTAAATCAATCCGTTATATTCCGCTGCCTGAAAATGGTGCATTTCCACCGGGGGATTCGCCAGCGTTATCCATTGATTAAGTGAAGGACTGTAAGCCTGCACCGGTTTGTTCCCTCTGCCGCCTACTAAGTAAAATTTATCTCCAGCCTGCACATAAGCGTTTTCATGCCGGGCGGTCGGATTGTTGGTGGCAACAACCGGATACCATTCCCCGATGACAGTTGTAGGGTCATGATAAACTTCGATGAAATCCCAGGTAGCAGGAAATGTACTTGCTCCGCGTGAAGTGGAAATAAATCCAGTTGCCATAATACCGCTAATCCAGTTTTGAGGAATGCTGATGGGGGAGCCAAGTTCAATTTCAGGACCGTCAAGAATGGAATATTTTGGCTGAACCGTGAAGTTATTTTTATTAATGTAAAAAAAGAAGTCAACATAGCTAATGTTCTGAACATTAATATGATACATTGTAGAAGCCGCGATGCCATTTACTTCTTTTAAAACCTGGATTCCACTGGCACCGCCATTGGCATGACAGACCATTTTCAGATAATTATCCTGGTCGCCAGTTCCGATGAACATCCCCATGGATTGCTGTCCCTGCGGCACTAAACCGGCAAACGGACCCCATACTCTTGACTTGACAATGAATGACCACTGACTTGCTCCGGTATTAACTCCGAATTGAAAACCATACTCCTGATTATTCATCCCTTCAAACGCGTCACCTGAAGAAACCTGCCCGACCGTGAATTTCCGCGCAGCGCCACCCACGGTCATTTTCCCCGGGTCATATTGAAAGAGGTAATCGGAAGCGCCATTATTCATGATTCCGGTAAAACCCCAGTCATGTAATCCGCCATCGGTGGAATTGTCAAATTGATAGGATACCGGAATCGTTGTGTTGAAACCATTATAAGGGTCTAATGCAAAGCGGTCAATTGAATCCGGAATGCCGTCATTATCATCATCAGGGTCGTTGAGGTCGGAAATAAAGTCACCGTCAAAGTCAGGAGGAATGCTTGCCGCGCTACAGGGGTCAGTTTCATTGTCAATTTCATCACCATCTGAATACCCGTCACCATCAGAATCAATGCTATAGTTGCCAGCCTGCGGATTGCAGGCAATAAAATCAACCGGTTCAAGAATTGTTACATTATTGGAACCGTAAGTCACAATCCAGATTGTACCCGGGAAAACATCATGATCCCCTTGCGCGATAAGGTCGAGTGGAGTCGTGCCGAAGTTTGAAGCCAGAGTGGTTGCACCTCCTGAAATAACTGCTGTTCCTGTTTGATTCAGTTTATAGCGTCTGATTTGCCCGTTAAATGCTGCCGCCAAAATATCGCCTTTCATGGCGTTGTTGAAGTTGGAAGCGGTATATTCCGCCATTCCATTGGTGGAGGAGCAATAGGTGGCAATCGCCTGCGGACGATTTGCCAGCGACAGATACACGCATTCAGCCGGATTTTCCATGCCTAACGGAATTGGTGTCTGAGGGTTTCCGGTGTTGAATTTATTATTGCGATTCGCGCGTGTTGGATTCGGATGTCCTGCATAGTATCCGGGGGTAACATAATGCAACACATCACAATGCCCCTGACCAGGTTCTTTCACCGCATTGGAACAATCGGTAGGTGGTGCTCCCCAGCCGCTGTTGGGTCCGTTATCAAAACTGTACATCTTTCCTGATTTTGTAATCAGCAGGTCGTAAGCATTTCTCCAGCCTGAAGAATAAACCTGCACCGGTCCGCCTGCGACCAGCATTGCCTGGTTTTTTCCGTCATTGCCACCAAAGGGGTCATTGGGGTCGGTATAGCCGGGAGTGCTGCTGACGTTTGCCCGGGTTTCATCATCAAGGGTCGGCAGGTCATAGGTGGTGTTGCCGATGGCATTCAGGTCAACGGTGAGAATAGCGGTAGAGAGTGCATATTCGGGAATAAAAACAAAGTTGTTGGAAGGCGAGCCCATGTTGGTGTTGCCTCCTGATGTAACGTAGAGGATGTTGTTCACTTGATCCAACTGCATTCCGTTTTGCGAGTGATTTTCCTCTGAACGCGGCAACCCTCTCACCAAATCAAGTTTAACCCATTGAGCGCCATTCCATGTGAGTTTTGAAATGATGCCCGAATTAGTATCGAGATTCTTATTGGTTGCGCCACCGCCACCTCCGATGCGCGGGTCGCTGGATGTGACATACAGAACAGGGTTTGCTGCCGTGCCGGTCACTAAAATACCGGTCACCTGGCGGGTGTTGACGTTGGGTGCCGGAGTACCGTTATCATTATGATTAGGAATTTGCTGAATCAGGTTGATGGCTTCTGTAGCCGTCACCGCGTAGTTATTGTCACCATTACGGACGACCGTGTAGGCATAAATGATTCCGTTTTGTTGTGATACATACAGCCGACCGTCAGGTCCGAATTGCAATGAGGTTGGATTGTTCAGATTTTCACCTGCAAGGTTACTGGCGGTGAAACTGACGACTTGTGAAAAAGTGAGGGTTGTTGCAGACAGGAATAGCAATAGGAGGGCATACAGATTCTTCATCAGAAGGCAAATTTTGGATTAAAACAATTAAACCGGAAATACCGCAAATAACAATCATATTTATGCTGAAAATGAGCGAAAAAAGACCGGAATTCTATGTAGCACAATTTTAGGAATAATGCCACCCTCCTCTGCGAAATAGACAGAAATTAATAAGGTGTATTACGCACATTTTGTGAATTTTTATTAGTCATGTAAAAAAATATGCAAAAGATTGAACAACTGCAAAGTCATGCGCTACTAAAAGTACTGATGCGGAAACGAGATTCCCGCGCCATCGCTTAGCAGATTTTAGACTTTAGTTATTAGACGGATTGATGAAGTTATTTTGAATACGTGCATTAAGACACTGCATCATCTGCTACAGATTCACAGATTAAGGAACACTTTCAAAATAACTTCCACAAAATATTGAACTGAAAAATGTCAGTAAAAAATTACCACATAGGCACATAAGACACATAATTATATGTCCTATGTGTCTATTTGATTGGTTGGAATTGTGGAACTTAATTTGACAATCTTCCTAAGCATTCCGGTAAACCGGAACGGAAAAACAAAACAGCAATTATCAAAAAGCGGTAAAAATGATTCTATGAATGATGTCAAACACTCTATCGTTTGGAATTCCAATATTATATATTGTGTTTTAATTTATATTTGTGCTTTGATTTTTGATCTTGCTAATATAAAGTAGAGCGTTTAGCGACTAAGGGGGGCGTCTCTAAGTTTTCAGAAAAGATTCATCGGATTTTATATTTCAATAAAATAAGAGATTGTTCGTAGATTTTTTGTAACAAACCTCTTCTTCAATCCGTAAGAAAGCGAACCTAAACAACGCACGGAATGAGGCAACTAAAGATTACCAACCATATTACGCAACGCGATAATCACTCACTGGAAAAATATTTACAGGAAATTGCCAAAGAGCAGCTTTTAACGGATGAGCAGGAAGTGGAACTTGCCCGCAAGGTGCGCGAAGGTGACCCGATGGCATTGGAAAAAATGGTGAAAGCCAATTTACGCTTCGTGGTTTCTGTTGCTAAACAATATCAAAATCAGGGCTTGCAACTCAGCGATTTAATCAATGAAGGAAATCTTGGTTTGATAAAAGCCGCTCAAAAATTTGACGAAACAAGAGGATTTAAGTTTATCTCTTACGCGGTGTGGTGGATTCGCCAGTCTGTGTTGCAGGCGTTGGTCGAGCAATCCAGAATTATCCGCCTGCCATTGAACAAGGTTGGTTCTTATAACAAAATCACCCGCACGATGTATGAATTTGAGCAAAAATATCAGCGGGAACCGACCAATGAAGAATTGGAAGAAATTCTGAAAATCAACAAAAAAGAAATTGATGAAATCATCCGGGGAGCGCACAAACATGTTTCGATGGACGCGCCATTTTCCGGGGGTGATGAAGATGACCAAAACACGCTTTATGATGTCATTCAGGATGAAGACGCTTCCGGTTCGTATAAGCTTATGATTTCGGAATCATTGAAAGCGGAAATTAAAAAAGCCCTGACCGTATTGCCGAAAAGAGATGCGGATATTGTTTCCTGTTACTTTGGCTTGCGTGGAGAAATTCACATGACGCTGGAAGAAATCGGTAAAAAATTCGACCTCACCCGCGAAAGAGTGCGTCAGATAAAAGAGCGTTCACTCAGAAGGTTGAGAAAAACATCCACTTCTAGGTCATTGAAGTCCTATTTGGGAGAGTGAAAAATCGGTTTCTCATAAATTATCACTCCTAACCGGGAACATTCAAAAACGGGAAAATATCTCTAAGTCTGATTGAGGTATGGGAGAAAGTTTTTGCTTCCGAATCTACTTCCGGACGGGTTGTATTGTTGTATTTCACTGATTTTCAGGATGGTGGGTGTTTCGCTATAGTCGTCTATCATCAGATGAACATTAGTCATCCTTGCTACTTGCCATCGTGCTTAAAGTTGTGCCCTATGCCTTTCATGACATCCGAAAACAGTCTGATAGTTGTGGAATCGAAAGCGACAAAATACCTGTCAACTTAAAAATCCTGTCAGCTTTTCAGAGTGTGTCAGGTAAAGGCGGTGCATCGCGCGCGTACAGGCTACATACAGCATCTGTCGGTCTGGCGCTGTGCGGTAATTGCTCTCCGTGCAAAAAGGAACGATGACCGCATCAAATTCCAATCCTTTAGCAAGATGGGCGGTGGTGGTGATGATGATGCCACTGCCAAACGCCACGCTCACCGCGTTCAGCCTGTTGATTTGAGGCGTGTCTTTCAGTGATTCATAAAGCGTGTCAGCCTGTCCTTGTGTTTTGCAGATGATGCCTAATGTTTTAAAATCTCTTTTCTGAAATTCACTAATCAGGTGTTTAATGTGATGGAGTTCTTCCACATCGATATTGAACGCTGAAATGACGGGTGCTTCACCGTGGCGTTCAATCGCTTCCACTTCCGCTTTCTGATTGACTCGTTGCGTGAATCGCGTGATTTCATACGTGGAGCGGTAGCTTTTCAGCATGGTCATGCAAGTGGCATCCGGAAACACCGCGGTAATCGTGTTAATATTTGAGGAGCTGAAGGGATTCACGTATCCCGATCAAATGGTTGCCCTGCAACGAGTAGTTGACAATCGTTTCACGCAGCGCGTTTTTTTCGAGGTGATCCATTTCCCGCTTATGCTCCTGCATGTGCTCATTCATTTCGTCAATCTCCTTTTTTTCAGTTGAATGGCTTCATACACTCCGACAATGGTGCGGTTTACTTGTTCAATCAGGTGTTTTAAATATGCCCGCTCTTTTTGTTCTTCTGTCATGCAGTTCTCTTACTTTCGAATGTTGATTTTTCTCCGGTATTTTTAATTGGTGAAAATAACCCGATTATTTTTTTTGGATTTGGCGGGTTGAATTTTATGTGTGGCAAAAATGCTAAGTAAGATTGTCAATGAAACATCAGCAATTTGAAGCCAGAATTAGCGGATATTAGAAGTTATTTGGATCGTGTCTTATCAAAGTTTTCTATTGTTTAATGAATTTTTCAATCAATATTTTATCAGAAGAATAAACTCTAATTAAATATGTGCCACTTGAATAACCGGATACATTAATCACAATATTATCTGTTTCTTCTATAATTACACTATTATAATTAACGACCTCTATCCTCGAATATTTGTTATCATTAAATTCTAATTTAATCACATCCATTGCCGGGTTAGGGTAAATTTTTATACCTTTTGTATTTTCAGTATTTTCAATATTTGTTGTTGTATTTTCTCTAAACCAAAAACTTGTCGTGTCACTTTTAAAGAATTGAAAAAGTAAACTTGCAACCTTTGCTTTGCCGGAAGCATTTGGATGAACTCCATCCTGTTGCACATCATCAGGACAGTGCCAATTAAAACCATCGGTTCTGGAATTTTTTCCGTCAGCCCAAACATTGTTTGCCCATGAAAGCCAGGCAGTTTTTGCATTTGAACCGGAGTAAGTAAGAAGTGTATCTCCATTTATTTGTCGCTCAACCAGTTTTCTGAAAGCCCAGTTGGTGTAAAAAGAATATGGTTCGGGATTTCCACCTCCGGGTTGACTATAACCACCATAATCGCGTCCGGAACAATATATTTGTTTTAGATTGGGAAATATGATTTTAAAATAGTGAAATGCTTGCAAAAATTTTGATTCCATAATTTCAATATGCTCAATTCCTTCATTTTGTGGAATTCCTGAGATATGTTTTGCTTGCATAAACCAAATGACCTGAACCTGATTATTTGTAATTCCGGCAAAAGTTAATTTTTGATTGAGTGTTGTCCAATATTGACCGGTTGTATCAAGCATCGCATCAATATCAAATCCACCAGTTGCACCATTTATCATTGTGAGTTTACTGTTTAAGAATGGAAAGGCGATGGCTGAATCTCTAAGGCCTGCAAAAAATATATTAGCATTTGACATACCCATTGAGATAAATCCAATTTTACCGTTAGAAGCATAATTTCCTTGAGTATTTAAAGGCTTTATTTCTGAAGCTATTTGAATTCCCGCTATAAGATGATTTTGCGGGGTAGTATTTTGACCATTACCATATAAACCGCCTTGCATACCATTAAATAAATTTGTTCCTAAATCACTAATGGGGATTAATCCTGTTGAGTCATTATGACATTGTTGCCCCTCCATACTTTTTAGTGATGTAAGCAAAAAAATAAGAATGCAAATTATTTTCATTTATTATATTTTGAAATTGGTGCTAATATTTTACGGCTATGCATTCAGTTTTTCCATTTACTAAGTTAATAACTTATGAAAAGCCGGCACAAGTTCACTGTAGTCCGGTTCTTTTGTACTTGTTTAGGATTTTTGAAGGTAGAGTATATAACCGTATTGAGTTTCTAAAGGACTGCAAGGAAAAACATAAATGTAGATTGGATAAGGAGTATTATGGACTTTAAAATTAGAAAGATAAGCAGCGAGCAATCTTGCTGTCGTTACTATCAATCGCCTCTATGATTGAGCGATGGACAAGGAGATGCCGTACTGATAAAAAATCAAGAGGCATGACACTTTAAACTTTACCCCGTGTCTGGCGCAAGCGTCCGCTCGTTTATAAACCATACCATCTTACCTTTATTCTTAAAATTACCAT
>JBGTCY010000092.1:0-11572 GCA_041748615.1 Chitinophagales bacterium
GTGATGTCATACTTGTCAAATTCGTAGAAAATACGTTTCAACTGAATTTTTCTACGCACGATTTCTTCAATGTAAAATACTTTAAAAAGCGTGTCAATCACTTCGATTTTTTTCAAATCAATTACTTCTTCACTGCCCCAAAATCCGGGTTTGGTGGCGTTTACCTGATAGACTTTTTCAGGGTCCAATTTCAACACAAAGTGTTCAGCGGTATCGGTTTTGAAAGTAGAAATCAATGTCAGATTTTCTCCCAACACTGTGAATACGCTTACATCCGCGTCACCTACAGGAACTTCAGGGTCTGTCTTCTTGGCGACATATCCATCCATGTAGATTTCTTTAATCATCTTGAACTGGTAAATGTCATCGCAACAGGTTTCGCTTTTTAATGAAAATCTGCTCGGGCGGTTAGAGACCATGAAACCGTTTTTTTCCTCAGCGTCAATGTAATAGTATGTATCATCTACGCTGGAGTTAATCGGGTAACCTACATTCACAGGCTCTGACCATTGTCCACCGCTGCCGGTAGCATAAAATACATCGAAACCTCCTATGTTGACATGACCATTGGATGAGAAATAAAATTTATTGTTTTTGCTGTCAAAATAAGGTGAGTATTCATCTGAGGAGGTGTTAATGTTCGCTCCCGCGTTAACCGGTGCGCCAAATAAACCGTTACCGGTACTTTCCGCATACCAGATATCCATACCTCCAACTCCACCTTCGCGGTCAGAAACAAAGTAGAGAATTTCTTTGCCATCCGTGAGACCAACTGTAGGTTGCGTGGTAGTTTTCTTTTTCGCGTTGATTTCATCACTCAGTCTTTCCGGCTCACCCCATTTATCACCTGATTTTTTACTCATGTAGATTTCGCAACGCATCTTCACATTCTTTTTCCCTACACTCAGGCATCGCGTAAAATAGTAGCGTGTTCCGTCAGGGGAAAAAGCGCCATTGCCGGTGTGCGCTTTGGGGCTGTTCACGGGTCCTTCAATCGGCTCACCGGCAGTCCAGTTACCGCCTTCAAATTTTGATTTATAGATTTTGGAATAATAGTCAACATTTTTAAGCTGCTGCAAATCCAACACACTGTCAGATTTAATGGAAGAAAAATACAAATCCGGTCCGAAAGGTTTTGGCGCGTAATCAGTGAATGGATTGTTGATGTTTTCATCTAAATGTTTGATTTCAACTCTGAGCGGCTTCGCCATCAGACTTTTCGCCAACAGGCAACCCTGGATGTGGTTTTTTGCCAGTTCATGATACTCCGGACTATCGTCCGCTAAATAGCGGTCAATGAAAGTCTGAAATTCCTGTTCCGCCTCATCGTACTTGCCGTTATATTTCAGCATGAGCGCGTACCAATAGCGGGATTTTGGGAATTTTTCATTGTCGGTCTCCAACAAAGTTTTGTACCATTTTTCCGCCATCTTATAATCACGGAGCAAGTAGTTCAATTCGGCAATCTTGTCAAGAGAAACCGTTTTTTCGGGCTTCTTTTCATTGTATTTTTCCCAATAAGTGAGGGAGTTGTAATAACTGCCTCTTTTGAAAAGTTTATTTGCCATTCTCTTGGTTTTGCGGGGACTGAGTTCCTGGTCAATATCCTGAGCGAATTGGGCAAAAACAGGCATTGCAAGGTATGGCAGTAAGAAGGCGCTGATAATAAAAACTACTCTTTTCATTTCCTCTGATATTTTTGGGTTGGTTGTGAAAATTTTGGGTTAAAGGTATAAATATTAATTAGAATCGCGGACAGAACAAGTTCACTTCATTAATTCTCATGATTCTGCCGATGTAAATCAAAGAAACTTCAAATCCTCCCCGGTTGTTGGTCGCGGTGTTGAGCGAAGAAGTGTTCACGTCATAACTGAAGCCTACTCTGAATCTTTTCATCAACTCAATCGCCAGCATCGGGCTGACGGCATCTTCCCAGCGATACCAACCACCGAGATACAATGTAGCTTCTTTACCGGGAGTCGTGGATACATCAAATCCGAAGTTAGCGCCAAAGTTGATTTCGCGGGCTTGTGCCTGTGTCATCCAAATCACACCGGGCAAAAAACTGATACGTTCTGTGATTCCCCAGTCAATTCCGCCATGTACGACCCAGCGCATGGGCAGTTTGCTGTCATTGAATGTACGCTGCAACTGGCTTTCGGTAGGTTCTCCAATATTAAATAAAGAGAATCCTGAGAAGATGGTAAACTGCTTTGCCAGACGGGCGCTGTAAAACAACCCCGTGTTGAATACAGGAATGGTTTTGCTGTTGTTACCAATATTATCAATGGAAGTAATATTCGGGTCAAACACGCCATTATTAAACTGGTCGCCAAAAATAAACTCGGAGGTTTTGATGGTGGTCTGTCTCATACCACCCTGAATACCCAATGACAACTGATGTTTGAAATCCTTATCCAGCGCTTTGATATAAGCTACCGAAGCAATCGCCTGCAAGGTATTAAAACGCCTGTTATTCGTAATGTCGTTCACAAACAAGATACCTGCACCGATGGCATTATTTTTCTTTTTTCCGAAAACAAAAGGAATATCAAAAGATGCTGCCGGAGTTGAATAAGCATTGAACTTCGGGTCGGTTGAAAGGCTCCTCCACTGCGCACGATAAATGCCTGCCAGACGGTAATCACCATTCATCCTGCCGGTGAGCGCGGGGTTTAAAGTGAGCGGTGAAGCATAAAACTGACTGAAGTGAATGTCCTGTGCCACAGCGCTTCCAGCCAGCATGAGCACCATACAAACTAAGGTGATGTGCTTGATTTTTGAATACATTTTCATACGATGTTCTTTGTTTTGGTCGGTAAAAATAAAAAAATTTATCTCAGTAATGAAAATACTCCTGATTGAGTTTTAATTTCTCCATTCGCAAGTTCTACTACCGCGTAATATGAATAGGTTCCGGATGGTTGTTCCTGCCCTTTATAGCTTCCATCCCACCCGGTTACATCTTCACTAATCAGTTGCCCCCAGCGGTTATAAATCCTGAATTCTTTCACAGAAACTGTTCCTCCGAAAGCTAATTCAAACCGGTCATTTGAACCATCTCCATTGGGAGTAAAAGCATCTGGAATGGCAAATTTACTATCCGCAATTACAAGTACGGTATCTGTCGCGGTACATTCTGTTTCAAGGTCAGTGATTTCTACGGTATAGATGGTATTCGTAGTTGGACTTGCTACCGGGAATTGAGAAGTCGGGTCATCCAATGTTTCTACAGGCGACCAGTTAAAATCATAAGCGCCAGAGCCATTCATTACATTTGCCGATAAAGTAGTGGTGCCATTCGGTCCGACAACTATCGGGTCAGCGGTTGCCACGACCGCAAGTGAATCATACACTACAACAGATTCATCAATGCCGACACATCCCTGCGCATTTACAACCGTAACGCTGTAAGTGCCGGATTCAAAAACGGTAATATTCTGACCTGTGGAACCATTTGACCATAAATATGAAACCAAATCAGCAGGCACTTCCAATAAGAATGAATCTCCGGGGAAGCAAAGCAGTCCGTCAGGCAAATTAAGGTCAAGTTCATAAACATTCAGGGTAACGCTGGCATCATTTTCACAATCGTTCGCATCCGTCACCGTTACCGTGTAAGTACCGCTGAAATCGGCAATCAGGATGGAGTCTGTGGAGCTGTCATTCCACAAATATTCCGCAAAACTTCCCGGGAATAAAATATAACCGGGACACACATCGCCTCCATTTCCTAAATCAGGCAAGGGCAAGGAATTTACCACAAGCCGAGCATTATCTGAAGCCGTACAATTATTCGCATCGGTCACTGTTACCGTGTAAACGGCTGCTGTTGTCACTGTGACGGAAGGCGTGGTAGCGCTGTTGCTCCATTGATAAGACTGAAATCCGGCACCCGGACTGAAAGTTACAGACTGACCCTGGCAAACTGTGGTATCATTTCCAATATCAATAATCGGAGTGACATCTGTAATCGTAATGGCATCCACATACTGACAGCTATTGACATCCGTCACCGTGACACCGAAAACACCGGCTTGTGTGGTACTGATGGAAGAAGAAGTTGCGCCTGTTGACCAAAAATAATCAGCATATCCCGCACCTGCATCCAAGACAAATAAGGTGTTGTTGCAGGTGGTGGTATCATTACCCAGGTTAACAGGATTCGCAGGGAAATAATCAAAGGCTAAACTGTCAATATCTTCACATCCGATGGTATCGGTGGCAGTTACGGAATAAATTCCGGGGATGGAAGTGACAATGAAAGTGTCCGTTGTGCCGGTTGACCAGATATAAGTATTAAAGGAATTTCCGGCTATTAAAATCAATTGCTGACCAGCGCATAAAGTAACATCCGGTCCTAAGTCAACAGATGGCGAGCTAAAGATAATTTGCACGGTATCAAATGCCGGGCAATTGTTGGTGTCGGCAACTGTGACAGCATAATTACCGGAAGTAAAAACTATGATAGTTGTATCTGTGGAACCGTTGCTCCAGGCATAAGCGGCAAATCCCGAACCTGCATTAATCGTAATGGAATCACCCGCGCAGGTTGTCTGATTATTACCAAGACTGACAGTTGGTGCATTATTAATGACCAAATCAATGGAGTCTGATTTAAAACATCCAAATAAATCCGTTACCGTTACCGAGTAAGTTCCGGCTGTAGTAATATTGATGGAACGTGAAGTAGCGCCCGTATTCCAATTGTAGCCGGCAAATCCCGCACCGGCATCCAAATTATAAGAGCCGGTGAAACACAGGATACTGTCATTGGAAAAACTGATGTCCGGTGATGAAAAAATACTGACCGTAACCGAATCGCGAACCACACAACTTTCAGTTGCATCGCTGATGGTGACATAATACTTGGTGGTTGAATCAGGCGTTGCCACCGGATCGGGGCAATTGTAGCAACTCAGACCGGGGATTGGATCCCAATCAAACAGGACTCCCCCTGAAACACCTAACTGAACACTCTGCCCTCCGCAAATGGAAGTATCAGGACTGCTCACTTCCGCGTTGAATGTTACAAAATTGACTGTCAGCGAATCCACAAGCGTGCATCCGTTTACAAAAGTATATTCAACCGTGTAGGTAGTCGGGACATTAGGCGTAGCAATGGGATTGGCGATTGCAGGATTGTCCAAAGTTCCGGCAGGACTCCACAGAATGGAGGTAGTTCCGACAGGAGCCTGGCAAAATGTAAATCTGGCGTTAGGTCTGCCGGTGGAAGTGGAAGGAAAATTAAGATTGCAACCTGCCTGACCATCTGTAAAAACATGCAATACCGTTGTTCCTGTGGTAGTGGTAATTTGAACATCATCATTGCCCGTCCAACCGAATGCCGGATTATTAAAGCACACTTCAACCACGAGATTGGAAGTGCCGTCCCAATCATAAGGGTTGGTGAGCGTGTGGGTGTTCCACCCGAAAACCGTTGAATAATTAATCGGACCCATCACAGTTGTCATGCCCGCTGTCAGGAATCCCGAAGAAGTCAGCGTGTTTGCTGAAGTACATCCCATTCTAATGGTATATCCCTGGTAAGGAGCTGAACTGGCTTTGTTCGTTACATTAAAAGCAACCTGACTGATAGTACCGGATGTAATCATCCCGGCTGCCCGCAAATCAGCCGCACGATATAAAAACTGAACGCGTCCATCTTCCCAAAATCCTTTATAAGGTGTGCCGGTGTTTGAAGCAGAGGTGCCGATTCCCGCCTGCCTGACCGCAGGTACAGAGGTGCAGGGTGTTCCATTTACACCGCAAGGTAAAGTTGTCTTTGGCGGGTCGCCCAATACATTGACATTTAACTGAATCGGAACAAAATTGCCGCAGATGGTCGTGTCCGGTACTGCTTCAATGGAATAAGAATCGTCAATATTCAACGTAATCAGGGCTGAGCCGTCACATTGATTATCACTGACAAAAAGCGTGTAATCAATTAATTCAGTAACGACCGCTGTCGGATTGGGAATGTTGGGATTGGAAAGTCCTGTTGTAGGTGACCATGAAAAAGTGTAGCTGCTGATGAGCGGGTCGCAAATCGTGAAAATCGTTTTGGGAATTCTTTGATAGATGAAGGAAGGGTTCAGCGTACAACCATCGGCATTATTTGAATTACCGCGCATTGAAGCGTTATACGTAACAATTTCGCTCAACAACTGGTCATTCCCCCCCGGGCTTGCCAATGATGGGTTGTTAAAACAGATTTCAATGACGAGATTACTTCTGCCATCCCAGTCATAAGGAGTGCTTAAAGGAAAATTGATGATGCCCTGGTTGGTGGAAATCGTTGAGGGTCCAAACACCACCACACTGGCATTTTCCCATCCATTTCCAACACTGAGACTTGTCGCTCCGGTACATCCCATTTTAATCGTGAGATTTTGAAACACCCCGGTGCTGGCTTTCACGCCCACTTCAAATTGCAAACGGGTGATTGTTCCCGCGAAAATTCCGGCCGCATTTAAATTGGATGCAAGATATAGCGCCTGATAACGCGCGTCTTCCTGAGAACCTTGCAGCGGAGTTCCGGTAAAGCTGGTCGGGCTTGAATCTGCGTAAGGTTTATCAACCGGCAAATTTTGGGCAGAGCAACTCAACAAAGTTTCCCCGCAATCCAACGGGAAAATTTGAGAAGTAAGCTGCACGGTATCGCCCGGACAAACATTATTCCTGTCAACGCTTAATTCCACAATTGGTCCAACTCCTATGACATAGACGGTTGTGCTGTCAATGATTGTGCAACCGGTATCAGAAGTTACCGTGACAGAATAAGTGGTGGTATTAAAAGGGAAAGCGGTGGGTGTCGGACCGTTCGTATTTATCAATGTTGAGGTAGGCGACCAACGATAAGTAAAAGGCGCCCACGATGGGTCAGCAACCGCGTTCAACAAGGTGGAACTGTTTCTGCAAATCGTATCAAACGGCTCCAGTTCCAACAGAAAATCCGGAACTACAATCACACGTACCGTATCTATATTTTTACACAAACTGCTCAAGTCGCTGGTTACGATGTAATCCGTTGTTACCGTTGGAAAAGCTAATGGATTGCGAATGGTCGTATCACTCAATCCTGCTGAAGGCGTCCAGATAAAATTATTTCCGCCAAAAGCATTTAATTGAACAGGTCCACCGGCTGGGCAAAAGCGAATATCCGGCCCGGCTGAAGTTCCGCTCAAAACAAAAATCTGGTAACTCACCACCGTTGAACCGAAAATCGGACAGGCATTATCCGTAACCGTTACCGTGAATACATTGATACCCGTATCCAAGGCGGTGGGTGTCCATGAAAAATTTCCAATCAAAGTATTCCCGCTTCCGCTCACGGAAAAAGAGGAGCCGGGTATCGCCTGAGTCGCATTGGAACTCATGTTAATAGTGTTCGCTGCGTCAGGGTCAGTTGCCGTGAATTGAAAACTCACGTTTTCATCCGGACACAACTCAATGGTCACTGAATCACGTTGCACTCCACCCACCTGATTTTGAATACTACTGACTGTTGGTTGATTATTGGTACAGGGAATGATTACAATTTGAATATCACGCATGGTGCTTCCAATCAATACTCCATTCCGGTAGGCGCTTACCAGAACAGTTACCACCGCGGTTTGCTGACCGGTAGGCGTGAAAGTCATTTGACCGGTATTGGTATCAAAAATAAAACCGCTTGAAGTATTGAATGGATTGCCGGGAGTGAATCCGCCCGAATAAGGCACGTTCGTAGTGGCGCCACCCAAAGGATTAATCAAGGTATAAACCAATGAATCTCCGTCAATATCAATCGCGCCATGATTATAATTGAATTGCTGCCCGGCACAAACATAAGGAACCGGCAGTGATGTAAATAAGGGTGAATTGTCACATATTCCGCCTGTATTATTCAGAGTAGCCCTGACATACAGATTGTAAGAACCCGGAGTGACGAGATTGGTGATTTGGTCATTGCGGCAGCATAAGTTGTAGGAAATTGTCCAGTCTGAACATTGTGCAGGCAATGTAATAATGCTTTCATAAACAAATTGCTGTACACCCGGCAATGGTCCGTTGTTACAGGAGCTTTGAGCAAGCTGCTGGGGACACAATGGAGACACTTCCTGAAAACTCACCTGGGATAAAGTGACATTGAAACTGAGACCACACGATGCCGAGGAAATATTGACAGACGCGTTGGCGGGAGCGGCAATCCCCGCGCAGTCACGATATAAATTTAAAGTGACCAGGAAGCTGTCATTTCCTACGCATTGATAGGACAAATCAGCACCCATGGCGTGACTTGCCCACGCTTTTTCAGGTAGTAAAAGAAATGACACCAGCATGGATATTATACCAAGCCTTAAAAATTTCATAATCTTCATTTTAATTCATTGAAAAAAAAACTACTACCAGCAGGAAGTCGCCAAAGATAAATAAATAACCGGATGTTTATGTATAAAAATCAGCCTTTAAATGTCATTTTCTAATCCCATGATGTCTTGATTTTTTTCAATATGTTTTAAAAAAAAAGGAAAATGTACCGGCTTGCCATTTTTTTTATAATTTAAAGTTCTGATTACATTCATTTCCTCACCATTTAAAATTTCCAAATATGGTACTCCCATTTCAGGAATTCA
The DNA here is from genome assembly GCA_041748615.1 of Chitinophagales bacterium. Classification (GTDB taxonomy): domain Bacteria; phylum Bacteroidota; class Bacteroidia; order Chitinophagales; family CAIOSU01; genus JBGTCY01. The sequence continues at coordinate 8,619 of JBGTCY010000092.1, forward strand.
GGAAAATCAAAGACAGTCTGCCTTCCGGCAGCATTAAAAAAATTGCGGACGACCTGCATCTCAACGAGGAAACCGTTCGCAATTATTTCGGTGCCACCAATTATAAAAAAGGAACTGCTCCGGGCGTGCATTTTGAACGAGGTTCCAATGGCGGTTATGTAAGAGTGGATAATGAAGAAATACTGAAAGCCGCCTGCAGAATCCTCGAAGATTCACATCACTAAACTTCCGTTCGCGGAACTTCATCTTGTTGGAAATTGACGTACTATCCGGTACGGTTGGGGAAGTACATTAGTAATTTAATACCATCGGAAAATAGGTTTCCGAATTTTGATGCGCTTTCCCGATGGTGTATCCCGAACAGAGTTCGTTTTGTACAATTCTTTCGGGATAAAAAAATTTGTGCCAACAAATTTTATTCGTGCATTCGTGGCAACTAAAATAAGATTGCTATAAAGCGCTCTCTTCCTTCAGCGAAGCAATCCAATCGGAAATTAATTTCACGCCCTCTTCATGTATCAACTTTCTGCCTAACTCCGGCATCATAATTCCCGGATCATCGGAATTCATCCTGAAAACCGTGATGGATTCATGCGGCTTTCCGGGCACTAAATCATACAGTAAGTTTCCGGAACCTCTGCCGGCAGCTACGGGCGATTTGAAAAATCCGAGATTGGTGGGATTTGTTTCATGAACATCCAGAAAGAGACCGGAAGTATTTGCAGGTCCATTTTTACTGTGGCAATGTGCACAATTGATTTCTAAATATGCGCGCGCGCGGCTTTCTAAATTTCCGTCAGCGGGATTTTCCCAATCCGGCACTTTCGGACAATCAGCTACATTTTCCGGTAAATCACGAATGATTCCCGATGCTCTCCATTTTTCAAGCTGATTGGTAATGCCATCCGCATAAGAAAACATTCTGTTCAACTGCCGTGCGGAGGGTCCAATCGGCACCATCGCTGAACCGGAAACATGACAGCCCTTGCATTGATTAACATTCGGCACTGAATAATTCAATGTTTTCACACTGCCATCCTCATGCACCCAGGAAATATCTTTTCTTCCGCCTGCCACTTCGAGGTAAGCTTCCGTCTGATCGTCATTCCAAATGTAGGGCAATGCTTTCCATCCTTTTTCTTCATGAATCAGCAAACGGGTTTCCATGATTTTTCTGCCTTTGGACGCGTCCCTGAAATCATTCGGGTAAAAAAAGTTTTTAATCAGCACTGAGCCCACCGGAAATTCAAAAACCTGCTTGTCATTATAAGCGGCTGTGGTTCCTTCAGGTACTTTCACAAAACGCGCCTTGTGTGAGTAATCGGAAAACAACGGCATGTTCAAATCATACGGCAACACTCCCTCAGCGGGAAGAAGGTCAGCCATCTTGCCTTTGAAAAAGGCATACTCTGAAAGTTTTTCCAAACCGAATCCCGCTAATGAAACAGCGGTTTTCTGCACAGATTGAGCAACCTGTTCACTTTCAAGGCTCGAACAACTTTGATAAATCGTAAAAAAAAGAAGGGTTAAAAACAGCAGGAGGTTGCGGGAAATTTTCTGCATCTCACAAATTTAACACTACCGCGTCTAATTTATTGCGGTCGCATTGGTAATCGGGGTCATTTTTTTTGACATTTTTAAAATCATTGCCGCCATCCACATTCGCGAATTTCGCTCCACCATTATCGCCAAAACAAATCCGGTATTTGTCGCCATAGAGTCCGTTTGATTCTACCAGTTCAGGATTCAGGATGCCGTCAAAAATGATGTGTGGCGCGCTGAATGGGAATTTCCAGAACATTAGCTTGCCCATGTCATATTGAAAAGTAGGCAGATACCAGAATTTGCGTTTGTAGTCATTATTATAAACATAAACTCCTTTCACATAAGGGTCAAAGTTGGGGTCGTCATGTTTTTTTTGCACCAATAAATAACTGACAATGGCGGTACCTATGGTTTTGTTATTGATAATTTGATTATCAAAAATCTCCACATCATTGGTCGCCAGCACCATCACTCCCGTGCCGGGCGGCACTTCGTGGACGATATTTCCTTCAGGGGCGAAATTGCGGAAGTTGTTGTGTTTGATGATGTTGTTAAACACGCGCACATGACTGCCGGCTTGCGTCAGGTCGGGCATGTCGAAAACAAGAATGCCGCCCGTGTTGCAATGCGCGAGATTTTCATATACATCCGCGCGAACACAGTTTTCGATTTCAATGCCCGCCACATTATGATAGGCTTCGCAATATCTCACGATGACGCCCCGCGACTGCCCGACATAAATACCGGCATCCGATGCGCCAATGGCAATACAATGTTCAATCAACACATTCTCACAATCCACAGGGTAAAACGCATAAGAGCCGTTGGTTTCCTGGGGCTTGCCTGTCCATTCGGCTTTCACATTTCTAATAATCAAACCGTTGGTCAATTGCACTTTGATACAGTCCCCTTTTGAATCCTGAATGGTAAAATCCAGCAGGGTGAGATTTTCGCAATTCGAAATTTTCAATCCTTCAGAACCTTCCGACTGCCCTTTAAAAGAAAGGAAAGTTTTGTCCCTTCCAGCTCCCTTGATGACAATATTTTTTTTGTCATCCAACGAAATACTGCCTGAAAATTTGAAATGACCTTCCTCAAGATGAATCGTGTCGCCATCCTGCGAAAGAATCAGTTGAGTCTGCAATTGCTTTTCAATATCCTGGTAATTGATTTTCTGAGAACCGGAACAACCAACAATAAAAGAGAACACCACAAGCAGGAAAGAGGATTGATACATGAAACATGTTTTTTTTGATAGGAAATGCAATGATAATGAAAAGAAAGAAAAGTCGTTGATTTTTGTCAAGGCGTGAAGTCCGTGGTTGATTGTCCGTGTTTGATAGTCCACGGACGACAGTCCACGGACGACAGACGACAGTCCACAGTTGACAGCCCACTGCCCACAGTAA
>JBGTCY010000093.1:0-8841 GCA_041748615.1 Chitinophagales bacterium
TTCTTACGCACATGAAATCTTTAATTGCCCTGATTAGTTTTAAGAAAAGTTTATTTTCGCAGGGCAATTAAAAAAAACAATCCATGATGAAGAATTTAGTATGTATCAGCAGAGTACCGGACACTACCACCAAGATTAATTTTAAAGATAACAACACCAAATTCAGTGATGATAATGTGCAATGGATTATCAATCCGACAGACGAATGGTATGCCTTAGTGCGCGGGTTGGAATTGAAAGAAAAACTCGGAGGCTCTGTTACTGTGATTAATGTCGGCAAAACGGATGTTGACCCGGTTATCAGAAAAGCATTGGCGATTGGAGCGGATGATGCCGTCAGAATTGACGCTGAACCCGATGACGCTTATTTTGTTGCCGCGCAAATCGCTGCTTATGCGAAAGACAAGGGTTTTGACATCATTTTCACCGGCAAAGAAACCATCAGTTACAACGGCTACATTGTTGGCGGAGTCATCGCGGAATTGCTCGACCTGCCATATGTTGCCTTGGCTACTTCCCTTGAAATCGAAGGAACAACGGCTACCGTAAAAAGGGAAATTGAAGGCGGCAAGGAAGTGCTGAAAGTCAACCTGCCTTTAGTGGTGAGCGCGAATAAAGGATTAGCGGAGGCAAGGATTCCGAACATGCGCGGCATCATGGCGGCTAAAACCAAACCCCTCGCTGTTGTCGCGCCTGCCGCAGCGGAAAATTTTACTGCTGTAGTATCCTATGAACTTCCCAAGCAAAAAAGCGCTGTAAAACTTATTCAGCCCGACAATGTGCAGGAATTGGTGAATTTATTACATAACGAAGCAAAAATGATCTAAAGATGAGCGTATTAGTCTATGCCGAAAGCGCTGACGGCAGAATAAAAAAAGCGGCAAGAGAAGCGGTTTATTACGGTTCGAAAATCGGTCAGCAAACCGGCAAAGAAGTAACCGCTGTTGTACTCGGAACTCTTTCACAGGAAGAAATTTCATCTTTAGGAAAAGCCGGAGCGGATAAAGTGTTGCATCTCAGTGACGCCCGCTTTGACCATTTTGATTCAGGCGCTTTTACCAAAGCGATTGCACAGGCGGTTGCTAAAATCAACGCTGAAGTGGTGGTGCTTTCCTTCACCTCCAATGGCAAGGCGCTCGGTCCCCGTTTATCCGCGCGACTGAAAGCGGGATTGGTTTCTGGCGCTATCAGCTTACCCGAAACCAATGCTGCATTCACGGTGAGAAAAAGCGTGTTTTCCGGCAAAGGTTTCGCAAATTTTGTCATCAACACGCCTGTGAAAATTATTTCCCTCAACCCCAACTCACTCCAGGTTGAACTGGGAGAAAAAACTCCGGCTATCGAAGCTTTCACCCCTGAACTTTCTGAGAAAGATTTTGCGATTCAGTTTTTAAATGTAGAGAAAGAATCACAGGGAGTTCCGTTGCCGGAAGCCGAGATTGTCGTTTCCGCGGGTAGAGGGTTGAAAGGTCCTGAAAACTGGGGCATGATTGAAGAAATGGCAAAAATGCTGGGCGCTGCTACCGCGTGTTCCAGAGCCGTTTCCGATGTCCACTGGCGTCCGCATCATGAGCATGTGGGACAGACAGGATTGACCGTTCGCCCTAATCTCTATATCGCGATTGGTATTTCAGGTGCAATACAGCATCTTGCAGGTGTCAGTGGCAGCAAATACATTGTTGTCATCAACAACGACCCGGAAGCGCCATTCTTTAAATATGCCGATTACGGGATCGTAGGTGATGCCTTTGAAGTTGTTCCAAAATTGAATGAGGCTTTTAAAAAATACTTTGCAAGTAATAATTAACTTTATCTGCTGATCTGCAAAGCAGAAAATTCGGAAATGAAAAAAATACCGCTCGAAATCGTTTCGCTGACACAAAGCATTACTCAATCCCATTCCTATGCAGTGGTGTTGGAAGAAGTAAATGGCAGAAGGCGGCTGCCCATTGTCATTGGCGGTTTTGAAGCGCAGGCTATCGCGGTGGCAATCGAGAAAATGCACACCGGACGACCGTTGACGCATGACTTGTTTAAAAATGTGTTTGACACCTTCAATATCGAACTGCTTGATATTATCATCAGCAATCTGAAAGAAGGCATTTTTTACGCGCTGCTGATTTGTAAAATCGGAGACTCGGTGGTGGAAATTGATTCCCGCACTTCTGACGCCATCGCGCTCGCGGTGCGGTTCAACTGCCCCATTTTCACTTATGAAGAAATCCTGAGCCAGGCGGGTATTTTATTGGAAGACCAAATCACTTCCGGTGAAAATCCACCCGCGAAGGAAAAAGAAAAGGTTGAAGTGAAAACGGAAGAAGTCACACTGGAAGACACCAAGCATCTCTCAAAACTTTCCGAAAAACAGCTTTCCGAACTGCTGTCATTAGTCTTGAAAAATGAAGAATACGAAAAGGCGGTGAGAATCAGAGACGAAATCGAAACCCGGAAAAAGAATTCCTGATTCTGTACTTTCTTTTAAGATAACCCTTCTTTTGTAATGTTGACATTAGATTCTAGATGTTAGATGTCAGGCATGTGTGTAAACTTTAAGACTTACAATCCTGCTGACGAAACACTAAAAAGCCCTGTAAGGGCTACCTTTTTTGTCAAATTGAAAATTACAAATCACGAAAAACAAATCACAAATAAATTCCAATAAAAAAATGAAAACTTCAAACCAACAATACAGGGTGTCCGGATTGATTTATGTTTTGATTTTTTAAAATTGTGTATTATTTGTTTTTTGTAAATTGTTTTTTTGGTGCTTAAAAAAAAGACAACTTGTTTGTACACAGAGAGTAGTCGAATTTCCGAAGGAATGAGATGTACTCTCGGTTAATACCGGATGTTTTACCGTTTCATTATTCGAAAACCTGAGTTGTTTCGGTATAAGTTTTTTTATGAAAGCGACTAACATCTAAAATCTAAAATCTAAAATCTGATAGCAGATCCATCCATGTCAGACCACAATCAAAAATCCATTAAACAGGCGCTCAACCAGATGTTTGATTCGCTGAACATCCGTGAAAAAGTGGCGGAAACAAGGATTTCCACCACGTGGGAAAAAACGATGGGAAAAACCATTGCCAAACACACCCGAAAAATTCATGTCAGCAAAGGAGTTTTATTTATTTACATGGACAATCCCGCGCTGAAAAATGAATTAAGTTACGCCCGCGACAAAATCATCGATCTCGCCAATGAAGCTGCCGGTGAAAAGGTGGTGAAAGATGTTGTGATAAAGTGAGAAGAACTTTCCCATGAAACTTGAAGAAGAAATCCATCAGAAAAAATTCAGAAATGAACACCACCGGCTTGCCGTGAACCTCATCTTCACCGGAAACTGGGTCAAAAACTCACATATCCGCTTTCTGAAAACTTTCGGATTATCCCTGCAGCAATTCAACATCCTCCGCATCCTCAGGGGGCAACATCCCCAGCCCGCTTCCATCAACCTGCTGATGGAGCGCATGCTCGACAAGATGTCCAATGCCTCTCGCTTAGTGGACAAACTCAAAAAGAAGGGATATGTGGAGCGGAAAGATTCCCCGAAAGACCGCAGGCAGGCGGACGTTGTCATCACAACCTCCGGCATGGAACTGCTTGCCGAAATAGATGATAAAATGGACGCGCTGGAAAAAATCCTGACCACCCTCAGCCCGCAGGAAATCAAAACGCTCAACGATTTATTGGACAAAGTGAGAGGATAGTTGCTGCTTTTTTGTTACAGGAGAATCCATTCAATGGATATAACAATTCTCAAAAAGCAAAAAACAAATAAATTCCAATGCCAAAAAAGGGAAATTTCAAACCAACGCAAGTAATGTTGTCCAAAAAACATCCCTAATTTGTCCCATCTGCAATAAGAAATTAGATTTTAGATATTAGATTGCTTGTGAATTTTAAATTTTCAGAATTGAAGATTATTTGTTTTTTGTGAATTATTTTTTGTGATTTTTTTAGGGGGGCTTTGAAAACGATATGTAAGTTATTTTACAGCTTTCCCAATCCACATCCTGTGATGAACTCTTTGGAATAAATTCGGTCAATACCTCTTTCTTGCAAGAAAAAAAAACATGAAAGAACTCAATGCCCTCAACCATGTCAGCGCGTTTCACAGGACATTTCGCCATCCTGTAGTTGAACAACCCGCCATGCCTGCTCCGGAAAGATGCCGGCTCAGGCTTTCACTGCTTGCCGAAGAATTAAAGGAATTGGAAGATGCCGTTGAACAAAACGACCTTGTTGCAGCGGCTGACGCGCTGTGTGATTTGCAATACGTTTTGTCAGGCGCGGTGCTCGAGTTCGGTTTGGGCAATCAGTTCAGCCGTTTATTTGACGAAGTACAACGCTCCAACATGAGCAAAGCCTGCAAGACACCTGATGAAGCGGAAGCGACTATTCTCCATTATCGTGAAAACCACAACACCGAATCTTATTATCGGGAAGTTGACGGATTTTACCTTGTTTACCGGACTTCCGACAATAAAACCATGAAATCCGTTAACTACTCCCCTGCCGACCTGCATGGGATTCTTGAACAATCATTTGCCGGCAGCCGGGCGATTTAATTTTCATTTTTTTATCGAAGAAAAAATCAATTAAATTTGCCCTCCCTTAACCGCTCAGGTGGTGGAATTGGTATACACGTACGTTTGAGGGGCGTATGCCGCAAGGCTTGCGGGTTCGAGTCCCGCCCTGAGCACTTTTTTTAAAAAGCTGATTATCACAAGTGCTGATAATCAGCTTTTTTGTTAAATCCACTCACATTACCTCAATGCTTACACGAGCACCGTGGACCGTGGACCGTTGACCGTTGACTAAATCACCCCACCACGCTTGTCGTCACTTCGGACGGAGCGGAATAGCCTGCCACCCCGTATGCGCGTACACGGAATGAGTAAAACCGACCGGGCTGTAAACCGGAGGCGTTGAATTTGCGCTTTGAGCTTGTTCCGAGTATTTTCCACTCCGCCTGCGGACCTACCTCCGTACCCTCGATAAACTCCACCTGGTAGGAACGCGCACCATAGACCCTTTTCCATTTGAGGTCCACCGCGCCCGGTTCCTTTGATAATGCTGAAAGCACATTGAGCGGTGCAGGCAATAACCCGAGGGGATGCCGCTTGCGCGCCACATCAAAACCTGCATTTTCAATCAGCTCTTTGCCGTTTGTGTTGGAATGGCTCATCATCATCGTGTATTGGCTCAACTCGAACAACTGACTCAGCAACACTTCGCGAGCGATATTACGCACGCGGATTTTGTCGCGGTCACCGTTTTCAGCGTCAACCGTGCGCGTTTGAAACTGCCCGATAACCGTGGTGATGGTTGCCAATGGCGGCATGGGGTTGGGAAAAACATGAGGCATGCTGCCTACCCCGTTGACGATATCCTGTGCTTTCACGATAAGGTCGGAGGGTTTCATTTTTATGAAATGCGAAAAACGAACGCGTATCATCATTTTCTTCTTTTAAGAGTTAAGAATAAAAAATAGTGATACGTCATCTATAGATAATAGTTACACATCAATCAAAATAATTTAAAATAATCACGAGATGATGTATAAAATAGAAAACATCCGTGTGAAAGTGTAATTGATTGACGGCATTCTTGTTTAGAATACTCCATTTCTAAACAAGAATTCCCCTATTCTTTTTAAGCGCGCCTCAATTCTAAACAAGAAATACATCAGTCTTGTTGAGAATGTCTCATTTCTATACAAGAAAGAACCGGTTCTTGTAAGGAACGTACATTATCTTAATTAGAAATCACCGATTCTGGTTAAACATGCCTCTATTCTAAGAAAGAAAGAGCGTGTTCTTATATAGCATCCCGCTGTTCTTCATCAGAAATACGCTTTTCACGACAGGAAAAATCAGGCAGAGAGAGAAGGCATTGGTTGGTATTCCGGTTTTGGATTTACATGAAACGAATGTATTGCCGGATTGATATTAAAGCGTTAACAAAATGGTGAGCGAAATACAACCCGATAGATAATTATCCTACGGGTTAAAAAGTCTATTAGATGATTTGGATATTTAAAATAAAGATTTTAGTTTAGGTGATTCTTGAAATTGAAATATTGAAGTCACCTCAGGAAAACAACCTGGAATGGCATGTTTCCTGAAATAGGGAAAATGGGCTATTTCAAGTAAAAACAAGTTAGGGGCAATTGACGCTTTTATTAAGCTTCATTCTTAGTTCTAAATTTTTCATCATGAAAAAATACTATTGGACTTTGTTGCTTACATTATTTTTTTCGTCTACTCATGGACAAAACTATAACCCATTGATAAGACCTAATCTTATTTGGGATGTAATGCACGGTTCGGGTGCAACGTGTAATTTAATCGGGGGTAACCGTTATTTCTTTCAGGGCAATATTACAATTTCAGGTTACCAATACAATACTATTCGCACTTATCCCATTATACCAGTGAATCCTGGACCATATTGTCCACCATTTGTAGTTGACCCGAGTTTAAATTGGATAACAGGTATATTTATTAGAGAGGACACCTTGGCTAAAAAAGTCTTTGTTTATAATAACGATCAGGACGAATTATTTTATGACTTCAACTTGTCAGCGGGAGACACATTAAATTCCCAATATGCTGGACAGGGTTCTACCCTCATTATTGATAGCACGGGAACAACAACTTTGTTGAACGGAGCGGTGCGAAAGATTTTTTTTCTTAACAATGGCGAAAATTATATCGAAAGTGTTGGCGGGTCACAAGGACTTCAATTTCCTATTGTTAAGGGAATTGGATTTTGGGAAATTCCTATTTGCATGACTGAAAACAACGTACCACTTTGGGGAGACGAATGTTTTGGCTTTGTTGGCATTAATATTCCTGACAAAATTGGCTCAGTAAAAGTATTGCCAAACCCCTCCAAAAATTTTATCAATATTAATTCGGACAATAACCATTCATCAATATTTACATTATTTGATTTAACAGGGAAAATAAAAATGACACTAACATTTTCCGACAAAACCAAAACGATTGACATTTCAGGGTTAGCAGCAGGAATTTATGTATATCATGTGACCAATGAGGAGCGCAAAGTTGAGGGGAAATTGATAGTAAGTGATTGAAAAAAAAACTGCCCCTAATCGAGTAGCCCGCCCCGCCACCTGTCGGTGACGGGGAGAGGCTCTCACACCATCCCGATTCAATCGGGACGGTTCATTAAGCATACCATGACCGCTCTTTAGCCCGTTGGAACCAAGACCTCCCCCGGTAAGATGAATACCCTTCGATGTATGCTTGCCACATCTACTGCACAGGACTTTGGTATTCTTCGGACTTCGTGTAGCTGTGCACACTCATCCATCCTTTACAGCCTCCGTATGTGGTTTCAGCCTGCCCCGCACTTGTAGCGGGGTCAATACACATCTTCGCAGGCTCGCTTACTTCAGTGCTCACCTCACGATGATCCACCCCCGTATCAAGTACGGGGAAGGCTTTGCGACTTGCTATGCTTCCCCGGTGCTATCAGGGCGTGGAGAGACTTTCAACCCGTAGGATAAATATCCAACGGGCTTTCACTCTCTGGGCTTCTCTATCATGAAATAAAGAACTATATTCACTATTCAGGCCAAACGTTGGCAGTAACTTAAAAAATGACATAAATGAAAATAACAATAATTGGTGGAGGAATTGCAGGCTTAACGACTGCTTTAGCTCTAAACAAACTTGGCTTTCAGTGCGAAGTGTATGAACGAGCAAAACAACTAAATGAAGTTGGAGCAGGTATTTGGATGCAACCCAACGCACTAAAAGTTTTAGATTGGTTAGGGCTGGGTGCACTCGTCAGAGAGAGTGGTACGCTGTTAGACCAAGTAGATATAACAAACTCACAATTAGTGCCCTTTAAAAAAACTGCAAAGGAGGTTGTGAAAGACGAAAAAGGTAATAAAATTGTAGCTATTCACAGAGCGACTCTACAAAAAATATTGTATGAAGCCTTACCTAAAAACACTGTTAAACTAGGACACGAATTCAATTCATTGCAGTATAGTGAAAATCAAGTGACGATTTCTATTGGCGATAATGAAATAGTAACTGATTTGCTCGTAGGTGCCGATGGAATAAACTCAAAGGTTAGAAACAATATATTTTTAAGTACTTCAAAAAGATTTTCAGGTCAAACTTGTTGGAGAGGCATTTCTGATATTAGCTTACCAAAAGAATTTCAAAACTCAGGCATAGAGAGTTGGGGCAATAAGATAAGATTTGGTTTTTCTCAAATAACAGAAAATCAAGTTTATTGGTTTGCTGTAATCAATGCCAAACAAAATGGAACTGATAATACCGATACAATTAAATCTGAGTTACAACAGTTTTATAAAGGTTTCCATCCTTTAGTCCTAAAAATCATTGACCATACCAATGCGGAAAAAATCATTAGAACTGATATTTCTGACCTCAAAAGGTTAGATAAATGGCATAAAGACAAAGTGGTTTTGGTAGGTGATGCAGCACACGCCACTACCCCAAATATGGGACAAGGAGCAGGACAAGGAATAGAAGATGCTTATTATTTAGCAAACATTTTGGCAAAAAATAATCCAATGGAACTGGCTTTGGATTTATTTGAATCAGCCAGACGAGAAAAAGTTGACTACGTGGTAAATAACTCCTGGAGATTTGGACAAATGGCTCATAGTAGTTTTGGTCAGTTGATAATGAAAACCATTATGAAATTAACGCCTGACAAAGTAATGAAACAGCAAATGAACAAACTCTACTCAATTCAGGAATACTTCTAAATAAAAAACACCAGATATTCAACTACTTGTTTAGCTATTCCAAATAGTCACTTTTT
>JBGTCY010000094.1:0-7063 GCA_041748615.1 Chitinophagales bacterium
TTGATGTATCAGCAAAAACAAATCAAATCAACGAGCCTGAAAAAAGAAGAGGTGATGAAAAAGGCGTTGAGAATATATCATCCTTGAGCAATAAGAATGAAGTGTTTAAAACTTTATTTCTTTTCCACCACACGGTTATAAAACTTTACCAAATCAATGATTAAAGCAATCCGTTGCGTCCGGTTGGCAGGAAATTTTATTTCCGCTTTGGCGAAGCGTTCAGCAAACGCGGGTTGCTGCAGCAGATGCGGCAGAATGGTTTCATGAAACGACTTCTTATTAAAATGTATCAGCCGCTTATTTTCCAATTCTAAAATCATATCCTCAGTATCTCTCACATCGAGCAGTATATTAATCGCACCACCATCCACCAGCAGAAAAAAACGTGGCGGTAAAACACGGTTTTTAATTTTCAAAGTTCTGGAAACAAAATGCTGATTGCCATATTTCAAAGCGATGACATCCATACGCCTGAATTCTTCCCTGCCGATTTCGGTTATGAGTATTATGTTATTACTGATTGCGGCAAATTGAGGATTCGTGGTGTGAAACCTGCCGTAAATGGTATCCTGATTATCCAGCACTAAAAAATCATTGAAGCGCGATTGAGCAGAAGTATTAAAAACAAGTAGCGTGAAAGCGAAAAGATTCAATATTTTAAGATACCTCATGAAATAAATTGTGCATTTTCTTTAAAATGATGGAATCGTAAACCCACCCTTTTCATTTTTTAAAAGCAAAAGAGATTTCTTGATACTGGTTTTAGGGAGTTTTCGATAGAGATGCGGATATAATTCAGTGCCGCCTTCGAGATTTTCAAATTTTGTAAATTCATTTTCCTTGTCTGCATCAATGCACAAGAGCATAATTTTTTGATGCGCATGAAAAATACGGTTTGCGGTATTTTCAATTTGTTCATTTGTGGAGCAATGAATAAAGCCCTCCGCTTTAAATTTTTCAGGAACATAAAATTCCGAATCCCGATTTTTATTCCATTCAGATTCAGTGGCGATATGAAAAATCATACTGGATTATTTTCGTTTATGAAGTCAACTTTCGGTTTTTAACTGGTTTTCATGGCATATTCCTTTAACTCTTTTGCAAGTTTCTCTCCCAGGAAATTATCAATGATAAAATGCAACAGATAGATGAGCGGGGTTAACAATATCGCCATCACAAATTTGTAAATATAATTTACAACGCCAATAGCAAACACAAGCGTAATGTCCCAGCCCGCTCCAATATAGAACGCGATAAAAAGCACCACAAAACTGTCAATGAATTGAGATACGAGGGTTGAGCCGGTGGCGCGCAACCAAATCATTTTTTCCCCGGTGATTTTTTTAAACCGGTGAAACACAAACACATCCACGAACTGCCCAATGAGAAACGCGACCAATGAACCGATGATAATCCACAAACCCTGACCAAACACGAGCCGGTAGGCATAATTGTAATCACTCACTTTTGAACGGATTTCTTCCTGCTCTTCCAGCGTCAATGAAGGATTTGAAAAATGAGATTGGGGCCAGAAATCTGCCGGTGGTGTGTTGATGCCGAGATAAAACATGATGAACGCATAGGAGATTAATCCCACCGTGAGAAATGATAGCAATCGAACGCCCCGCTTTCCGTAATATTCATTGATGACATCCGTCAAAACAAAAACAAAGGGCCACAAGAGGACACCCGTTGTGAGGTTGAAGGCTAATCGCGGCACACCGAAAATGGTGATTTCCATCGGCTCAAACCCCAGCAATTTCTCCAATGAAAATATTTTGACGCCAATGAACTCTGCGATTAGCGCGTTGGCGATAAAAAAACCGCCCAGGAAGATAAACAACCGCGCAGCTTTATTGTGGATGACCTGAATGTTTTCCATGAAGGTTTGTAAATTAGTTAATATAGCATTGAGTAAAAATAGTGTCGTTCAACAAAATGCCGCGTTCATCAGCAATTTATCAACTCATCAAAAACGGTGAAGACCAGCAGTTGGATTTCAAACTGCGGATTACCGGTTTGCACAAAATTGCGCGTACTATCGTTGCATTTGCCAACACCGAAGGCGGAAGAATTTTGATTGGTGTGAATGATGAAGGTGAGGTAGCCGGTGTGGATGTGGAACAGGAAAAGTTTATGATGATTCAGGCAGGAAAAAAATATTGCGACCCTCCGGTGTTTATCAGGTTCATGACAATGGAAGAAAAAGGAATGGATGTTTTAATCGCGGAGATTGACAAAAGTAAATCGGAACACAGGGCATTAGATGAAATGGGTGACTGGAATCATTATGTGAGGGTGCGCGACCAAAGCATCCTGGTGCCTGACCATTCGGAACAATCCGCTGCCGATAAATTTAATCTGAAGCCCATACCGATTGTCATGGATGAAAATGAAAGTTTAATGAATTATCTGAGGGAAAATGATTTCATCACAATCAAAGAATACATGAAAATGATGAACATTTCCTACGCCATCGCAAAACGCTCATTGAACAATCTTGTTGAAAACGGAACATTGGGAGTTGAACACATCAATCAACTGCAGCATTTTTATTTAACTACACCATACCTATAAAACTATCCGATTGTTAATTATTCTCCGATATGAATTTTAGGAAGTATTTTGATGCGAACCAATTCAATGCGGGTTTCACCTACATTGAGAATTTTAAACTTAAACCGGTCAACGAAAATTTCTTCTCCTTTCTCAGGAATGTTTTCATGATTAGATAAGATATAACCTGCCAGCGTTTCATATTCTCCTTCCGGAATATTCAGGTTGTATTTTTCATTAAGAAAATCAATCTCCAGCCTGCCTGAGAAAATGTATTCGTCTTCATAAATTTGTTTTTCCAGAAATTCTTCGGTGTCATGCTCATCTTTGATTTCTCCGAAAATTTCTTCCAGCACATCTTCCATCGTCACAATACCCGCTGTGCCGCCAAATTCATCTACGACCCAGCAGATGCTTTTATGGTCTTTCATGAAAAGGTTCAGAATGTCTTTAGCAAACATGGATTCGGGTATCACTTTGATCGGAAAAAGAATTTCACGAATGCTCCCCGGAATTTTCAACAAGTCGAAATGATGCACGTAGCCAAGGATGGAATCAATATTTTCGTCATAAATAATGATTCTGGACAGGCGCGTTTCCGCAAATTTTACCCTTAACTCATCCAAAGTAGCATTGACATCAAGCGCTTCGATTTCTGTACGGGGCACCATACATTCGCGCGCTCTCACTTCTTTCAGATATAAGGCGCGTTCAAAAATTTCCGCGTTGATTTCTTCCTCCTCTTCAGGACTTTTTACAAACTGATTAATGAAATGTTCAAGGTCAACATGTGAAAAAACAGGTTGGTTTTGGCTGTAATTCACTTTAAAAAAAATTTTTAACAAGAGGTGCGTGATATAAATAATGAATTGTACTAACGGGTAAAGCAGGTAATAAGCAAATGCAATCGGAAATGAAAAAAAACGCAGCACAGCGTCAGGATGAATGCGGAAAATTACTTTCGGGAGAAACTCTCCGAAAATCAACACTAAGATTGTTGTGATAAAAGTTTGAATCAGGAGGACTGACAATTCGGTATTCAATGAAATCGGCAAATAATATTCAATGACCGGTTCAAGAGTTTTCGCCATCATGATACTCAGAACAATCAGGGCAATGTTATTCCCGATGAGCATTGCCCCTAAAAAATGAGAAGGAGAATTAGTAACCAACCCAAGCAATCTGCCTGAAACAGAACCCTGCTGTTTCATGAGTTCGACTTTCAGTTTATTGACGGAAACGTAGGCGATTTCAATGCCGGAAAAAAAAGCGGATAAAATAAGAGTGAAGAGAATCAGGTAGATTTCCATTGTTCAATGAAGCAAACTTATGATTTTCTCAAAGTACCGTTTTTTTGCTTTACAACGCGGGTGTATGATTTTTGCAGATTTTACATTTATTTTAATAGGAACGTGGGACGGGTGTCGAGGGACAACAGGATTCAGCTAAACAATGCTTCAAACAAGAGAAATTTTTCTCACATCTTGAAAAACCTTTAACCATTCATCCCATTTCAACCTGCCCGTATTGGTATTTTGCCTGCTGGGATGATAGGAACACACAAGCGTAATCCCGTCTTCCAATTTAAATTGATTGCCATGAGCGAAAACCAATCCTTTGATGTTTTGCATTTTACAGAACCGGTTGAAGGCAAGATGACCGAGACAAACAATCACTCTTACGCACTTTAATAATCCCATTTCCCGCTGAAGATACGCGGAGCAATTTTCAATTTCTTGCGGCAAAGGCTTGTTGTCTGGCGGGGCACAACGGGCTACCGCACTGATGAACACATTTTGAAGAACCAGCCCATCATCCCGGCTGAAACTCTCCGGTTGATTCGCGAATCCGGTTTCATAAAGCGCTTTGTACAACCAGTCACCGGACGAATCGCCCGTGAACATTCTGCCGGTACGATTACCACCATGTGCCGCGGGTGCAAGACCAATGATGAAAACTTCCGCCTGCCTATCGCCAAAGCCCGGAACCGGCTTGCCCCAGTATTCCCAGTCATTAAATCTTTTCACTTTTTGAAGCGCTGTTTTGCGGATATATTGAGAAAGTCGCGGACATTTTTCGCAGGAAATAATTTCATCTTTTAATTTTTGAAATTCCGCTTTCATACATATTATTTCTTAATAAAGTAATTAAAGTAACATCCGCAATTTGAAGACGACATTTGCAGATATTAGATTTTAGATATTAGATTAAAAAAATGGGCAGCTAATTTTTCACAATTTTCTTAACCTGAAAAAATGTTTTGTTTTTCATTTGCAAAAAATAAATGCCGGATGATAAATCCCGCAATGAAAGTTGAATTTCATTCTGTGTCATATTTTTTTTGGCATAGAAAACAGATTTTCCCATTCTGTCAAATACTTCAATCGTTAAATCTCGCTGTTTAATTTCATTGGTAAAAATTCTCACTTCATCATGAAAGGGGTTGGGATAAACATCAAAACTCGAATTGATTTCAGGACTTGAAGTTCCGCTGATGAGTGATAAAGTTTTAAACGCGTTGATTCTGCCCACCCCTATTTGACCTGAAAATCCCGGATTGAGCAAACTGATGTTATCGCATCCGTTCATTAAAGCTTGTTTGACCTGAGCCGGGGTGAAATTTGGTCTTTCGGAAAGGATGAGTCCCGCTAATCCGGCAACCAACGGACAAGCCATTGAAGTGCCGCTGGAATTTCCGTAAGAATTAACAGAGCCGGCAAGTGTGCTGAAAATCGCGACACCCGGAGCCATCAGGTCAATCCATGTTCCGAAGTTGGAAAAAGAGGCTTTCTGGTCGTTGAAATCGGTCGCGCCAACTGCAATAACATTGGGAAACGCTGCCGGAAAAAATTGAATATTGACGTTTTCGTTTCCGGCAGCGGCTATCAGTACTTTGCCGGTGTTGTGTGCAGCGTTGATAATGGATTGACCGGTTACTGAAAAACCCTCTCCCCCGAATGACATGCTGATAATATCCGCACCGGCACGCATCGCATAAAACACTCCTTCATAAGCGTGTGACAAAATGCGTTCATCTCCGTTGTTGCGGGTGCATTTCACAGCCATAATTTTCACGTTAAAACCAATGGAAGCTATGCCTTTTCCATTGTTGGTGACCGCAGAAGCGATACCCGCGCAATGTGTCCCATGCACAAATCCGCTGTTGTTATTAATGCCCGGTGGCGGATTCGGGTTGTTATCATTGTCCGCCACATCAAATCCGTGAATATCATCCCGAAAACCATTCAGGTCGTCATCCAACCCATTGTTCGGAATCTCCCCGGGATTCACCCAAATATTTGAGGCAAGGTCTTCGTGGTTGAGTAACGCGCCATTGTCAACAATCGCAATCACAACCTGTCCCGAACCTTGTGAAATATTCCAGACGGCTTCTGCATTGATTTTTGTAAGATGCCATTGGTTAGGATGAAAATCATTCGGCAGCAATGCTTCATTTTTGTAAAGGGGCACTTGCTCCACATATTCGATTTCAGGAATTGTTTCCAGCGCAGAAATGAGCGCGGTGGTCAATTGAATTTCAGTAAAAACCAGCCGGTAAATCTGGTCAAGCGATTGGTTGTAACCACGAAAGGGCCAATACAGAGAATCTAATCCATAAACAGGGACAAGCGCGTTCAGGGGAGATGACTGAAGGTTGAAAGGAACGGTCACTGTATCTTTAAGTTTTGCATACAAATTGCCGTCAACATACAGGGAATCAAAAGTCTGGGCTGTTACGTTTGGATGTATTGAATATAATCCAAGCCAGGTTGCGCATAACAAGAAGAGTTTATTTTTCATTTCATTTTTTTTCAATTCTTAATTTGGTTTAAAAATATGATTTGAAATCACAATTGACCAATTAAAATAATTGTTTTGGGGTAAAGCCTTATAGGAATGGGTATTTTATAGCCCCACGCTTAAGCGTGGGGTTAAATTATAAAAATCAATTCTGAAGGGCTTTAGCCCAAATCATTCGATCAATAGTGATTTAAAATGAAGTATTCAGAAAAAAAAAGTTCATTTTAAGCGGAATTTATCAACAGGGGTGGTATGTCGTGATTTGCAGTGATAAATTTGGAAAACAAAAGCGGTTTTAAAGATTGCTTTTTTTACTACGCTTATACGAAATAAATTTAAAACATTAATATCATACATTTTATGAAACAAGGAAATCTTTTTGACGTGCCGGAATCAGCGCTTAAAGAAAAACAGATCAAACTCGTGATTGGGAATCAATCAAAAAAACTGTTGACAAAGTCCCAGCAAACCTTCAATCGCCTTACGAAAAAGGTTGAAACACTAAGGAAGAATTTGAAGGAAAAAGAAAAAACGATGGACGATTGTCTGGTATTTTATGGGAATGAAATTGTTCCTGTTGAAAATGAAGTTAGAGAAATTTCAAAATCGCTTGTCAAGGTATTATTTAAAAAAAAGAAAGCGAAAGGATTGTTACAGCCCAAAGAAAAATTAGTGATATTAGCATCACAATCAATCACAATTCCCA
>JBGTCY010000095.1:0-4141 GCA_041748615.1 Chitinophagales bacterium
CAGGAAGTAAGTTGATTTTATTTTACTTTGAATAAATGCCCAAATCAATACGCCCGATGCTAAAATAAAAGCTAAAGAACGCAAAGCATCTGTTCGCATCATGTCAGCACGGTCAGCGCGAATCGCATCAATGGGCCATCCTCCTTGTGCTAATTGTTGGTCAACCTCTGCTTTAAAATCAAAAAACATGCTGCCACCGATACCCATTAATAGCGTAATGCCGGCAGTTAACCCCAATGAATATTTCAAACTATTGATTAAATGTTCATTCGAAAATTTCTTACTGATTAATTCATAAATTCCTAATCCGGCAATAAAAACAAACATCAGGTTTGTCACAGATAAAATCATAGCCGGAGTTCTGAATTTATTATACATCGGAAAATATTCAAAGAAAAGTATGTTGAACCATTCTAAATTTTTCCCCCAAGATAAAAACATGCAAAGCACTCCGATAATCAACATCACCCATTTCACAGGATTTTTTATCAGGAACATTCCAAAAACAAATAAAAAACAGGTAATTGCTCCAAAATATGTCGGACCGGAAGTAAAAGGCTGATTACCCCAATATGTGGGCACACCGCTCACGATTTTATTAATCTGATTTTTTGGAACTCCCTTTTTAGAAAGTTCAACAGCAAGATTTGAATTTTCTCCGAGACTTTCCTGGGAAGCACCTCCCATGAAGTTTGGAATTAAGAGTGTGAAAGTTTCCAGTTTTCCATAACTCCAGCTAAATGCATAATCTTTATCCAATCCTGAAGTGCGGTTTTGAGATAATTCTGAAGTGCCACCCCGAATCGTGTCTTTAGCATATTCATAAGTAGTCCAAAGCTGGCTCACGTTAGAGCAAATACCAAGTATGACAGCCAGACTGATAGGCACTAATGATTTTAAAAACTCTGCAATTTTTTTCTCCCTCAAAGCAAGAATTAAATAAAATAAAGAAATCAGACCCGCTGCTATGAAAGTATAATAGGTAATTTGAAAATGATTGGACCGGATTTGCAGCGCTAATGCCACAACTGCGATTGCAAAGCCAACTAAGTACCTGCCGTTGAATGCAGCAAAAAATCCTGCAAGGATGGGCGCCATCAATGCAATAGCCCTCACTTTGGAACCGTGACCCGCGTCAATATTGATAAAATTGATGGATGAAAATGTAAAAGCGATTGCACTTAGTATCGCTACCCACGGATTTTTAGTTACCACAAAAGTCAGGATATAAACTCCCAAAAACATTAAAAAAACAAGTTCTGTATTATCCGGAAACAGATACTTGATAAATAAAATAATCTGTGTCAGCAAGTTTGAAGGGTAGTGCATGTAAATCTGGTAAACCGGCATTCCTCCAAACATGCTTCCAGTCCATAATGACCATTCACCTGTTTTATCATAATGTTCCCTGATTTCCTGCTGCATACCTAAAGCTTGAACCACATCATGCTGAGCCAGCTTACTGCCCTGTAATACAGGTAACATATATGCCCATGTCAACACCGTAAATATTCCAACAGCGATGAGGTGAGGCATCAAACTTTTATATATATTATTCTTAGTCATAATTATTACATGATTGAATGGGGATAAAAATAGAATAAAAAAAGGGCTATCCCGGAATTTTCAGGAAGTTGGTCACAAGAGATAATGAACAATCAGATTTTTTACGAATTCCTCCCATTCCTGAACTTATCCAACCCCTCTTGCAGGAATTCGATGTAGCGGTTTTTTCGGGCATGTAGCTCTGGGGTTGGATGAGCACCTGTTCGGAAGTATGTATCATCAACAAATTATCAAAAGCGTGGTAAGGATTTCAGAATTAAGAATATTACCCCATCATCCCTTCATCCGCAAAGCTGAAGTAATCCGTTTCGCAAACGATGATGTGGTCTAACACTTCAATGTCCATAATCCTGCCGGTATCTTTCATTTTTTTTGTGAGTTGAATATCCTGCTGGCTGGGTTGTTTGTTGCCTGACGGATGATTGTGCGCGAGGATGATATTGGAAGCCAGCAGTTCAAGTGCGCGTTTGAAAATGATTTTTACATCCGCCACAGTTCCGGTAATACCGCCTTTGCTGGATTGTTCAAAATGCAGGATTTTATTGGCTTTGTTCAGATAAATCACCCAAAACTCTTCGTGAGCGAGGTCTGCCATGCGTGGTTTCAATATTTCATAAAGCGTTTTACTATTTGTCACCTGGTCTTTGAACAATGCTTCCGATTGTTGCCTCCGGGCGCCAAGTTCAAGGGCGGCAAGAATGGTAATGGCTTTTGTTTCACCCAAACCTTTCAACTCCGGAGCTTTGGTCATTTCTTCCACGCTCATGCGGGCAAGCTGATTGAGGTTATTGCCCGCTTTTGCCAGTAACCGCTTGGATAAATCCACAGCAGAAAGTTCTCTTGACCCGCTTCGAATCAGGATGGCGATTAACTCTGAATCGGAAAGTGCGCTTTTACCTTTATTGAGGAGTTTTTCGCGCGGGCGGTCATCTTCCGCCCACGATTTAATGGTGAGATTAGACTTGTAGGGTGGTGTTTCCATCCCTAAAAATAAAAAATGTAGCTTAGAATTCTAAATAATCTGCCACAGATTCGCAGATTAAGCACAGGTAAAACCTGCGAAAACTTTTACCAACAGTTGGTAATAGTTGAGCGTAAAGCGCTTACAACTATTTCTCATCATAATTATATAAGTTTGAGAAATTATATTGAAACTAATGACCTCAAAAAAGGAGTTTACTAAAACATTAGATAAGCCCGGCAATGAGCGATTGAGGATAAAACTAATTGTAGAAAATGGTAAAATTATTGACCTGGTATTTCAATATGAAAGTTATATTTATAATCAGTGGAGAGAAATTGTCAGATATGATATCGCTCATGGTTTTTTTCACCGCGATTTTATTTTTCCGAATGGCAGAAAGGAAAAAACCAGAATTGAAATCTCTGATTTAAAATTAGCCGCTACCTTCGCAGAGGAAGATATAAAGGATAAATGGGAATTTTACAAATCAAAATACCTAAAACGCCTCAAAAATGACGAATAAAGAAACAGTAAGAAAAAGTTTAGAACTGACTTTTGACTTTGTCAGGCAAATTATTGATAATCCTTCAATTGTGAATCAATTACCAGATAAATGTGAAATAGAATTTATTGATAAGGATTTTTCTTCCTTATCTGAAGATGAACTTGCTCAAAAGAATTTTCTGAAAGTAAATCGTTCTTTTGAAGTTGTAAAAACTGAGAAAACAAAAGCCAAGAAAAACAGAATAAGAGGAGAAAGAAAACAAGTGATGAAGAAAAAATCCGGAATTTGAAGCATAAAAAAAGCATACTACTTTCTTTAGTATGCTTTTTTAGAATATAAATATTGTATTTACTTCATTTTATTGATTTGCACTTTCAGGCTTGACTTCAGGTTTGCCGCTTTTTTCCAGTGAATCTGGTTGCGCTTTGCCAGCTTGTCAATTTTAGAAACCACATCGGGCAGCATTTTTTCCGCTTCCGCTTTGTCGGAAGTGGTTCTCAGTTTGCCGATGAGATTACGGGTGGTTTTGCCGTAATAACGGTTTTGTGTCCGCTTTTTCTCTGATTGCCTGATGCGCTTAATCGCTGATTTGTGGTGAGCCATTTTTAATTAAAAATTTTATTGGTCGGCAAAAATAAGTAAAAAACTCAAACATTCCACTTTTCAGGCTTTCAGGTTGTGAAAAAAAAACTATTTACCTGCTAAAACGGGCTAAAGCCCGTCAGAATTGGTTTTTATACCGAAACATTTCAGGTTTTCGAATTATGAAACGGTAAAACATTCGGTATTAACCGAGAGTACATCTCTTTTCTTCGAAATTTCGACTACTCTCGGTATATCATTTTAGCCCCCATGCTAAAGCATGGGGCTATAGAATACCTATTTTTAAAGAACTTGCACTTACCTAAATCAAGGATTGTATTTGGTTAATCATGAAAAAAACCGCTAAACCTTTAAAAAGCACGATATTAACTGTTGAGCAAAGTCTCTTTCGCAGCTTCCAGCAGTTCTTTTACCCGTTTTTTATCGGCAGCTTCAGCATATACTCTCAGAACGGGTTCAGTACCGGAAGCACGCACCATCACGGTTTCGTCTTCACCAAAATA
>JBGTCY010000096.1:0-18798 GCA_041748615.1 Chitinophagales bacterium
GGCTGAAATTCTTTCAAAAAAACACCCGGAGACCATGTTAGGGTGGGATGCCCTGTCGGAAACAGGAAAATTATTGCTTTCATCATATATGCGAAAAAATACAAAAAATGAAGACTGAAATGATTAGCCGGTTATTGCATAAGCAATGGATTTTATTGCTGACGGTACTGACAGTTTTAAGCGCTCCGTCTTTTGCCCAAAACTATCTCGGGTACAGCAAAGAATATATCATTGATGCAATGAATTTCGAACGCCCGGAGATGATGGGACCTTTCGTATTCGATGATAATGACAGCAACTACATCTGTTTTGTTTCTCAAAACAAGCAACGGATTGTACTCTATATTTTCGAGAAGATGGAAGTGTCTCTGCAAGACGGAGAAATATCACGTGTGGAAATTTGCACTAAGTACATGTCAAAAACGATGTGCCCGGATTACACCCGGTGTCCACAATTGGATATGGTGATTCGGACACTTGAAGGTAATTTCACTAATGCAGGTCATCATATTTGGATTGACTATTCCGGAAGTATACCCCAGGAATGGGTGCTGGTGGCTGAAGACCATTACTTCGAAGTTCACGTCACGGAAAAGAAACCCAAATAAACATACAATACTTCCCATTTACGACTGAAAGGAACAAGTTGCCAGGATGTGCGCGGTCAAGCCATTCTAGATTGTCAGTAAATGGATTCAAGAGTTCATTGATGTCGTCTACATTGAAAAAAGTGTGTCCGGGTCTTTCCCGCTTTTTAAATTCTGTCCGGTTAAAATTTTGTGGAAATTATTCCACGTATTGAGCAAATACTTTCAGGGATATTTCTAAAAAGGGGAAAAGCGCACAGGAAAGTTGTAGTATTTAAAATTCCTGATAATCAACAGCTTAAAAATGTATGGCAATTTCATTGCCTGCTTTTTTTCGGTAATCATTCTGCTGGCAAGCAATTTTCTTATTAATTGTAAAGTGAGTTTTACAGCCATAGTATTTTACAAAAAAAACAAAAGGAGGTTATATGTATTATTTAGTTATTTTTCTGGATGCATTAGGCGCTCTTGTAATGGTGGCGCTGCTGAGAAATTTCAACGAGTTGATTCTCCCGACAGCTATCTTTTTTTCATTTTTCCCATTAGGATTTGCTGTTTTATCCGAATATATTAAGATTGAAGCGTTAGTAACCGGCACCTCCGACAAATACAGAACCATCGTTCGGTTAATGGGATTTATGCTGATTGTATTGATATTGGGATTAGGCGCTTTTCCTCCATTCAGACAGCTATGGATTGAAAATGCCTACTCCTGGACACAACCGTATTTGGTATGGCTGGCATTGATTTCATTATTGCTTGTTTTAATTCCCATTATACAGGAACAGCGTGCCCGGAGGAAAATTCGCTACCAAAAATTGAATAAAGAGGAAATGCTGTCCTAAACAAATTTTCAAAACGCTTTACTGCTCTTTTTAATTAATTGATATGTCATCCGGTAGTAATACAATGGTCATTCGGTGGTTATTCAGTGGTCATTCGGTGGTTATTCAGTAGTTATTCAGTGGTCATACAGTGGTCATTCGGTGGTTATTCATTGTCATAATATTGAATTACAACCGAACGACAAATGAATATCAGCGAACCGAATGACAATTGAATCACAGCATAGCGGAATGACAATTGAATCACAGCGTAGCGGAATGACAATTGAATCACAGCGTAGCGGTATGAACACTAATTTTTTTGAGATATTCAGATGGTTCTAAAAAAGATGTTAGAAAAGAAGATTTTGTAAAATCATCTACAGAGATATTCATTCAAACAATTTCCCCCGGCAACATCCCGGATATTTTGAAGCGCTTCTTCTTTTATTTGCCGGATTCTTTCTTTAGTCAGCTTGAGATGAACGGCTATTTCTTCCAGCACCATAGTCCGTCCGGTTCTGAAACCGAAATACATTTCGATAATATTTTTCTGCCTTTCCGTCAATGATGCCAAAATCCTTTCAGTGTCAATCCTCAATGAATCAGTGTATTCCATTTCATTGCCCGGGAAAACAGAGCCGGTATCTTCTAAAATATCATGGAGTGAAAAATCCTCCTCCCCTCCTACCGGCTCATCAAAGGAAAGATACTTTGATGCGGCTTTAACGGCTGCGTCAATGTCCTTCATGTTCATATGAATTACTTCAGATAACTCTTCATCAGTAGGTTCACGCCCGAACTTCTGTTCTAATGCTGAAAACATCTTGTTGAGCTTATTTAATGACGCAATCTTGTTAAACGGCAGCCGGATGAGTTTTGATTGCTCGGTTATCGCCTTCAGGATGGATTGTCGTATCCACCATACTGCATAAGAAATAAACTTGAATCCTTTTGTCTCATCGAATTTCCGGGCTGCTATTATCAACCCGAGATTTCCTTCGTTGATGAGGTCATTCAACGATAAGTTATAATTCTGATATTGTTTAGCAACCGAAACTACAAACTTCAGATTGGCTGTAACAAGCCGGTTTAGGGCTTCCTCGTCTCCTTTTTTGATTTTTCCTGACAACTCGACTTCTTCCTCCGGTGATAACAAAGAAATATTCCTGATTTCATTCAGATATTTTGCCAGCGACTGACTTTCCCTGTGGGTGATTGTTCTTGTTAATTTCATATGACGCATCTTACAAGGGATTTACTCATTTAAGGGCAGTTCTAAAAATGCTACCGCTTGCACAGGCGATGAAAAATGCAATTTTTAGAACTGCCCTAAATATACATTCACCATTTTTATCTCAACTGAATTTCAATCCTTATGCCAATAAAGAAAACCACATGATTCAAAAACGCCTCTCCAAATGTTGAGTATATTTTTCCCCAAAAAGTGTATAAAATATGCCTGCCGGAAAATCAACTACAAAACATTAAATGCCGTATCTATCAGTCAGGACAACGCTTTTTAAATCGTGGCATGGATTTTTAATCTTCATGGATAATTATTTTTTTAACCCAAAAATTTACAGCCATGAAAAATTTAAAAAAAACATTTAGCTACAGCCTGATGTCAATTATTGTGTTGGCATTGTTCGGCTTCTGGAGTTGTATGGACAAGCATTCAGACAACCATGAAATTTCAGGTGAGAAACCCACTGAACAAATGGCTTTCCAACAAGAAAAGCAGGACTTAATACTCCGCATCAAAAACAAGATGAGTGAAGCCGAAAAAGATAAAGCGGTTATCCAGGAAAGAATTAAGTCGCGCGCGAATATGAGCAATGAGATTAAAGTGGAATACGAACAGTTGCTTGCGAGTTATAATGTATATCTCGATAAGTTGAATAATAAAATGAATGAGGTTGAACGCGCATCGGAAGAAGAATTAAAGAACGTAAAATTGGGATTCAACACCTGGTGGGATGGAGCGGAGTTGGAATTGAAGGAAATTAAAATCAAAACGAAGGATGCGTTTACCAAAGATCCGGAACCGGGAAAATAAAAAATAAACGGAATACCGGTAACGGAAGATGCAGATTTCCAAGATTTAGGCGGGTGTGTCGGAACGGCATACCCGCCTTTTTTGTTATAATAGGTAAAGGACATTTTATATGACAAATAAAATCTACATCGTATTCAGTTCAAAAGGCTGGGTTTTGCATTCAGGGCAGGAAGAAATACCCGGCACTTACCATAATCCAAACAAAGCGCTGGAAGCAGCGAGAACTTATGCGGCAGCACAGGATGCGGAAATTATAATCTATCCCAGCGAAGAATCGTATCGTGCAATGCGCCAGCAAAGAAGAGCGAAAGTACGGAGAACGAAAAATAAACCGGCAGTGAGAATCAGTAAATAAATATATCCCCCCATTCGTTGATATTCCATTTCAGTATTTTAGTCGAATAATCATTTCCCGAAAGCCATTTCTCCGCAGCCCTGACAGCTTCTGATAGTTTTTTTTCTTTTTTATTTTTAACCGGCTTGCAGTCGCAATTCTTATTTTTCACCCACCTGATTGCGGTATTGGAATTTGTATAAATAACCGCCACATCCAATTTGTTTCTGCTGAGCAATTTGAGCGCGTGAACGATAGCGAGAAAGTTGCCCGTATCAACATCACCCGTTTCAAAAGTTTTACTGAAAATGAGTGTTTGAGCGGGAGTGTCCACCCCTTTGAATTCCATACCGGCTGGATTTTGTCTGCACATCGCCCACACGGTGATGCTGTCAGTAAGGGGCATACTCATTTACACGATTGTTTTACAGGCATGGCAAATTATTCCGGAATTATTTTGCCCGCCTGAATGTCTTATATCAAATAGATTAAACAGGGGTGTAAGATAAGAATAAAAATATTTTAAAGAATAAAAAAAGAACCCGGATTACCTCTTGAATAATCCGGGTTCTGCATGATGGAAAGGAATGATTTTATTTTCTCATTTTATCGCTTTTCATTGAGGTGCGCTTTTTCAACAGAAGACCACTCACTCCACAAGAGGTCTATTACCTGCTCCCTGTTCAATTCAAGTTTATCCTCAAGCCGCGCAATCAACTCTTCTTCTTTGCCTGCTTCATAATGCAGGTCATTATCGCTCAAACGCCCTGGAAATTTCTGCTTAACATCTTCTTTGATTTCATTCCAGTCATCTTGCAGGCTTTGAACACTTGGGTCGGGTTTTACATTTTTTTCATCCATTGTTTAGAGGTTTTATTTTTTAAAGACACATATCAAATAATCTGCCACACCGGAAATTCGGGAAGTCATCATGTATTTGCTTGTAATGCAGGGAATTTTATTCCCCAATTCGGGGAATGTTCCCGTAAGTTTTGATGCTTACTTCTTGCAATTATTCAGAGCTTGTTACAGGTATGAATTTTGTTTTGAATTATTATAAATACAGAAAAGGAGGTGAAAAATGAATATCCATGTGTATCATAACACCGTTTCAAGCAGATTTGAAGCGAATGTACAAAGCGGATTATGCGAATTGGATTATGAGCATGTCGGAAGTGACATTCTTGATTTCAAAAGAACGTATGTTCCGGAAACATTAAGGCATCAGGGGATTGGTCATCGGCTGGTAAGAGAAGCGCTGGATTATGCCAAAGAAGAGCAATACCACGTGAAGCCTTCCTGCCCGTTTGTGAAAGCGGTAGCGGATGAATACAAGGACCGGTATAAAGATGTATTGGTGTGAAGATTTTAAAACAATCAGGTTTTCCTATTCAATTCATGAAAAATCATCTATTTTGTCGTGTTATTTTTTTGTAACACAGTCAAACCTTTACTGATAAACAAAACGTGCTTGAAAATAAACAGATAACCGATGTTACGGGGACATCCGGCAAGTTGCAATTTGAGCATTTGCCGGAATATGCCCGTTTTCTGCTTCAGCATAAAACTGCCGGGTTCACTGAGGAAATGATGAGGCTTTCACGCGAAATGAAACTGCCCCTCCTCGATTTTTTTAAAGGGATGCCAACGGAAGAGCGCAGGGAAATCGCGTTGCGCATCATCAGTATATTTCTTACTTGCCTGTCGGAAAATAAAGCCGAAGAATTTATTGAAATGCTGATGGGCGACCGTGCATCTAACGGTTTCCCCGTCATCAGACGCGAGCATATCGGAACGGAAGATGTCATCATCGTCAGCCTTATAGCCAAAAAATGCTTCCTGAAATTTCTCCCGGAATTTACCACTGAACAAAGCGAAAATAATCGGGTAATTGCGGAGACTGATGAATTTTTCAGCCGGCTCGAATTAGCCTCTTATCATACCGGCAGCCGGGGACGCGATGCTAGAGAACAGCAAAGAGCGGAAGAAAAGTTCAGGGATTTACTCGATTCTGCGCCAGACGCTATGGTGATTGTCAATGAAAAAGGAAACATCGAGCTGATAAACCGGCAAACAGAAAAATTGTTCGGGTACCCGCGAGAACAATTGATTGGCAAGCCGGTCGAACTGCTCATTCCCCATGACTTTCGCAACAGGCACGAGCAGCACCGTAAGAATTATTCAAATGAGCCGCACGTGCGTCCGATGGGCGCGGGGCTTGAATTATTCGGACTGAAGCAGGATAAAACAAAATTCCCTGTGGAAATTTCGCTCTCCCCCCTGCATACGGAAAAAGGCACGCTTATCTCAGCCGCAATCCGTGATATTTCGGAAAAGAAGCGGGTGGAAACCGAACTGAATAATAGCAAACGTGAATTGGAAACGCTCTATAAAAAACTTGAACTGAGTTATGAAGAGCTTGAAAATTCTTATGCCGAATTGGTTCGCGCGAGAAAACGGCTGGCTGAAAACCGCACCCGTTTTCTTATCAATACCATGCCGCATATAGTCGCTTCCGCCACCCCGGACGGAGCGCTCGATTATGCCAACCGTCATTTGATGGATTTCACGGGATTGACGTTTGATGAACTGAAAGGATGGGGATGGGCGAACTGTATTTATTCCGCAGACATTGAAAGACTGACAATAGCATGGCGCCATTCATTGGAAACAGGTAAACCGCTGCAAATGGAGTTCCGGTTAGTGAATAGCGCGGGTGTACCCGTTTGGCATTTCGCCAAAGTCATTCCTCACTCTGACGAAAAGGGAGAAATAACGGTATGGATTGCCACCATCACGGATATTCATGAGCATAAATTATCTGAAGAGAAAAAAGATGACTTTATCGGCATTGCCAGCCATGAACTGAAAACTCCACTCACCAGCGCCAAAGCCTATATACAGTTGCTTGAAAATCAGCTCTCGGAAAACGGCAGTCCCGAAGCCTTTTTGTATGTAAAAAGGGCGAATGCTTCCATTGAACGCCTGAACGAATTAATTTCCGATTTGCTCGACATCAGCAAAATACAACACGGTAAATTAGCCTACACTTTTTCGGAATTCGATTTCAACGGGATGGTAGATGAAACGATTGAATATGTCCGGCAAACTTCTCCCCGTCATGCCATCATAAAAACCGGAACTGCCTGTCCGTTGATTACAGGCGACAAAGAACGGTTGCGGCAGGTATGTATCAACCTGCTCACGAATGCCGTCAAGTATTCCCCGAATGCCATGCGTATTGACGTGAATATACAAAGCGATGCACACAAAATAACCGTTTCGGTAACCGACTATGGCATCGGCATTCCGGAGAGCGATTTGGAAAAAGTTTTTGAGCGGTATTACCGGGTGAAAAATGCCGGGGCGTATTACCAGGGTATGGGTATCGGATTATACATTTCAGCGGAAATCATACACAGGCATCATGGTGAAATTTGGGCGACCAGCAAGTTGGGTGAAGGCTCCACTTTTTATTTCAACCTGCCTTTAAAACCGGATAACCCATGAAAAAAAGAAAAATATTGATTTGCGATGATGATGCGGACATCCTCGAAGTGTGCCGGTTGATTTTGCATAAAAAAAACTTTGAAGTGTTCACATCATTGGATTGCGAAAGTATTTTTCACCGCATTCATGAAATCAAACCTGACATTATTTTAATGGACCTCTGGATACCCGCGATGGGCGGTGAAGCATGCACAAAAATGCTCCGGGAAAATGAATTGACCCGGCATATCCCCATCATTTTATTTTCCGCCAATAATGAAGTGGAAAAAATTTCCAAGAAAGCCAATGCCGATGGCTTTATCTGTAAACCGTTTGATATTAACGAACTCGTAAGCATCGTGGAAAAACATCTTGCAGCGGTTGGTTAGTGAAGTTGGCAAAATAACATCCACAGTTGAAGCCCTGATGACAGATATTAGATTTTAGATATTAGATTAAACGTGCCAAATTTCTGCTCAAACAAACTTCCAGATGTCCTCACACAGAAGATGGTCAAAAGTTTTAATGTGGTCTTTTAGAATTAATTCCTTCGGCATGTTCGGACGAATATCACAATAGTAAACTCCATCCAAAGGATTTAACTTGACAGTGTAAGCTTTGAAATGCCCGGGCAGAAAAGTAGAGTTGATGCCATACTCATTTATCTTCTTTGTATTTTTTCTCTGTACATCGTTTAGAAAAACCGCGATGTGCGGAACTGTAGTTTCAGTCAAACGATTGTATAAAAACTTATCAATAAATATCTTGTCAATCCTATCCTTGCTTGATGTTTTGATTGAGCCAATCACTTTTATCTCATCATCACGCTTTACGATTAAATCATGTTGGTAGCTCATATTAAATTGTTCCTGACCTTCCACGATAACCGGCACTTGCACCACTCCTGAAATTGCATCAACACCGGTTGCCCGAAGAATTAACCGTACAAAATGTTCAAATAAATCACCGTTTAATTTCCTTGCCGTGTTGCTTTTTCCAGCTTTTAATCCATCAAGAGCAGCGCCAATAGATTGCTGAATTGTATAAGTAACATTATTCAAAACCTTTCTTGCTTCAGCATCTTTAGCTCTAATATCTTTTACATTCTTCAGTATTTTCAAAAACTCTTTTCCCGATTTCGCAAAACCTTTTGCATCATACATCAGGTTTGAATTTATCGGACGAGTGATTTGATAATTTCCCGTTCGGTCATACTGATAAAAATTGTAGTGATTCTCATTTTGAGATACAATCACCGCTTGCAAATGTTCACCAACATAGTCAAGATAGATTCTACAGAACTCCACATATCCATTCAGGTCAGTAAATTTTTTCTTATTGATTGCATGAGCAACAATATCTTTTAATTTCATCTGATGGAGTTTCTTCGTTTCATATTTTCAAAATCATACTTAATCCATTTCTCAACACTCCATTCCTCAACCAATTCCAGTCGGTCAGCAGCCCAGCCCAAATATTCAGGAGACAAATCGCAACCCTTCCATTTGCGTTGCAATTGTTCAGCACACACAGCCGTAGTGCCTGAACCCGCAAACGGGTCAACAATCAAATCACCGGGATTTGAAGAAACCAAAATGAGTTTTCGTAAAAGTTCTTCCGGCTTTTGTGTCGGGTGAGGAGTTTTTTCGTGCATGCCGTTGCAGGTTGTCGGAATTTCAATCATATCTTCCGGAATTTCCAAAACATCCTTTGGCTTTGCCCCTAACGGATTTGGTTCCCAAATATGTTCGCTTGATTTTCCTTTTCCGTATTGACTTGTTTCAGCTTGCGGATGTGAAGGATATTTCAATGTATGCTCCGAGTAAGGAATGCGAATCGCATCAATGTTGAAAGTAAATTCCTTTGACTTGCGCAAATGAATAATGCTTTCGTGGCTTCTTCCCCAATCTTTTCCAAGATTCGCTTTGTTCTTGTAATGCCAAATAATCCAGCGCATCCCTTTGAAAAACTGAAAACACTCCGGAGAAAAATCAGCAACTGTTTCAGAAAATCCGCACACATACATGGTCCCGTTTTTTTTCAGAACTCTTGCAGCATGTTTAAACCACTGCATACTCCATTCAATATATTTCTCATGGCTTTCAAAATTATCCCACTCAGCTTTCTTAATGTTGTAGGGAGGGTCGGCAAAAATCAAATCAACCGAATTTTCTTCTAAGTCCTTTAGCCATTTAATACTATCACCCATCCATAGCTCGCCATTGGGGTGCCGATAAAACAATTCAGGTTTTTGAGGATTGAATTTTTCTAATTCAATTTCCTTTCGTTCCCCCTTGTGTTGAACAGTTCCAAAAAAATTTTGAGCTTCTTTTTTTCTGCTAAATACTTCCGCCATTTCTATTTCTGTTTGATGATTACAAATATCAGAATTTTAAGAGCAATTCACTCAATCAAGATTCAACCGAACCTGATTTTTTTATTTTCGTGGCGAGAATAGCAGTATGCCAATAACAATAGGTTGAATTCTTATTGCTCATAGTATATAAATTATTGAGAATCCTTTCCCCAAACCCGTCCATAGACCCCCGTCCCTCATCCCATAAAAAGACCCCGGTTCCGTTTATTTTTTTATGGAACCGGGGTCATTCACCTCCAACACAATCACCTCATCCTATTTATTGAAACTCACAACGGAAGCGGGACGCTGCCGTGGCGGATAATTGTCGTAAACCTGAAATTCATTTGATTGTTGCAATCCTTCATCCAATACGCGGACTGTAAATTTTTCGCCTACCTTTTTTGGAATATTGATGACCGTGTAATAGTACCAAATTCCCCATCTGTAGGCGTCAGGCGCCTGGTATCCTAATTTTTCCCGGTGAATTTCTTCATTCGTTTTCGGGTCAATTAAAATG
This sequence comes from Chitinophagales bacterium, assembly GCA_041748615.1. Taxonomy (GTDB): domain Bacteria; phylum Bacteroidota; class Bacteroidia; order Chitinophagales; family CAIOSU01; genus JBGTCY01. The sequence goes on from JBGTCY010000096.1 coordinate 10,170, forward strand.
ATGGTAAAGTTTTCCGGGTTGGCTAAATTTTCGGAAAGGCGGTCAAAAAATATGGCTACCTGTCCCCCTGGATATTTTCCAGTGAAGTATTCGGTCAACTCGCTCAGTTCTCTGTTGTAAATCGGCTCGGTGGCTGCCTTTTGATTGATGTCAGCGAGCAGTTTGCTTTGAGGAATATACAGGACATTGGTGCGGTGGTGAATGCCGTTCTCGCCTTCCACGCGAAGAATTTTTACATTGTTCGCTTCTATTTCTTCGCCTACTTTCCAGTTCGCCACGATAGCCATGTCTCCTATCCGCTCTTTAGCTGTTTTCAAATTTGTTTGTGAAAATGAAGTGAATGTCAGGACGACTGCGACTAAAATAAGGTTGATTGTTTTCATGGCTTTAAGTTTTTAGTTGCTTGAGAAATATCTTGCTTCATTTAACAGCAACTTTGTGCCAAAATCAATTTTGAAGTAATGAAAATATACATCAGGCTGATACCCTGACTTTTGAGACTAAATTCATTTCATTCATGATTTCTAATGATTCTGAAAATGGGAATTTTATTCTCTATTTGAGTATCAATTTTCACACGCGCTGGTAGTCCGCAGGAAATAATGCTCCGTTATGTTATGCGTCAAACTCCCGTGACATAACATCCCCAAAGTGAGTAAATTCTTTCTCAACCTTTCCCGCTTTCTGATAATGATTAAAAATAATTACCGAGGTTAAATAGAAAGAAAAGAGTTGAAAATAATTTGGCACAATTTTAATCACTTTAATTACCTGCGGAGCAGGACAGACCGCTGGGAGGCTGGAATTACAAAGGAGTTCCCGCCTCCCTTTTTTTATTAGAACCTACATTTTGTCCACAGGATAAAATCAGTCCTTTTGACTGAATGAAAATTCTAATCACAAAAAGCAAATCACAAATAAATTCCAAAAAGAAAAATTCAAACCCGATTTACAACGAGGCTGTATTGATTTGTGTTTTGTTTTTTTTGAATTGAATATTTGTTTTTTGTGAATTGTTATTTAGCGCTTAAAACTTTGGGTGCTTAAATCACGACAACTTGAGAGTAAGATTAATATTGAAAGCGCTTATTCAAAAAAAGATGCCGAAACATGTTGTTTCGGCATCTTTGATTAAACTTTCAACTTCAGCACCTTTTTCTTTTTAAAAGTCCATTGGACATTTGAAGTTCAAAACAACTTTTTTTAACTGCTCTCGCTCTCCTTTTTCTTCTTCAAAGGAAAATAAAGCACGAACGCAAAGAATATTAAAATCGAAATGAGAAATGATATTACGCTCACCAACCCGGCAGCAAGCGTACTCGTTAAGGTCATTAAATAAGGAAACAGAAATTTCATACAAATAATTTATTGTAAAATATCCGGGTAAATGTTTTAAATATTTTGCTTGAAAAAAAACATCATCTTATGTTTATCGGCAATACAGATTACTGTATAATCAATATTCAAATCGGAATAAACAAAACTGAAAATGTCGGCATAGTTGTCAGACGCGGATTGAACTTCGGATTTAACAGTGATGGTTTGTATCACCTCGCTGAAAGCCTTTTTGTGTTCCTTTGATAAGATATTCCATTCCACTTGCCTGGAGCCGGTTTCCGTCATTTCATAAAAAAAGCAGCCTCTTCTTGCGTTGAAGCTATCAGTATTCATCTTTTGCTGCTTTTTTCGTTTCTTATTAAATGTAGAAACTTTCAAATCCTTCTCCCAATATTCATCTTCCCGATTTTTCTTGTTGGATTTTTCAAGAATAAGATTCCGCAGTTTTTCACGGATGAGTTTCCGCACATTGCTCTCCCAGGATTTATTGATTCTTGTCTTTACATTTTCAAAAACATCAACATCTTTCTCCCCGGAATTAACTATATACATTGCATTTCTTTTAATTTTCATATCACTGATTTTTTGATTACAAAAAACTTGCGGCTCATTTTCTAAACTCTTGGCTGAAATGTTTAGTTAAATATTAAATACTTATTATGATGTTCTTTTTTTGAAAAACACTTTCTATGCCAACTGAAATCCTCTAACAGGAGAGAACTTTGAAAAACTACAGTCATTGCGAGGGAATGTTTGTTTTGAGCGTATGTCATTCCCGTCCTGTTCTGTTCTTTCAGAAAGCAATTCCCTTATGTACGGGAATGCTTTCCCGCCTCGCGCGATTCCCGACTCGCTATGACGAAAAAATAAAGTTTTTCAAAAAACTCCTGGAATACTTTCGAGCCTGTTCGCCTTTTTTATTTATAATATAAAGTACCCGACTTGGGGAAAAACATCTACAAAAAGGGATAATTAAAAAGCAGTAGTTACAGAGCACAGGATAAATGTGTGTATTTTTTATATCGTTTTTTTAGGTTTAATTTTTTCTGTGAATATTTGTTAACCATTTGAAAGAAGATGAAACCGACTTCCATCCTCCCCGATTTCCGCACCCTGTTCGAATCCGTACCGGGGTTGTTCCTCGTGTTGTCGTCAGGCTTGAAAATCGTAGCGGTGAGTGATGCCTACCTGCATGCGACCATGACTAAGCGGGACGAAATCCTCGGGCGCGAAATCTTCGATGTTTTTCCCGACAACCCCGATGACCCTACCGCGACCGGTGTCGCCAACCTGAAAGCATCCCTGAAAAGAGTGTTGAAAAACAAAAAACCCGATGCCATGGCGGTGCAGAAGTATGACATCCCCCGTCCCGAACAGGAAGGCGGAAGATTTGAGGAAAGATACTGGAGTCCGCTGAACTCGCCTGTTCTTAACATTCATGGGGATGTGGCATTCATCATCCACCGGGTGGAAGACGTCACGTCATTCATCAGCCTGAAACAAGAAGGGGTGCAGCAGCAGAAACTTGCCGAGGAGCTGAAGTTGCAGACGGAGAAAATGGAAACAGAGATTTTTCTGCGCGCACAGCAGTTGCAGGATGCCAATAAAAAACTCCGCGAAGCGGAAAAAGTGAAGGATGAATCGAATAAATTTCTGAAAAGCATTTTGGAAAATATCCCCGATATGATTTTTGTAAAAGATGCCGGGGAACTGCGCTTTGTGGACTTTAACAAAGCGGGAGAGAATTTGCTCGGCTATACCCGTGATGAGCTTATCGGTAAAAATGATTATGATTTTTTTCCGAAGGATGAGGCTGACTTTTTTATATATAATGACCGGAAGGTATTAAAATCAGGCAAGCTGCTGGATATTCCCGAAGAAGCTGTTCATACCCGGAAAAAAGAACTGCGCTGGCTGCACACCCAAAAAATTCCGATTCCGGATGAAAAGGGCGAGCCGCTTTACCTGCTCGGTATTTCCGAAGATATTACCGGGCGGAAAAAAGCGGAAGCGAAAATCAAAGAGAGCGAAGAGTTAATACGAATGACCATTAAAAACGCACCTGATGCGGTGGTCATCATCAATGAGGAAGGAGAAATCATCCAGTGGAATTCCAAGGCGGAAGAAATTTTCGGATGGGAAGCAAGTGAAATACACGGGAAGCTCATGCACGAAATCATTATTCCGGAGCGCTACCGCGAAGCGCATCTCAGGGGTGTCAAACATTTTATGGCGACTGGCGAAGGTGCTGTTTTAAATAAAACCATTGAAATGTCCGCCCTTCGGAAAGGGAATATGGAATTTCCAATCGGATTGAGCATTTCATTCGCATCACAACGCGGAAAGTATATTTTTATCGCGTTCATCCGCGACATTACGGAAAGAAAAAAAGCGGAGGATGAAATATTACAGCTCAATCAAGAACTTGCTGAAGCTAAAGACAAGTTGGAGCGGAAAGTCTTTGAACGAACGCTCGAACTTCAAAAAGCAAACCAGGGGCTGAAACAAATCCTCGGAAAATTAGAACGGTCAAACAATCGGCTGGAGGAGTTTGCCTATATGTCATCGCATAACCTCCGGGCGCCCCTGGCAAACCTCACCAGTTTGGTTTCAATGTATAAACTGCATCATAAAGATGAGGAGGATATTGTTTTTGATAAAATACAATACACCGCCAATCAGCTTAAACTGATTGTGAACGACCTGACCGATTTGGTAGCGCTCGACAATCCGGTTCATGATAAAAAAATCATCCATTTTGCAGAACTGTTGGAAGACGTAAAAGCCATGATCGAAAATGAGGTGTCCCGAACCGGGGCGGTCATCACCGCTGATTTTTCCAGAGCGAAATCCATCACTTATTTTCATTCGCATGTACAAAGCATCCTGCTGAACCTGCTTACCAATGCGCTCAAATATCGCTCACCGGAAAGAACCCTGACAATAAATATAAAGACCGTTCGCGCGGGCGATGCCGTGATACTTTCGGTGGAGGATAACGGAGCGGGCATCAACCTTGAAAAGCACAAGAGTAAAATTTTTGCCGCTTTCAAACGGTTAGACCAAAACGGAGACGGGAAAGGTTTGGGATTGTATATTGTGAAGCGGCAGGTGGAACAATATGGCGGCAGAATTGACGTGACCAGCAAAATCGGAGCGGGAACCGTGTTCACCGTAACGCTGAAGGACGACCCCGCTCATTAAATTTAGAGATTCTTTATTCTTGCTACTTATCGGTAGTAATTCGATGGTTATTCAGTTGTCATTCGATGGTTATTCGATGGTCATTCGGTGGTTATTCAATTGCTTTACAACTGGATAACAATTGAATGACAGCGAAGCGAATAACCAGATTATTCATCATCGTCCTCCCGGAAACATAACTCCATGATGCTCACCATTTTTTCATGAGTGAGGGGTTTGGTAACATACCCGCAGACGACATTATATTGCCTGGCGCGTTTCCTGTCTTTTTCATAATCGGATGAAGTGAGTACCACAATCACGATATTTTTCCTTTTTTCAGCAGGCAATTTCACGAATTCATCCAAAAAATCGAATCCGTCCATCACCGGCATGTTGAGGTCGAGCAATACCAACTGCGGAGAACCTTCCGGCTGTTCCATAAGATAATCCAAAGCGCTTTGTCCGTTCAGCGCAGTCTGTACGTTCATGTTCCCGTCCATCAGGTGAATGACATTTTCATGCAGGAAATTACAAACCTGGTCATCGTCAACAAGTAAAACACAATCTAATTTGTTCATAGCATTGAAGTTTGCCGGTGTCGAAAATCTATACATAGGTAAATAATTAACACTAAATTAAAAAATGGTATTCATATTATTTAGTAAACAATTACAATATCAAATTTTAATCCGCAAGAATCAAGCCGATACTTGATTATTGAAACAATCCACCGCCACCTGTGAATACCGCTTTCTCCTTTGGGATGATTATTGCTATTGACTTTAAAATACAGGCGATTAAGTTATATTCTCATTCGTTTAAAAACAATATTTTTATGACACCAACGATAACAGTCCCCAGCCCCAAAATATTGCAAATCTTAGTGGTTGATGATAACGAAGATAGTCTTGAGTTATTAAAAAACACTATTCGAGAAGATGAGCGGATGGTTTTTATCGCTAAGTCTGCAAAAGAAGCATTGAAAATTTTAGAGGTTAAGGATATTGACCTGCTGCTGCTCGATATCCAATTGCCGGATATGAACGGATATGAAATTGCAAACTATATCCGTTCGGAGCCTCACTTAAAGCACATTCCCATCATTTTTGTTACTGCCGTTTTTAAATCGCGGGAGAACGAATTAAGAGGATATCAACTGGGAGCGCAGGATTATTTATTTAAACCCCTGGATGCTGAAACGGTTCGGGCAAAAGTAAATGCCCTGTTACATTTTGCTTTGATAAAAGAAGAATTGAACAAAGAACATAACGCTCACCTGATGTTTCGTGAACTGATTGAATTTAATGATGAGCCGGTTTGTATCTTGAACAGCCCTTTTTACCGCTTTGAATACGCCAACCATTGGTTTGAACAATCATTCGGTTATCCTTTGGATGAAGTGAAAGAAAAACTCTTCTTCGATTTTTTCAAACCCTGGGAACGAAAAACTCATATTGACATGCGTCCCGGTGAAAATGATGAAAAAACTACGCACTATATCATCAAAGGACTATTCCGGTGTGCCGATCAATCGCAACAAAAAATAGAATGGAATATTCTTGAAAAGTATGATAGGTGGCTCTGCATAGGAAAAGTTATTGGATTGCCTTTTCTCCAATTCTCTTCTAAAATATAATGAGGTTTAGGACAATTCTAAAAATTGCTCTTTTTGATTGCCTCATCACTTGCGGGGTAATTTTCAGAACTGCCCTTTAGTTAATTGCCCTTCAACTCATCCGTCATCCGCTTCACTTCAGTTTCATCACCTCTTTCCTTTGCTGCTCTGATTTTCTCCAGAGTCTCCTGCTCTTTAGCGACATCTTTAACAATTCGCGTTACTTGTCCACCGGTCATCCGCACTTTCTGATTTTTTCCATACCACCAGTCTTCAATGCGTGTGCCCAACTCCGGGTTAATTATATCAACTTTATCGGGTTTGCCTAATAACACGCTCACTCTTTCGTCTTTCATACCGATTTGAATATCGGAAAGCGTGCGTTTCTTTTCCTTTGGAGTTTCATCCGCCAGGGTTGCTTCGGAATTCACCGGAGCTTGTTGTGTTTCGTTTTGACCTTCCGTCATGCACGATGACAGGCAGAAAAGGGTTGCGGTAAAAATATACAGGGTTTTCATGGCTCATAATATTTTGATTAACATCTCACGGAAAAAAAACAGAAACTGTGCCATTGTAGATGGCGATTTTTTTAGAATGAAAAAATCCCGGTGAGATGATAGAAAATATTTGGACAATCCTCTTTCAGCATTTACTAATGGGCAGTTCCAAAAATTGCTCTTTTTGATTACCGCATCCTTTGCCTTCTCCTTCGGAGAAGGAGATTGAGGTAATTTTTAGAACTGCCCTAATACACAATCAATGCGTATGCCCCGTTTCGTAGCTTTTCAGTTTATTGTATAAGGTCTTGCGGTCAATATTTAAAAGTTCAGCGGCTTTGGTTTTGTTGTATTTCACTTCCTTCAGCACCGAGATAATCGTTTCATACTCCGCGCGGGAAGCGGATTCCTTTAAATCGGGAATGCCATCATTTGATTTTATTTCAGCAGCCGGTTTTTCGGATTTTGCGGAAAATAAATCCATTTTGCCGATTTCCCAGGGAAGCGTTTTGGCTTTGATGGTGCCGCTATCCGAGAGCAAAGCAGTGCGCCTGATGACGTTCATCATCTCGCGCAAATTGCCGGGCCAGTGATACTCCAGAAATTTTTCTATGACTTCATCATCAAATCCCAATACATTTTTGTTCAATTCCTTATTCACCTTTGCCAAAAAATGCTCGGCAAACAACGGGATATCTTCTTTCCGTTCACGCAACGGGGGAATGGAAATCGAGAATTCATTGAGCCGGTGATAGAGGTCCTCCCTGAATTTCCCTTTTTGAAATGCTTCCACCAGGTTTTCATTCGAAGCGACTAAGATGCGGATATCCACTTCCATTTCTTTCGTACCGCCTACACGCTTGAATTTCCGTTCTTGTATCACGCGCAGCAGGGATGCCTGTACATCGAGGGATAAATTTCCAATTTCATCTAAAAACAGAGTGCCACCATTGGCAATTTCAAAAAGACCGGTTTTTTCCGTTACCGCTCCGGTGAATGAACCTTTCACATGCCCGAACATTTCGCTCCCGGCAAGTTCTTTTGAAAGCGTGCCGCAATCGAGCGCGACAAACGGCTTGTTCCTCCGGTCGCTGTTCGTATGAATGAGACGCGCCATCACTTCCTTCCCGGTGCCGCTTTCGCCATAGATGACCACACTGTATCCCGTTGGCGCTACTAATTCGATTTGCTTATATAATTCCTGCGTTTCGGGGGCATTGCCCAAGACAATTTCATCATCATGTACAGGCGCCTGAATTTTAGATGTACTCTTTTCCGGATTGGGAGCGTCTTTACTTTTAACGTGGTTTGCCGTCTGCAATACGGACTGTCTTTCTTCCTCCAGCGCTTTCTGAATCACTTTCAGAATCTCATCGGGAATCAAAGGCTTGCTGATGTAATCATAAGCCCCCTCTTTAATCAAATCCACGGCAGTTTTCAAATCGGAATAACCGGTTATCATAATGACGATTGCATGAGCATTCAGCTTTTTAATAGACATGAGCACCTCCCGCCCGTCTTTGTCATCCAACCGGAAATCACACAGGACGATGTCATACTTGTTGTCCTTGAACTTTTCAATGCCGTCCGTAGCAGATAAGGCGGTATCCGTTACGAATCCGTTCTTTTCAAGAAATCTGCTTAATAAAGAGCAAAAGCTGTTATCATCATCAATAATCAGGATATGGTTTAGTCCCATCGGGTATAGTTTTTTATGAAACATAAAGATAAAAAATTGTTTCGCATTATTACATAGCCTAACGGGAAATTCACATTGAGTGGTTTGTTTTTACCAGAAATATAATTTCCCATTTTGTAGAAAAATCTTCCCGCTTTTTTTAAAACAACAAAACTCCCTTCTGATAATATAACCGGCACGATTTTGACATAAATAAAAGTAAATCAAGAACGAGAATTGAAAAAAAACCGAAAGGAAATTCAATTCAACCGATTTGATTTATTCCGTCATCATCATTTCCAAAGAGAAATCCTG
>JBGTCY010000097.1:0-4197 GCA_041748615.1 Chitinophagales bacterium
GCAATATCTCAACTTTAAACATCAGACTTTGAACATTAAACTCCTTTCCGTCCCCGGAGGTAAGACACCACAATCGCGGGACGCTACCAATCAAAGCAAGGCAGATACGTACGAAGCAAGCGCCACTTCATACTCTAAGGGTCGAGGGACGGGTGTCGGGGGACGGGTAAACGCGGGAAGCACACAAGAAGGCAATACCCCGGTATCAGCCGGACTTGTCGAACCCCGCCAACGGGGCAGGCAGCCGGAGCATTACAGATACTCAAGCGCAAAAGATTATGCAGGCGGCAAAGGACTATTAGACATCGTGTTGCTTGAATTAAAAACAACGCGCAATATGACGAAAGTCATGCCGCCTAATTACAATCACACAAGACAGCTTTGCTCAATGGCATCGCAGAAGTCTTGCGTGAACCAGTAGCGCGATGGCTGGCTAATAAATACTTCCACTCTCCTGATCCCGCTTTGCGGGACTACTAATGCGACACAAAAACAAACAAAGTCAGTACGCGCAAAAAAAACACACACCATCCTCTTCTTTTCAACATGCTAAAATTCTCCCCGCAATAATTTTTACATTTGTGTACCGAGAGGATGCGAATTTTCAAAAAAAAAAAAGAAACGTACTCTCGGTTAATTGCCGAATGTTTTACCGTTTCATTATTCGAATACCTGAGTTGTTTCGGCATAGCTTCAGGTTTTTATTTTAAAACAATGGCTGAAAAAAAACTCACCCTCAAAGAAAAAATCGCGCAACGGCAACAGGAAGTCAAGCAGCAACCCCGAACGAGAGACGCGTCCGCTCACAATTTAAAACACATCCGGTTTCTCGGATTGGTTTTGTCGGTGATTGCCTTCGTGATTTATGCGAATACGCTTGGGCATGATTTTATTTTGGACGACTCCAATGCCATTACCGAAAACCATTTTGTCAAACAAGGGGTTCAAGGCATTCCCGATTTACTGAAAACAGATTACCGCGCGGGTTACTGGACCGCGAAAGGAACGCTCTACCGCCCGCTTTCATTGGTGATGTTCGCGGTTGAGTGGGAATTGTGGCCCAACAATCCTTTCCCCGGTCATTTGATAAACGTCTTGCTTTACGCGCTGACGGCTTTCCTGTTGTTTACTTTTTTATGCCGGTTGCTACCCGATGTTTCGCTCATTGTTCCCCCGCTCATTACGCTGCTGTTCATCACGCATCCCATCCACACGGAAGTAGTTGCCAACATCAAAAGCCGCGATGAAATCCTTTCATTTCTTTTGGCGCTGGGCGCGTTTCATGTGATGCTGAATTATGTAAAAAAAGAATCAACCGCGTTGCTGGCGGTCATCGTTTTTTTATTTTTTCTTTCCTTCATGGCAAAGGAAGGCTCTATTACACTCATCGCAGCCGTGCCGGTGATGTTGTATTTTTTTACCAACATCCCGCTGGCGAAAAATCTGCTCGTTACGGGTGCATTCGTAGGTGGCGCGGCAGCCTATTTAGTCTTACGGAAAATGGTGCTGGGTGAAATCTCTGACATCCCGGATGTAATGCTCATTGATAATTTCCTGATTGCAGCGGATACTGCCGGTGAAAAAACCGCGACTGCCGTGATGATTTTGGGTAAATATCTCGGGTTGTTATTTTATCCGCACCCGCTTTCGATTGACTATGCATTTAATCAAATTCCGATTGTCAACTGGTCGGACTACCGCCCGATTCTTTCACTCCTCATTCATTCGCTGATGATTGCCGTGGTCATCTGGCGTTTCAAAAAGAAAGAACTGTGGGTGTTTGGCATCGCGTTTTATCTCATCACGATTTCACTCTATTCCAATTTGGTGATAACGATTGGTTCAGGATTTGGCGAGCGTTTTTTATATGTCCCCTCTTTGGGATTTTGCATCGCAGTGGTTGGCGGCATTGCTCAGCTTTTACAAAAACAAGTGAGCGGGGCGCAAAATTTTACTGAACTGATTCGCTACAACATGGTGACAATTTTGGCGGTGTTGCTGTTATCCGGTGTCGCGTCCGCGATGACGGTGGTGAGAAATAACGCGTGGAGCGACCATTTCACGATTTATGAAACGGATGTCCGGCATGCGCCAAACAGTGCGCGTCTCAACTATTGGTATGGCAATGAAATTATGAAAGAAAAAGCGCTGAACGCGCCTAATCAGCAGGAAAAAAATCGCTTATTGGATGATGCTATTTCCTCTTATAATAAAGCGCTGGAAATTTATCCGGACTATGCCGATGCTTTCGGACAGCGCGGGCTTGCCTGGTATCGCAAAGGCAACAATGAACGTGCGGAAACGGATTACAAACGCGCCATCGAATTGCAGGTCGGGCAATGGAAAGTCTATAATAATCTGGGTGTAGTGTATGGCGAAAAAAACAACCTGCCGGAGGCGATGAAATATTTCCGGCTCGCGCTGAAAGTGGACTCGCGATTTCCCGACCCCTATAAAAACATTGCCAGCACACATCTCATCATGGGAGAAGTGGATGAAGCGATTAAACAATACAATGAAGCATTAAAATATACTTCAGTGCGGGATAAAGATATCCGGATTGAAATTTTCAATTACCTCGCGATTTGTTACGACCAAAAAGGGGACAAAACAAATCAGCAACGCTATCAACAAATGGCTGAACAGGAAGCAAGAATGTAATCGGTTACGTTTATTTAAAATTCATAATTTTTGTTTTTGAGAATATTATTTTATTTTTTCACAATCATTACATCCCTATTGAGCACTTCTACCCAGAGTTTTTCACAGGAATGGTGGCGGTTAACAACCGTATATCAAATCTATCCACGCTCTTTTTACGACAGCAATGGTGACGGCATTGGCGATTTGGAGGGTATCATTGAAAAGTTGGACTACATTCAGTCGCTTGGTTTTGAAACTATCTGGTTTTCTCCATTTTTTAAAAGTCCACAACAGGATTTCGGTTATGATGTGAGCGATTATTTTTCCATCGCTCCCGAATATGGTGATTTGGAAACCTGTGAGCGATTAATTGAAGCCATCCATCAGCGGGGGATGAAAGTCGTGTTTGATTTGGTGATGAATCACACATCCATTGAACATGCATGGTTCAATGAATCGCGCAGCTCACGCGACAACCCGAAAGCCGACTGGTATGTGTGGCAGGATGGCAAAGGACGAAACGGGAAAAAACCTCCCACCAACTGGAAAGCCATGATTGGCGGCAGCGGCTGGCATTATGACGAAACCCGGAAACAATTTTACTGGGCTTCTTTTCTTCCGTTTCAACCTGACCTCAATTATCGCAATCCGGAAGTAAAAAAAGTCATGCTGGACATGGTGCGTTTCTGGCTGAAGAAAGGCGTGGACGGTTTCAGGCTCGACATTTTCAATGCCATCTTTGAAGACGCTGAATTACGCGACAATCCTTTCAGCTTCAAAATTTTTCCATCAGAAAATAATCCCGATGGATTTTTTCAAAAAGCAAAATACAACATCAACCTTGAAGAAAGTTTTGAATTTGCCGTGGAGTTGAGAAACGTGGTGGATGAATTTTCGGAGCCGCCCAGGTTTTTAATTGGCGAAGTGTTTGGTGATTTAAAAACGCTGAAAAAATTCTGTGATTACAAAGGTGAAAAGGGATTGCACACGGTTTTTCTTTTCAAAACATTGACCACACCGTTGAAGTCAGCGGATTACCGCAAAATGATTTCCGAGTTTGAAACCTTGTTTCCAACGCCTTATGTACCGACCTATGTTTACAGCAATCACGACCGTACCCGCAGTTTTACGCGCTGGGGAAAAAATATTAAAAAGTCAAAACTGATGGCGTTGTTTCAATTTACCGTCCGTGGAATTCCTTTCACTTATTATGGCGAGGAATTGGGAATGCCCAATGTTCATATTCCGCTCAAAAAAGGCAAAGACCCGCTTGCAAAAAGATATGAGCGCGTGCCGCAATGGTTGTTGAATTTTACAAAAGAAACCATCAACCGTGATGAATGCCGAACACCCATGCTGTGGGATGAAAGTGAACATGCGGGATTCACCGAAAAAAATTCAAAACCCTGGCTGCCCATTCCAAAAAACTATGAAGAACTGCCTGTCAAAAAGCAAGAAAAAGATGCTCAGTCATTATTGAATTTTTACAGGCAGGTGATTGATTTGAAAAACAAAACAACTGCATTGAAAGACGGTTCCCTGCAAATTGCCGAA
>JBGTCY010000098.1:0-11013 GCA_041748615.1 Chitinophagales bacterium
ACCATACGTTCAGATAGCTGAAATTGAAGCGGAGGAAGAAGCGAATGAAATCCTGAATCCGTTTGCAGACGCTGCTGATCAATTGTAAAAAGAAAAATGGCAGAAGAAAGATGAAAAATTTTCTGTTCCAAAGAATCCGGCAGAAAAGAAATATGAAAAACTAAGAATTGAACTCAACAGCGCGGATACGCTCGACCTGACTCGCGTGCGCGGCATCGGTCCCGCGTTTTCAAAGCGCATTGTGAATTACAGAGATAAATTAGGTGGGTTTATCCATGTGGAGCAGTTAATGGAAGTTTATGGAATGGACAGTGCGCGTTATCAGGATATTGCTCCCTATCTGTTTATTGACAGCGCTGCTATCAGGAAAATTCCGGTCAATCAGGCGGATGCGAATCTGTTGGAAAAACATCCCTATCTCAATTGGAATCAGGCAAAAGCGATTTTTAACTACCGCCAACAACATGGCGCTTATCAAAATATCGAGTCACTAAAATCTGTTCATTTAGTAAATGACAGCATGATTGAAAAATTGATGCCGTATCTTGACTTTGAATAGGAATATTTTAAGGAAATTTAAGCGATAAAGTGATGAAAGTCACTCATCTTCCGGCACAATTTTCTTAAAATTGATAACACGTTTCACTTAATTTCTGAAGTCATGATTACCCCACGCTTTAATTTCAAAATATTTTGTACAGTTTTATTTTTTACTCTTATCGCAGTGCTTCAGGTTGCCGCGCAGCAGTTGGAATATCGCATCACGCCCAATGGAAAATACCAATACCTGAGCAACCGGCAGGAAGCAGGGATGGTGTTTGATGAGAGTTTAGGCGCTTTTTACAAAGATATTACCATTCGTACTTTTTACCTTGAAACACAGCGAAAGGGTTACCTTGACCCCTCGGTTTCCTATGACAAGTTTGTCAAGTTAGATGTGAAAGAACAAAACCTTTTGCTAAGACAGCCCCGGAAAGAATTATTTTGCTCTCCGGATAACATGTCAGCGGAATGTTTGAAGTATCAGCCGGACTATGGCATCTCGAATACATCCAATACAAGAAGAGTTGATTTATCTCCCAAATGTCCGTATGATGCTCCGAAAAGCAATACGCCTTTCACGACCAAGTTGGTAATACAATCCAACGACCCGGGTTTGCAAAATAATGATTGCAATGTGGTGACGGAAAAAAAGATGCCGGGAATCAGGGATGAAACAATGGATAAAAGAAAAACGGTTGAAACAATCTTAGGAAAACCTTGAAATCAAAATCTATGCGTTGGGTAATTGTATTTGTTATTGCATTTTATCACCTGCCGGTTTCCGCACAGAATTATCTGGGCTATCCGAGGCAGTATATCATGAACGCTTTAAAGACCGAGCGTAAGGACATGAAAGGTCCGGTGAAAATCAAAGATGACGGCAAGGATTTCATTTCTTATGTCGCGAAAGACGGCAAGCGGGTGGTTTTTTATCACTTTAAGTCAATGGAAATCACACTCGAAAATGGCAAGAAAGCGGATGCGGACATTTGTTATAAATATGTTTCTAAAAACATGTGCCGCAACTATTCCAAATGCCCCGAAATGGAAACCGTGGTGCGTTCATTAAATTCAAGATTTACTCCATCAGGTGAAAATGTCTGGATGGACTACTCTCAGAAAACCCCGCACGAATGGCTGTTGGTGAAAGAAGATAATTTTTTTGAAGTGCATGTCACGGAAAAAAAGTGAGCCATTTTCCGTTAGCATCAATTTCAAAGTAACTTCCTCAATTCATCTAATATCTAAAGTCTAAGAACTGCTCATGCAGGTTTCAAATTGCGGATGATATTTTGACAACTTCACTTAGCGGTTACACTAACTTAAATACGAGCATTTTCAACGTTAGCACATCGTTTTCGAGTTGTTGAACTTTCATGTTCAGGACTTTGTGCGCGGAGCGAAAATGGGCATCATCTCCTTGATTATCGGCAAGCAATCCGGCAAGATACCGTTCATGTGACCGTGTATCATTTAAAACTTCCATCACGACTATCGTACACAGCTTATCCATATTTTCCAGAATGTGCTGGCGCTGTTTTTCTCGCTGTGATTCCAAATCCTTTGATTTGAGAAACTTCAGAAAAAACTCAAGTTCTGTTTTCTGAAACTCCAATTTGTTGAGCCATTCTTTGCTTTCAGCGTGAAGAACATCCAGGCCGGCTTCAAGCAGATAATTTGTTTTAATGTCGGGGAGCGCTTCCATGATTTTTGATTTGATTTACAAATTTATTTTCTGTTGCGTTCAAAATTGATGACATTGGTCAATCGGTTCAGCTTTTTGGATAATGGAAGCGACTTAATTTGCAGCATGTTTTATTCAGGTTCAAAATGGAAATTGGAAATCGGATGCACATTGCTGTTGTTTCTTTTTTCCTGTACACAACAACCTGCCGGTGAACCGGTCAGTGAGGCGGATAGAAACGAAACCTTTCATCTTCCGGGTGATACGGCTGTAATCACGGGCGCTGACAAAAAAGACTTGGCTGAAAATCAAAAGGAGTTTTCCGAAAAGCCTTACATCATTGTTGACCGCGACATTCAAGTGAGAAATTACTTTTCGTTTATTGACAGTTGTGTGGCGCGTTTGAATAAGTCAGTCAATTACGAACTGAATGAACATCTGCTGGTGCGCAACAATCCCTGGATGATAGATACACTTGCAAGTTTTGATTATTACAAAAGAATGGAGCGCGGAGAATTTATTTACGACATGCGCGACAAGTTTGTACTCTGTTCAGGAGATACTCTGTGGGCGCCTGATGAAAAGATGGCGAAAGAGCTTACCGGTACTTTTGAGAACACGCTGATTGATTTGAACATCCCTGAATTCAGGCTCAGGATTTTTGAGTATGGAATGAAAAAATATGAATTCACGGTGAGGGTGGGGCGCAATGAGCGTAAATATCTTGAACTGGCAAAACGGGAAGTGAGTTTGCAAACGCCTGTCGGAAAAGGCGAGATTGTACGCATTGAAAGGAATCCGATTTTCATTAACCCCGCCACCGGCAAGCGTTATTATTCCACCCTTCGTGATGACGGCAACTACACGATGATGCCGCAAATTCCCTGGTTGGAGCCGTCAACCGGGGGAGTGCGGACAGGCTCGCTGATTCATCCGACCACGAATCCCGAAACGCTCGGCAAAGCCTATTCAAACGGATGTGTCGGCACCGGAGAAGGTGACGCCTGGATTTTGTATTACCATGCACCGGTGGGCACAAAAGTGGTCTTTCGCTACGACCTTGAAATATTCAATGAAACCGGTGAATCCGTCTGCCTGAAAGATATTTATGACTTCAGCGGAAAAGAAAAGAAATTCAGGATGCCGGCTCAAAAAGAGTTCGTGCATTTGTGTAAGTGATTTATTTTTTGTTGTCGTATGTCCAGAGAAATCGGGAACCCATGATGACAGCAGACGTGCTCCTTCGACTTCGCTCAGGTTGACACACGCACTCTAAAAAAGAGATTCGATTTATGCCGAAGGTAGTCAGATTTTTAAATAATCAAACTGCAAACCCTTCGGCATTTACCGAGCGTACGTCTCATTCCTTCGGAAATTCGACTACTCCCGGTATATCCAACACCTTTTTTGCAAATAAATCCCCTCAAGCTCCTGACGAGGACGCTACCAAAGCGACAACATGCGGCTGCGAAAGTGGTACGCGCCAAACAATTCATTTTAAATTCATATCCGCTACATTTTTCGCTCACTATATTTGCAGCCTGATTAATCCTTTTTTGCTTTGAAAAATCCAGCCCGCTATTTAGTTACTTCCGCCCTGCCGTATGCGAACGGTCCGCTGCACATCGGACATATCGCGGGGGCGTATTTGTCTGCCGATATTTATGTGCGTTACCTGCGGCTCAAAGGCGCGGATGTGAAATTTGTGTGCGGCTCGGATGAACACGGCATTCCGATTACGCTGCGCGCAATTAAAGAGCAGCGCACCCCGCAGGAGGTGGTGAACGAGTTTCATGA
Organism: Chitinophagales bacterium; assembly: GCA_041748615.1. GTDB lineage: Bacteria > Bacteroidota > Bacteroidia > Chitinophagales > CAIOSU01 > JBGTCY01. The sequence continues at coordinate 4,025 of JBGTCY010000098.1, forward strand.
ATTGAATAAAAAAACATTTGAACAATTCGGCATCAGCTTCGATATTTATCACCGCACGAGCGACCGCCTGCATCATCAAACGGCTACGGAATTTTTTATCAAACTGTTTAACAAAGGAGAATTTATCAAACAGGCGAGCGAGCAGTTTTATGACGAGGAGGCGCGGCAGTTTCTGGCTGACCGCTACATCGAGGGCACATGTCCGAATTGCGGTAATGAAAAGGCGTATGGCGACCAGTGCGAAAAGTGCGGCAAGAGTTTAAGCCCGGAGGAACTCATCAATCCCCATTCCACGCTTTCCGGGAAACCGCCTGTGAAAAAGCAAACCACGCATTGGTATCTGCCGTTGGATAAGTATCAGGATGAGTGGCTGAACGACTGGCTGATAAGCAAAGCGAATGTCTGGAAGCCGAATGTTTATGGTCAGTGCAAGTCATGGCTCGACCAGAAATTGCAGCCGCGCGCGGTGACGCGCGATTTGGAATGGGGGGTGCCCGTGCCGCTGCCGGAGGCGGAAGGCAAAGTGCTGTATGTGTGGTTTGACGCGCCCATCGGTTACATCTCAGCGACCAAAGCGCTCACCGATGATTGGGAAAAATATTGGAAAGACGAGGATACAAAACTGGTGCACTTCATCGGCAAGGACAATATCGTTTTTCATTGTATCATTTTTCCCGCGATGCTAAAGGCGGAAGGTTCTTACATTTTGCCGGATAATGTGCCCGCGAATGAGTTTCTGAATCTCGAAGGCAACAAGCTCTCCACCTCGCGCAACTGGGCAATCTGGCTGCATGAATACATGGATGAGTTTCCGGATAAACAGGATGTGATGCGTTATGTGCTTTGCACGAATATGCCTGAAACGAAAGACAATGATTTCACCTGGAAAGATTTTCAAAGCAAAAACAACAGCGAGTTGGTTGCCATTCTTGGAAATTTTGTGAATCGTGTGATGGTGCTGACTGAAAAGCATTTTGAATCCAAAGTGCCGCTGGCGGGCGAATGTTCTGATTTGATGGATTTTATGTTGAAGCAAAAATCTGCGGTAGCGACTTCATTGGAGAGTTATCGCTTTCGTGAAGCGATTCAGGAGGTGATGAATGTCGTGCGTCATGGCAATAAACTGCTGACAGAAAAAGAGCCGTGGAAACTGATTAAAACCGACAAGGAAGCGACAGGAATAGTATTGTTTGATTGTTTGCAAATCATTGCCAACCTCGTTGTGCTGTGTGAGCCGTTTTTGCCGTTCACTTCGCAGAAGTTGATGTTGATGCTCAATCTGAATCCTTCCATTTTAAAATGGGAAAACATCGGGAAGATGAATTTGTTAACTCCCGGACATCAGCTTGGAACTGCGAGATTGTTGTTTGAAAAAATAGAAGACGAAATCATTCAAAAACAAATTGATCAACTGCATGGCAATGCTGCTGCTATTATTGCGCCAGTGACATCCGAATTAAAAACCGTTGAAGCTGCTGCCGGAAAACCCGCTATCAGTTATGATGATTTTGCAAAACTCGAATTGCGCGTGGGAAAAATTCTCAGCGCGGAGAAAGTGCAGAAAGCCGACAAGCTGCTGCAACTGAAAGTGGATTTAGGTCATGACGAAGTGCGCACGATTGTTTCAGGCATCGCGCAGTTTTTTCAGCCGGAAAATATCACCGGAAAAAAAGTGACGGTAGTCGCCAACCTTGCCCCGAAAAAAATCAGGGGTATCGAGTCGCACGGGATGTTGCTGATGGCGGAAGACAGTGCCGGGCGTTTGTCATTTGTCAGCCCGGACGAGGAAGCAGAGGTGGGAAGTGGCATCAGTTAATTTTTCAAAACAGCAATGAAAACAGCGCTATTTTCCGGTGAGTGGATTCCAGGCGACAGCATCGAGGACGCGTATCCTGATATCACCGAAACAGATGATAATCTATTCAGACAGGCGAAACGGGTAATTACTTCTACCGTTATCCTGATACCCGCTTATGTTATCGCGTTTCTGATTCAGCAATATATCACAGGTGGGTTGTGTATTATTTTCGAGTATGAACCGGACATTTCCTACAATCACATCGGCAATTTGCCTTTTCATTACAGATACTGGAGCCTCCCGCGCATCTTAGTGATTTTTTCCGCAGGACCTGTAATCTGTTTTATCATCGGAGTGATTTTTTTAGACTTGTTTACGCAACTTAGTCACCAGGATACGTTGTACCGTTTTTTTTTCCTGTGGTTAGGCGTTTGTTGTATTAATGTTTTCTTAGGATTTTTTCTTTTTACGCCCATCGGGGTTGAACAATATTTTTCAGGGTTGTACACCGGGTTTTCCATTGTCGCTACGTGGTTGAGGTTGAGCGGTGGCATGATGTGGCCCTTCGCTATTCTTGCCGCTTTAGGTTCCATGATCACCGGTTATCTTATCTGCGGAAATTTTCTGAAGTTTTCATTTTCCAGCAGACTTTTACAAAGTCCGAAAGGCAGAAGAAAAATCATCATTCAGTTTTTTGTGATTCCCGTTTTAGTGGCAGCGCCCATTTTGTTTTTTCTGGCTACGCCCAAAACACTTTTTTTACATGTCTATCTGACACTCAATTTTTTGCTCATGGCAATCGGTATTTTTCTGCGCATTGAGCTGGATTCTTCCGAGGTGATTGTTTTCAAGAAAGATATTTTAAACACCATCCCCGTTTTTTCAATCATTTTCGCTCTTGGGGTTTATTTATCCGTGTTTTTCTTTTTGAAATAAACGGGTAATTCCATTCACAACGGTGTTAGTCTTTTTCTTTCATCTCCCTGATTTCATTTTTTAATTTGAAATTCTCATTACGGAGTTCAAGAATTGTCTGCATTTGTTGTTTCCGGATATGGCGCAGCGTGGTGATTTCTGAAAAAAGTTCTTTGATGCTTTCATCCAATCCATCCAACGGTGAATTTTTTTCAGCGCTCCACCCCAGCATTTGAAATAAGCTCATTTTTTCCATGTTCATTCATTTTTTCGGTGAAGAAAAATTTTCAGTTGGGTGCCCTCTTTCACATCAAATGGTGTTTTAAATCCGTTGTCCGTCAGAATTTGTTTGTAAAAGGAACCATCTCCGTAATAAATCCGCGCGATGTCATAGAGTGTTTCTCCCTTTTTGAAGATATGTACCACTTCTGATTCCTGTTCGTGAATTTCCTGTTGCATCAGTTTGTTCAATCGTTCGGATTCTTCTTCCAGCGTCACTAATTTTTTGCGGAGCAGTTTATTTTCGGTTTTCAGCCGTTCAATGGTATCTACAATGGCGGACGATTGCTCCTTTAAATTACTGTGCGCGCTATGCACTTTGATGAAATTGCCGGAATAAAGAAAAAAAATAATCGCGGTGGTGATGAGCAGCAAAACGGTGGTGATGATAAGAATGGAAAAACCGCGTTGCAGCAAATTGAGGTGCTGGCGAACGCCTTTTAGCTGATGAAAGGCGGACAGGTTATATTCTTCATATTCCGTAATGCCTTCACCGACAAGCCGGTTAATCTCTTTGTTGAAATCATCAGTTTTCATCCTTCATCATCCTTCCCTGCTGATTTAATTGGGAAGAATTGCCATAAAGCTACGTTAAAAATGAAGCCGTTAACTGCAAGACATGGAGAAATTTATTAAAGTTCAGAAATCCTTTCCTCGCCTCTGTAAATTTAGATGTAGGACAATTGCACTTGCGTAGTCATGGTGAGTCCTGAGAATCGGGAACCCGTGCGAGGTGGCAATTGCTCCCCTTCTACTCCGCAGGGTGACCCCCACGCACAGACTAGAATTTTTATTTTTATAAATTCAGCAACAACCAACATTCAATGTCTGATTCCGTAGAAAGTAATCACAGGTTTAATCTTATCTTACAGGATAATCTATATGGTGAAATTTATTTTTTTTCGATTCATTTTTTGCATTCTGCCGGTCGTGTCTTTTTCACAGATTGTGCAACCTGCCGGAAATGAAACGAATAAAATTTATTATCAGACTCCCGGAAGTATCATTCTTCAGGGAGGCAATACGATGTTCGCAAAAAGGAAAATGGGGATGCCGCCAGTCAGTTTGATGGCTCAGGTTACAGTGGCAAAAAATTTCTCGGTCGGTCCGCTTTTCACTTATTTCAATTTTAAAAGGTCGGAGTTTGAAGCGGTGAATGCCACGCGCTGGGTGAATCCTGATATCCGGTATCATGAGATGATGGCAGGATTGAGAGGGGAATACCACTTGAATTCAGTAATACAAAAAATCATCAACAGGACATTGCCGGAAAATTATCTGGATGTTTACGTTGTCGGGTGGAGCGGTTACTCGTTTGTGAAATCGGGAAGCGCTTCTGCGGAACAAAAATTGATTAACGACAACCAAAAAATTCGCGGTGGCGTGATGATAGGCGCCAGAAGTTTAGTCGTTAAATGGTTTGGCTTTTCTTTGGAAGCCGGATATTCTTCTTACGGCTATTGCTCGTTCGGGCTTTTCTTTATGGTGAGGTGATATTGTTATCTTACCATTTTAAAAAAATATTTAGTGCTTATTAATAACTTTGAGTAAAACATCTTAATGCCATTTGAAATTATAGACTTACAAGACACTTCCGGATTTCAATCAATTAAAATTCCTGCTCAGTTGAAAATTGATGACAATAAAGCATATCTAAAAAAGGTTGGAAATGCTTTATATATTATCCCGTTTCATAACCCCTGGCAAAACCTGATTGACAGTGTTGATGATTTTACTCAGGACTTTATGGAAGATAAAACCCATCCCGGTGAGCAAAAAAGAGATTTTTTTGAATGATGGAATACTTACTGGATACTAACATTTGTATATATATTATCAAGAAAAAACCATTAGCCATTTTTGAGAAATTCAAAACATTCCCTTTGGGGAGCGTAGGAATTTCTTCGATAACGTTAGCTGAGTTGCAATTCGGCATTCAAAAAAGTTCAGAACCTGAAAAAAACCAATCAGCATTAAATCAATTCCTTATTCCGCTTGAAATTTTAGACTTTGATTTTAATGCCGCCATTGAATACGGTGATATCAGGTCATTATTGGAAAAATCAGGGACATCCATCGGACCGTTGGATACTTTAATTGCCGCTCATGCAAAAAGTCTTGACGTTACCATTGTGACAAACAATGAAAATGAATTCAGAAGAGTTAAAGGGCTTAAAGTTGAGAACTAGTTATAGCTTATACTCAAAATCAATTCTTTAATCTTCTGATAAATCAATAGTTCGTTACCTTTTCCGAAGGTCAGGGCTAAAGCCCTTTAGTGACGCGGCATCCATTAACCCCGTCACGCCAAAGGCGGACGGGGTTAGAACAGAACCAAGTGTTTACAAGAGCTTTAGCCCTGACCTGAAAATACTACCAGAGCATTAAATAAATCATGAACAGAAACTCTCCTGCCTTCACCCCACCTCCGTTGCGATCAGGCGATAAGATTGGTATTGTCAGCACTGCACGCAAAATCAGTCCCGATGAACTGCAAGTCGCTATCAGGCAACTGGAAAAATGGAAACTTAAACCGGTGCTTGGTGACACCATCGGACAATCTTTCAACCAGTTTGCGGGTGAAGACATTTTAAGAGCGCAGGATTTTCAGCAAATGCTGGATGATGATTCCATTAAAGCGATTCTTTGCGCCCGTGGAGGGTATGGCACCGTTCGTATGGTTGACGCGCTGAATTTTTCCCGCTTCAAAAAAAATCCGAAATGGATTGTTGGTTACAGTGACATCACGGTGCTGCACGCGCATATCCATTCAAAATTCAATATTGAAACGCTCCATGCCACGATGCCGTTGAATTTTTCAGGCAACACCAAAGAAGCATTGGACAGTTTGAAAAAAGCTTTGTTCGGCAAAAAACTGCGCTACACGGTCAGCGACCATCCTTTCAATGTGACTGGTGAGGCAAACGGTCAATTAACAGGCGGCAATCTTTCCGTGCTTTACAGCATCAGCAACTCGCGCTCCGATATTGACACAAAAGGCAAAATACTTTTCCTGGAAGATTTGGACGAATATCTCTATCACATTGACAGGATGATGACTCAACTGAAACGTGCCGGCAAACTCAAGCATCTTGCCGGAGTGGTGGTTGGTGGTTTCACGAAAATGCGTGACAATGAAATTCCCTATGGGAAAGATGCCCTCTCCATCCTGCGTGAACATGTGGGACACCTCGGCATCCCCGTGCTTTTCGGTTTTCCTGCCGGTCATCTTGATGATAACCGCGCATTGATTATTGGCGGCAGGGTGCATTTAAAAGTCAATTTAAAGCAGGGTGTTTTGAATTATATGTAATATACATATTAAACTAAATATATCACTTCCCATAAAAAAAGCAGACCTGCTTTATGGGAAGTTTTATAATTCATTTTATCCTGTCTGTATTCCTGTTCTTATCCTGCATAAATTTATATGCTCAGGATAAGAGAATGCAGTCTTTCTCACTTGAATCAGGCGCAGGTATTGTAAATGAATAAATGCCTGAACGGGTTATTTACATTCCCATACAGTTGCTGGGACGTTACAGTATTTCAATTTCAAAAAAGGCTAAGAAAAATCATATTTTTTTCTTCCATCTTGAGCCTCAATGGAATTTAGTCAAACTCAAACATCAACCCACATTACCGGATGAATCCGGCAGCAATGCCTTCATCGGCAAAATATTTCAGTGGGAAACCGGACTGAATGGCGGCTTCAGTTACAAATACTTTTTTGGCGATTACGACTTGTTGTTAGGAATAGGAGCCGGACCGCATTACATATCGTTGGACTCACGCAAGCAAGCCGGTGGTTTTATTTTTTCGGATAATTTTTTTGCAGGATTGGGCAGAAAAGTCAACGAAGATTGGAATGTGAATGTACAATTCCGTTTTCGTCACCTCTCCAATGCCGGACTGAAAGCGCCTAACCTCGGCATAGATAATCTCATCATCCTGGCGGGTATTTCAAAAACTTCCTGAGCCAGAAAAAATCCGTTTA
>JBGTCY010000099.1:0-21165 GCA_041748615.1 Chitinophagales bacterium
TATGATGTGATGAACTCAAAACATATTGGGGCGGACATGAACTTCGCCTGGTACAACGCTGAAATAGCCGTGATGGGACCGCAGGGAGCGGCAGAAATTATTTTCAAACATGAAATCAGCAATGCCAAAGACCCGCAGGCAAAGCTGAAAGAAAAGTCAGATGAATATACGGAAATGTTTGCCAACCCCTACCGCGCTGCCGCCCGTGGATTTATTGATGAAGTGATTAAGCCGGAAGAAACCAGGCACAAACTCATCAAATCTTTCGAAATGCTGGAAAACAAAGCGGTGAAACTGCCGAAGAAAAAACACGGGAATATTCCGCTTTAGGGCATATTTCCATAACAACTTCCTAAATGCGTCTAACATCTAAAGTCTAATATCTGCTTGCAGAAGCACTAATCGGAAATATTATTTTGACAGCATTACTAAATTGTCCTTGAATTATTTCTGGACAATCACTTTCTGACGCCACCTTTCTCCGTTCTCGCTGATGATGGTAACAATGTAAACACCGGTCATAACGGCACCGGGCAAATCAACAATTTCCTGTAAAGTATTATTGAAGTGAAGTCCGGTTTGAATTAATTCCCTGCCGTTGAGGTCAGTGAATGAAAACGAATAGTTAGTTTCTGATTCCTGTGGCTCCACTCCGTCCATTTTAATATTAACCTGGTTAGTCGTGATTGGATTTGGATGAATTGAAAATTGAAGAACCCCGTTTTCGACAGTGACTGAAACGATGTTTGAGTATTCATAAGCACCGTCAAAATCAGTTTGCTTCAGGCGATAATAAGAAACCCCGGAATGCGGACGCATATCCACGAGATTATATTCATTGACAACGCTGCTGTTTCCCTTGCCGGGAACAGAACCAACGATTTCAAAATCAATTCCGTTTTTCGAACGCTCCACCGTGAAGAAATCGTTGTTGGTTTCCGTGGCGGTGACCCACGTTATCAGTACTGAATTTTTAACCGCAACCGCTTTGAAATTGATTAACTCAATCGGCAATCCCGCACCGGTGCCTTCTCCCCTGCCAATGCCAAACTCAGAAAATGAAGTCAGCATGTTTCTTTGAGCATACCCGCTTGCCAAAGTTCTGCCGGGATGGTCATTATTATTCAGCGCGCCATTGCCATTTGACCAATCATTTGCCGTGACACTGCCTACCGGGCGTTTCAATGGTGCAAAATTGTTATCCGTCAATCCATTGATGTTCGCGGTATATAATCTGATGTTGTAAAAACCACCTGAAGGTTGCGCATCCGGTTCAATTTCCCAAACACCTTCGCTTGCTACGGCATCATACATCAAACTGCCGTGCAACCAAATATCCCACGCAATCATGTCTAAATCGTTATGATTGTCAAGCGGCTTAAATCTTGAATCCATGTAATCAACACCTGTCAGATTGTTGTTTAATAAATCAGCGCGGTAATAGTTGTTTGCGGCAACTCCGTTTCCAACCGGAAAAACATACGTGGATGTGTTGGAAGCAATTTGTCTTCTGAGATTGCCATTGATAAAACTTGATTCACTAAAATCCGAAATCGCATTGTGTGCATCGGACAAAATTGTGATTCTGTTTGCGCCTCCCGTAGTGATGACACCATCTGTGAGGGTCAATTGATTCAGAACGGTTAAACCATCATTCATATTTATTCCATTGCCTGAATTATTGATGACAAGATTATAAAAAGCATCATCACTTGTTGTCACATTCTGCAATGTATTTCCATTTAAAGTAACGGTTCCGCTTCTTGGATTAAATGTTCCTGCATTCGTCCAGTTGCCCCGAACATCCAATGCATGATGACTGCCGCTTACATCCAAAGTGGTGTTATTTTCAATGGTGAGCGCACCGTTGACGGTTGTGCTTGCCGTTAAACTTTTAGTACCGCTGCCGCTCACTTTCAATCCATGATGTATGATTGGCATAATATCCTGGTTGCCATTCACGGCATAATCAATCGTGCCGGTTTGCACATAAAGAGTTCCGTTGTTATTGATTGTTGTTCCATCAATGGAAAGTGTAGATGAGCCAAGATAAAGTGACGCGTCACTCTCAATGGTCAGCGAACCAACGGTGGCATTGCCAGAAAGCGTTAATGTGGTATTCGCTTGTATAATAGGATGATGACCGGAAGCAGGAACAACACCGGCATACCAACTGGCGGGCTGATTATAATCTCCTGAACGGGTATTCAGGTAACGCGCTGAACCGACAGCCAGATAATTTCCATTATTAATGGTTACATTATCCGCCCTGAAAATGCTTCCTTCCTGATGTTGTAAAAAATAATAGGCAGCGCCTTCACTGAAATCTCCGTCCGCATCCACCATCAGCATCAAGCCGTTATAATTTTCGTTGACCTGTGGCATTCCGGTTGTATCAATGGTGATTGAAACCGTGCCCACGTCTCCGGTGATATTTACGCGCCATTCCCTTGACAACCTGTTCACTTCAGTATTTGGAACTTCAGTAGAAATCCAGGAAGCAACGGAAGCGTTATCATGACCAAACAATAAATATTCTCCCGTACCGAGGTCTTCCGGAACATGAATTTTTACAAAGCCAGAAGTCGCTGAAAGGTGGATATTCGGCAAACCATCATTGCCGATTCCGGCTACATCTTTGCCGTGAGTAGTGTTATAAGCATATAAATCATTGGCGATAGTGATGCCGTATTTCGCACCTAAGTAATTTTCAATCAGTTTACGCTGCGCGCTGTTGAGAATGGTGTTGTAAAAAATCACCTCTGCCATGTGCCCGTTAAACCGGTGTCCACTTGCCGCATCATTATGTCCAAGAATTGTATTGTCTCCGATTGCCCGCTGCACATAAGTCAATCCGCTTTGTGATAAATTTCCATTGATATAAATATTGGAACCTGCGCTATTCAATTCCCACATCACAATCTGAGCGTTGGTTCCGGTGATTTCCACTCCTCTTGACGTACCATCATTGTATGCTCTGTCACCGGTATCACCTTCGTGCGCTAATTTCAATCTTCCAACTTTACTATCAAACAATGACTGGCGTGTAGTGCTGGTACTTTTGTAAACAATGAATACGCTGTAGTTGCTGGCTGTATGTTCAAGAGCCGCCAAATCAAAAAAGTCATCGCTTCCATCAAAAAGTACGGTTGGCATTCCGTTAAAATCCGCATTGGAAGCGGTAAACTTGGGTTGACGTGATGCTGTTGCCTGAACCGCGTCATATTCATTTCCCGATTGGTCAAGCCAGGTACTCATTCCCGCTCCATCTCCCACGCCCGTTATTCTGTCAGCCCTGAGCCATAAAATATTGGGGTCACCATCACCTACTCCGCCCGGACCGTGGTCACTCAGATTATCATCATCCACGATGGTGTATAAAAAAACTGAATCCGCTCCCACAGTGACATTCACCGGATTAGACAAAGTGATTCGCACCGTTTCATTTAATTCAATTTCCACATCATCCACAATCACCAACGGAATATCTCCGGAAGTTTCACCGGCAGAAATCGTAATCGTTCCATCCGGTAAACTAAAATCAACACCACCACCGGTGGCAGTTCCACCGGTAACTTTGTAATCCACCGAAATACTTTTCCCGGAAACCGCGGAAAGACTAACCGTTATCCCCGGAGATGAATAAGCCTCCATATTTATCATTTCTGTTACATCAAAGGATAAAACCGGAGAAGCATCATTATCTAAAATCGTATAGGTAAATACAGACTGACTGTTAATATTCACATTATTACTGGGGTTGAACAACGTAATAATAATTGTTTCATCATCTTCATCCAACGCATCATCTGTCACAGTAATTGGAATATTCACGGACATGCTTCCCGGAGGAATTTTAGCCCTTCCGTTATTCAAAGTGTAGTCAACACCGTTTCCCGAAGCTGTTCCCCCTGTCACTACATAATCAACCATAGTGGTATCCGATAAATTGATTTCTATTAATTCGATGGTAAAGTTCACCGGTGACACATTTTCCAATCCGCTTGCTGATGCTGCAGCAAACTGGATTTTACGCGAATTGTCATTGTCATTAATCGTATAAGTAAATACAGAATCCTCGCCTATTGCCGTACCTGACGGTGAATTCCGAAGCGCGATGATGATGGTTTCATCCGGTTCAATTTCAGTATCATCAACAATCGTAATAGAAAAACTTCCTGTTGATACACCTGCGGGGATGGTAACAGTTCCGCTTGCCGGGGTAAAATCATCAGTGATTGTTGCCGTTCCGCCCTTCACAACAAAATCAAGCGTGACATCTGAAGCTGAAATAAAATTCACTTTCACGCCAATATTCACGTTTGTTCCAGATTCCAAACCATTAGCCGTTAATGCTGAAAATTCAATGATCGGCATTCCGACAGCGATTGTCAGATAATCACCATCATTAAAACTGACATCATTTGCCACATAGTTTCCTCCATCAAACTGCAACGGAACAATTCTGCTTCCGGAAGTGAAATCTCCGTCAGTGTCCATTAGAAGATAGTATTTTGAAAAACCCACCGGCTTGGCGGGAAGTATTGTTGTGTCAAGGCTGAATGTTACCGTTCCGACACTTCCGGTTTCGTTTAGCCGCCATTCTCTGGCTACACGATACATACTTGAATTGGGAGTTTCTGTTGTTGTCCAGGAAGTAATTCCTGCCGCGTCATGTCCCATCAATAAAAACTCATTGTTTCCAAGACTGGATGGCTCTGAGATTGTAATCAAATTCACGGAAGTCGCGACAGTATGCTGATTTGATACATCTAAACGACCAATCCCCACCACATCATTTCCGTGAACTGTTTCATAAGCGTACAAATCATTCTCTATGGTGAGTCCGTATTTCGCAGCCAGATAATTTTCAATAATAATTCTTTGCGCGTTGTTCGTGTTGTTCAGGAAAAAAATCGCTTCAGCGATATTCCCATTAAATCGTTTTCCACCACCTTTCTCATCCGCACCGATGCTGGTTCTTTCATTCATCGCTCTTTTCGTGTAGGCAAGACCGGATTGTGTTTTCACGCCATCCTCATAGATTCCGGAACCATTCTGGTCTTTAAGTTCCCATGCTACAAGTTTGGTCGCTGTCCCGATTATTTCAACCCCTCGGCCTCCCCCGTCATGATATGCTTTATCTCCTGCACCCTCGTGAGGAATTTTTAAACGGCCCGTTTTCGTATCAAATAAAAACTGACTGGATGTGCTGGCAGTTCTATACACAAAAAATAAAGTATAGTTACTGGCAACTGAATTTAGTGTAGCGGAATGAAAAGCGAAAAAATCATCAGAGCCATCAAAAGTTACGGTAGGGCGATTATTAAAGTTGGCATTCACCTCTGTCCAGATTGGACGACTGCTTGCATTGCTTTGTGTAAAATTATTGCCATTTCCCGATTGGTCGTTCCAGGTAGTAATCGGGTTGCCGTTAGAGATACCGGTGATGGCATCGGCTTTCAGCCATAAAATATTATTGCTGCTGTTGCCCACCCCACCGGGACCGGTTTGGGCAAGCACATTTAAACTCAACAATATCAATCCCACTATTTTCATTCCGCACCTCATAATCATCCAGTTTCAACAATAAAAAAAAACGTATTCGTACTCTGTTTTACGTAGTAAGACTTAAAATGTTTATTAAAGTTAGTTAACTGATGCGTAGTTCTGAAAACTATCCGAACAGCCTTTCATCAGTTAACCATCAACTTTTGATTCAACATTGTTCCATCTTCCAGTAAAATTTTAATCACATAAAATCCGCCATTCATATTTTCCGGCAGTTTGAAATAATTTGAAATTTCATCTCCGGTTGAAATATCTTGTCTAAAAGTCATTTTACCGGTCATATCATAAATAGAAACATTCCCATTCAAACTTGCAGCGGGAGTATTTGAAAAGTGGAGTTTGAATTCCCCGTCTGTTACAGGGTTTGGAACAATGTAAAAATTCGGATTCATAATGTCAAGAAAAACTGAAACAATCCGGGAAAAAGTAAACGTGCCGTCAAAATCAGTTTGTTTCAGCCGGTAATAGGAGGTGCCCTTGAATGGTCGTCTGTCCACTGTAGAATAATAATTTGTTTCGGAACTGTTTCCCGCGCCTTCAAACACCGAAAGCGGTTCAAAATCCAATCCGTTTTGGGAGCGTTCTACTGTGAAAAAATGGTTATTGATTTCAGTGGCGGTTATCCACTCAAGGCGCACTTTTTCTTCATCGGGGATTGCCGAAAATGACAGTAATTCAATCGGCAAGCCGAAACCGTTCTCGTCTCCTCTTCCCGCGCCAAACTCAGAGAAATCCGTCAGGTTATTCCTTAAAGCATAACCGTCAGCCAATAATCTGCCCTCTCCGTCTTTAGGATTAAGTTGACCGTTGCCCGTTGACCAGTCAGCGCCTGATGTGGAATTGACGGGACGTTTCAGTACCGCGAATAAATTATCTTCCAAATCGCTGATGTTGGCAATAAATAGTTTGATATTGTATGCGCCTCCGGTCGGCTGCTGGTCGGGTTCGAGTACCCAGACGCCTTCATCGGCAATGGAATTGTAAACCAAAGTCGTATCGAAAACCGCCAACTCGCTGTCGTCATGATTATCCAGCGGACGAAAGCGGGTGTAGAGATATGTGACATCCTCCAAACTATCATTGTCAATTTCCGCCAGAAAATAATTCGTAGCAGCAGTACCGTTACCTATCGGGAAACTGTAAGTGTCTTCATTCACATCAATGTAACGCACCATCTGTCCGTTGATAAAAGAAGCTGAACCGAATGTTGTGAGCGCATTGCCGGAAGGATTGGTAATCATCACCGTATCATTGCCTGTAGTGATGATGCCTTGCGTCAGTACCAATTCATTTTCGAGAATCAGGTTGCCGCTTAATGTAATCTGTGAAGATGGCTTATTGATGGTAAGGTTATAAAAATTTCTCTCGTTTGAAGTGATGGTTTGCTGAGTTGTTCCGTTGAATATCACCCTGCCGTTGCGCGGATTAAACGCGCCACCGGTATTATTCCAATTACCGCTCAGCGTGATGTCATAGTTACTTGCGCTGACATCCAACGTACCGGCTTGTATATTTAAATTGCCTGTAATGACTGAATGGTTGTTTAAAGTTTTATCTCCCGAACCGCTCATGGAAAGATGATAATAGCCCATTCCCGCGACCGTCTGGCTGCCGTTTGCGGCATAGTGAATGGTTCCGGATTGCGTGTTAATGGTGCCGTAGTTGGTAATCGTGCCTTCGTCAATCGTCAGGGTGCGCGTGCCCAGATTGAGCGTTGCGCCCGAACTGACAGTGATACTTCCCACCGTAGCATCCGCATCGAGGGTGAGCGTGGTGTTCGTCATCACAATCGGTGATTGCAGCGAGCCGGGAACAACGCCTGCGTACCAGTTGGTTGTATCGCTGAAGTTGCCGGTGTATTTATTCAGAAAGCGCGCAGCGCCAATGGTCACATAAGCGCCATCGGGAATGGTTACTAATTCAGCTCTGAAGATATCATCCTCTACATGTTCGAAAGGATAATAGGAAACATTCGTTTCAAAATCACCGTCACTGCTCACCAGCACAACCAAGCCTTGATAGTTGCCGTTTTTTGCAGGTAAAGTTGTTGTATCAACACTGATGGTAATCGTGCCCACATCGCCCGTCATATCGAAACGCCATTCGCGCTCTATCCGTTGTACTTCCACATTAGGCACATTATCGGTTTGCCAGGCGGCAACAGACGCGCCATCGTGACCGAAGGTGAGATATTCACCGGTTCCCAATCCGCCTGAATTGCTAACCGTGATGATGCCGGAAGCTGCGGCAGTATGTACATCAGACGCGCCTTCACTACCGATACCGGCTACTTCATTACCATGCGTAGCATTGTATATATAGATTTCTTCTTCAACCGCAATTCCGTATTTCGCACTGAGGTAATTTTCCACCATCTTCCTCTGAACGCTGTTTAATGTTTTATTATAAAAAATCACCTCAGCGATGTTACCGTTAAATCGCCTGTTGCCGCCATTGTTGTTGGAGCCGAGACGGGTGTTGCCGCCAATGGCGCGTTGCGTATAATCTAATCCCGATTGTGTTTCAACTCCATTGATGAAAATGGACGAACCCGTATTGTCCAACTGCCATCCTACGATGCGGGGTGTAGTGCCGGTGATTTCTGCTCCTCTTACCGCTCCATCATGAAAAGCGCCTTCATTGGTTCCGCCCCGGTGCGGCAAAGTAATTCTGCCGGTTTCCGTATCAAACAGATATTGCCGGTTGGTCACATTCGTATTATGATACACCACAAACATATTGTAGTTGCTCACGTCATTGGTGAATGAAAAAATCAGGTTATCATCCCCGCCATCAAAAGTCACGCTCGGCATGTTATTCAAATTGGTGTTCGAATTCAGAAATACCGGTCTTTGAGCAGCCGTTCCCTGAGTGGCATTGTGTCCGTTGCCGGAAGCGTCATGCCAGGTGGCTACGGGGTCGCCATTATTCAATGTGAGGTCATCTGCTTTCAGCCAAAGAATATTACTGAGCGCATCGCCCACCCCTCCCGGACCGGTGCTGCCGAGGTTGTCATCATCGAGTATCGTATAAATGTGAACCGTATCCGTAGTCAGGCTCGCGTGTGTCGGATTGGATAGCGTAAAACGCACTGTTCTGTTCGGCTCGATGATTTGGTTGTCAAGTACGGTCAATTCAACAGTGGCAATTGTTTGCCCTGCCGGAATGGTTCTGATGACAGTGCCATACGTATAATCCACGCCCTGCACGCCTGTGCCGCCCGTTACATTGCAATAGACCGTTACATTTCTTCCGGAAGCGGCTGACAGTTCGATATTGATGACCGGGTTTGCCTGCGACTCGCTGCCTGACGACACGGCAAGTTCAAAACCCACTTGCGGCATCGGGTCGTTGTCGAGGATGGTGTAGGTGAAAACATTATTATCTCCGATGTTGGCATTGGCGCTGGCGTTGGAAAGCGAAATAATAATTGTTTCATCCGCTTCATTCAAAGCATCGTTGATGATGATGATGGAAAAAGTAGTGGTGGTGTCGCCCGGTGAAATTTTTGCCGTACCGTTGGCGAGCGTGTAATCCACTCCTCCGCCTGTTGCCGTGCCGCCCGTTACCGAGTAGTTGACTGAAGTGGTATCCGAGATGTCCACCTCATTTATTCTAATCGTAACAATGACCGGTGAAACGCTTTCATCTCCGCTGGCGGATGTGGTTTGAAATTCGATTTTGCGCGGGCTGTCATTATCAAAAATGGTGTAAGTGAATACGCTGTCAGCGTCAATGTCAATACCGCTTGATGGGTTGCGCAAGGTGATGATAATGGTTTCATCCGGCTCCTCCAAATCATCGTCAATAATGATGATTTCAAAAGAGGTTGACGTGTTGCCTGCTGTAATCGTAGCCGTGCCGTTTGCAAGCGTGTAGTCCACGCCTCCGCCCGTTGCCGTGCCGCCCGTAACTTCATAATCCACCGAAACGTCATGGCTCATTTCCATTTCCAAATCAATGGTAACCGTAACGGGGCTGACGCTTTCCAAACCGCTGGCTGATGTTGCGGAAAATGCCACCAACGGCTTGAATACGCCTACGGTTACGTAATTGCCATGTGCGATATTTATTTCGTCTGCTTCATAACTGCTATTGTTTAATGAAAGCGGGTAGCGCGTGGCATTGTTTTCAAAATCTCCATCGCTGCTCACGAGCAGGCAATATTGCGTGAAGCCGGCAGGTTTGGCGGACAGCAAAGTCGTATCCACGTTAATCGTAATGGTACCGACATTGCCGGTCATGCTCATGCGCCATTCGCGCGCAATCCGTTGCGTGAAATCATCGGGCGTGTCATCGGTGCTCCACGCAGCGGCTGATGCTCCGTTGTGTCCGAATAACAGATAATCATTTGTATTGAGCGAACTTGGATTTTCGATGCCGAGAATACCGGCTTTGGCTGCTGAATGCACATTCGGCAATCCATCGCTGCCGATGCCGCCTATTTCATAGTAGTGTGTGCTGCCGTAACTGTACAAACTCGTATCTATCGCTAATCCATACTTTGCACCCAGATAATTTTCAATGATTTTTCGCTGCGCGGTATTGAGGGTTTTATTGAAAAAAATCATCTCCGCGATGTTGCCGTTAAAGCGCCTGTTGCCGCCTGCATTGTTCGAGCCAATCCGGGTGTTACCGCCAATGGCGCGCTGAACATAAGTCAAATCCGATTGTGTTTCCAGCCCGTTGATAAAAACGGATGAACCTGTATTATCCAACTGCCATCCCACAATTTGCGTTGTAGCGCTGGTGTTTTGGTCACCGCGTGCCGTGCCGTCATGATAAGCTCTTTCATTATTCTGACCTCTGTGAGGCAGAATAAGCGTTCCGGTTTGCGTATCAAACAAATACTGACGGTTGGTTGTGCTGGTGCTTTTATAGACAACAAAAAATTGATAGTTGCCTGCATCTTGCGTCATAGACAAAATCATGTTATCATCAGAGCCGTCAAAAGTAACGGTGGGCATGTCGTTGAAATCGGCATTGGCGAGCGTGAATATTGGACGTTGAGCAGCCGTGCCCTGCGTGGCGTCATGGTCATTACCCGAAGCGTCCGTCCAGGTGGCTATCGCGCTGCCGTTGGCTAAGTTCAGCGCATCTGCTTTCAGCCACAAAATATTCGAAGCGGCATCCCCCACGCCTCCGGGTCCGGTGCTGCCGAGATTGTCGTCATCAATAATCGTGTAAGTATGGACGATATTGGAAGTCAAAGTCGCATGTGTTGTGCTTGACAGGGTAAACATAATCGTTCTGTTCACCTGGATTTCCTGATTGTCAATAATTGTTAACTCAATATTGGCTGACAACTCGCCTTCCGGAATGGTAACGGTGGTATTGCTGATAGTGAAATCCGTATTTGGAATAGCAGAACCTCCGGTGGCGTTGCAAGTTACGGTTACGTCTCTGCCCGATACAGTTGAAAGCTGCACGGTAATCACCGGGTTCGCTACCGATTCCAAGCCGGAAGATGCCGTTAATACAAAGCCCGCCTGCGGCAACGTGTCGTTGTCGAGAATGGTGTAAGTGAATGTGTTGCTATCGCCCACATTGGCATTTTCGCTCGCGTTGGTGAGCGAAATGATAATGGTTTCATCATGCTCGTTCAACGCGTCATTGATGATGGTAATCGAAAAAGTAGTCGTGGTATCACCCGGTGGAATTTTTGCGGTGCCGTTGGCAAGCGTGTAATCCACACCCCCGCTTGTGGCTGTGCCGCCCGTTACTGTGTAATCTACAGAAATCGTATCGGTGATATCCACCTGATTTGTTCGAATGGTGACGATGACCGGTGAAACGCTTTCTAAACCGCTGGCAGCAGTGGTGGAAAATTCAATTTTGCGCGCGTTGTCATTATCGAGAATAGTGTAAGTGTAAACCGTATCGGCATTTAATACAATTCCATTGGAGGGATTGCGCAAGGTGATGATAATCGTTTCATCGTCTTCTTCTAATTCATCGTCAATGATAATGATGTCAAAAGAAGTGGAAGTATTCCCGGCTGTAATCGTAGCGGTACCATTTGCCAAAGTAAAATCCACGCCTCCGCCAGTTGCCGTTCCGCCCGTTACTTCATAATCCACCGTGACGTCATGGGTCATCGCCTGGTTTATTTCGATACCGACCGTAACGGGTGAAACGCTTTCAGCGCCACTTGCGCTTGTAACCGTAAATCCTGCCAGCGGAGTAAACATGCCAATAGTTACGTAGTCGCCATTTGTGATACTCAGTCCTGTGGCTTCATATAAACCGCTGTTCAGCGTGAGCGGGTAGCGCGTGGCATTGTTTTCAAAATCGCCATCGCTGCTTACGAGCAAGCAATATTGCGTGAAGCCCGCAGGTTTTGACGGAAGCAAAGCCGTATCAATGCTCATGGTAACCGTTCCGACCGAGCCGGTCATACCCATGCGCCATTCGCGCGCAACACGCTGCGTGAAATCATCGGGCGTATCATCGGATGTCCATGAAACAATTGCAGCGTCATCATGTCCGAAAAGCAGATAATCGCCATCGCCCAATGAAGAAGGCGAACTGACTTGCAGTATCCGTGCCGAACGGGCTGAAGTGTGTTGATTGGAAACATCCACCCTGCCGATACCTGCAACATCATGGTGATGCGTTGCTTTGTATGAATAAAAATCATTTTCAATCGTCAGTCCGTATTTCGCTCCGAGGTAATTTTCAATGATAATCCGTTGTGCGCTGTTGAGGAGGGTGTTGAAAAAAACCGCTTCCGCCATGTTTCCGTTGAGGCGCCTGTTGTTGCCGGCATTGTTGGAGCCGATGCGCGTAGTGCCGCCAATGGCGCGCTGCGTGTAGTCAAGTCCCGATTGCGTTTCTTCCCCGTTGACAAAAACGGATGCCCCGGAATTATCCAAATGCCAGTTGACGATTTGCGTAAAGGCGTTGGTGTTTTCATCACCGCGCGCAGTACCGTCATGGTAGGCTCTCTCATTATTTCTACCGCGATGCGGCAGGATGAGCGTACCTGTTTGTGAGTCAAATAAAAATTGCCGGTTGGTCGTGCTCGTGCTGTTGTAAACAATAAATATCGAGTAGTTGCTTTCGGCATTGGTCAGGTCCAACTGCATATTGTGGTTGGAGCCATCAAAAGTGACGGTGGGCTTGCCATTAAAATCGGCATTGGAAAGTACATAGACAGGTCTGTTACCAGCCGTACCTTGTGAAGCGTCATTGCTATTGCCGGAGGCGTCATCCCAGGCAGCTACTGCTGCACCGTTTGCCAGGTTCAGATTATCTGCTCTGAGCCATAAAATATTATTGGAATTGTTTCCTACTCCGCCCGGACCGGTTTGAGAAAAACACAACATGGACTGGAGAATTACCAGGAGGGTAATGGTAAGTCTGCTCATAATTCGTAGTATGTTAATGCGAAAAAATACTGATACAGTATCTATACGCAGTATAACTTAGGCAGGTTACAAAAAAATACTTATAAATTCAATCTATATATAGATATTCTATCATCAAATAAAAAGGTTGAATTTCTAAAAAAGGGCATAAGTTAAAGAACTTATGGGCGGTCTGTCAATTATTCAGATTTGATTTTTACTACACTATCAGTTTTGGGAGTGAATGTTGAGTTTTATTTGGCAAAGGGAGTTTCCTTCGTTAAAGGGGTGTTGACCGATTCAAGTGCAAATAAGTTTCCCTCATAAATTTAAACATCCGGTACTGATTGACGTCCACAATTCACTGTTTAATTTATTTTCATACTATTTAAGACTATTAACTTACTAATTCCTGCTTAAGCCGGGGAGCATGGGATTCCTGCTATTTATTAAGATTTAGCCCTGAACTGCTCATATTAGTGTGTGAATATTGATTATTTAAAAAATCAACCACTTATCCAAAAAGACTTCTGAAAACTCCTCACTTTTGATATAACTTAGCCGACTCATTTTAATCGTCCATCATCATGATTTTATCGGATAAAGAAATCCTCAAAGAAATTGAAAATGAAAACATCCTGATTGAGCCGTTTCGGCTGGATTGTCTCGGCAGCAATTCTTATGATGTGCATTTGGGAAAATACCTTTCGGTCTATAAACACCACACGCTGGACGCGCGCGCTCACAATGAAATCATTGAAGTGGCGATTCCGGACGAAGGATTCGTCATACAACCCGGCACGCTGTATCTGGGCGTGACGGAAGAATACACCGAATCACACAAACATGTTCCTTTCTTAGAAGGCAAATCCAGTCTCGGAAGATTGGGCATCAATATTCACGCGACTGCCGGTAAAGGCGATGTCGGATTTTGCAACACCTGGACGCTCGAAATTTCCTGCATCCATCCCGTGAGAGTTTATCCGGGAATGCCGATTGGGCAGTTGATTTATTTTGCCGTGAAAGGCGATGTGGAAACACCCTACAACAAAAAGCGCAACGCCAAATACAACAAGCGCACGCTGAAGCCGGTTGAAAGCATGATGTGGAAGAATAATTTTTAAAACTACCGTCCACACGAGTTTAGGAAAAAATGTATTTGTGTTGTCATGGCGAGTCATTGGCTATTACGCCCTTCGACTTCGCTCAGGTTGACCACGCATTGATACATGGAGAGCATTTTGTCCCCGCTCCCCCACTCTTCCGCGGTCAACCCCGCGAAGAATGTTATCTTAGTGTTTATGCGCAAGGTTGATTTATTTGACGAATTGGTTTACACCAAATTCATTCTCTACAAAAGTCTTTTTTCCAATCTTCCCTATGATGACATCCGGGAAATCGCCACCTATCTGCCGGTGTTCAGAAAGGCTTGCGGAGAGGGACTTGCAAAAGGAAAAAGCCCCGCGCTCATTGTTGAAAAATTTTTCAAAGAACATCAAAGCGGCATTGCACAGCGACCGAAAGAAAACCTGCTGTTCAAATTCATCCAGTTTATTGAACGGCAAATCGTGTTGTTTGACGCGCTGGAAGATGCCGCGTTCATGCACTTTCACGATGAGAGCGGCAAGGGAACGCTGAATGAATTATTCACCATGGCGGCTTCGCATCAGAAAGAAAAAGTCTTGTCCGCTGAGTTGAAAAAATTCAGGCTGAAACTCGTGCTGACGGCTCACCCGACTCAGTTTTATACCGAACAAACGCTCGCCATCATCACCGACCTGACCGAACTGTTCAAGGTAAACGACATTCCTCAAATCAACCGGCTGCTGCTGCAACTTTCAAAAACTCCGTTTTTCAAAAAAGACAAACCCACCCCCTTCCAGGAAGCCGAGCGCTTGACATGGTATTTGAGGAATATATTTTATGACGCCATCCCGAAATTGCAAGAACGGATTTCAACCTACATCGAAACACAGGAAAATAAAATCGTGGATATTCATCCAGTACAAATCGGATTTTGGCCCGGAGGCGACCGTGACGGAAATCCGTATGTCACGCACCAAACCACGTTGCAAACCGCAACATTGCTCCGCATTTCAATTCTGAAAAGCTACCGGCAGGATGTCAGAAAACTCAGGCGGCAACTGACGTTTCGCAAAGTGGATGAACTGATTGAAAATATTTTTGAAAAACTAAACGCCACGATTCATCATCCGGAAGAGAAAAACCGGTTTCGTCAGCCTGAAGAATTGTGCGAAGCGTTGGAAGAAATCCTGAACATCCTGCTCAATGAATCAGAGGGAATTTACGCGAACGAGGTGAAAGCGCTGCTGACAAAAATAAAACTCTTCGGCTTTCATTTCGTGAGTATGGATATCCGGCAAAACAGCGGGATGCACGAAACGGCAGTACTCGATTTGCTGAATACCATCCGTCTTGCGAAAGATTACCAAAGCGCGAATATCAATCAGCGGCTGAAAATATTATCAAACGCTGTGATTGAAGATTTCAGCGACATTTCAGCAACCACTACAGAAGTTTTAGAAACATTGCGCTGCATCCGCACCATTCAAAAGCAAAATGGAGAAGCCGCGCTGCACCGGTATATCATCAGCAACTGCAGCGATATTTCCGACCTCGCGGAAGTCACTTTTCTGTTTCGCGCTGCCGGATTTAAATCATCATTGCCGGTTGATATTGTTCCGCTGTTTGAAACCATTGATGACCTGCAACGCGCCAGCGCGACCATGCGCCTGTTGTATTCAGACAAAACATACCGCGCGCATCTCAAGTCAAGAGGCAACCGTCAAACCGTGATGCTCGGATTTTCTGACGGCACCAAAGATGGCGGCTATCTCACCGCAAACTGGAGCATCTACAAAGCCAAACAAGCCATCACCAACGTGTCGAAAACTGCCGGAATTCATGTCGCGTTTTTTGACGGCAGAGGCGGACCTGCTGCCCGCGGTGGCGGCAAAGCGCACCTCTTTTACGCCTCAATGGATGACACGATTGCCATGGATGAAATTCAACTCACCATCCAGGGACAAACCATCAGCGCCAATTTCGGCATCCCTCCTGCCGCCATTTCCAATATGGAACAACTGCTGCATGGTGGCATTGCGGGTAAATTATTTTTTTCCAAAAAAAATAAACTCAGTAAAAAACAATTCGTGCTGCTGGAAGAACTTTCAGCAATCAGTTTCGCGGAATATGTGCAATTAAAAAACAACAAACTTTTCCTGAGTTATCTTGAAAAATTCACCCCGATAAAATATCTGGGCAGCGCTAATATCGCCAGCAGACCTACTTCCAGAAATGAAGGCAAACTGCGTTATGAAGATTTGCGCGCCATCACGTTTGTCGGAGCGTGGTATCAAATCAAACAAAACGTGCCCGGTTTTTACGGACTCGGCACCGCGTTAAAAAAAATAGCAGCGCAAGGTAGAATTGAGGAAGTGAAATCACTTTATGAAAAGTCCTTATTTTTCAAGGCGCTGATTGACAACAGTATGATGGCGCTGACGAAAACCAATTTCAACCTGACTCAATATCTCCAAGAAGATAAAGTCTATGGAAAACTGTGGAGTAAAATTCATGATGAATATGACGACTGCCTGCGACTGCTCCCGGAAATCACGGGGATGAAGAGTCTGATGGAACATGATTCCGTCAGCCACAAGTCTATCACCATCCGTGAAGAACTTGTAGTGCCGCTGGCGGTCATTCAGCAATTCGCGCTTCAGCAACTCAACCGGACTGAAATCCGTGAAAGTCAAAAATCACTTTTTGAAAAAATAATCATCCGCACGCTATATGGGATGACGAATGCGGGGAGGAATTCGGTCTGAGAGGTTACAAAATAACTCGCTAAAAAGTTGTCGTTTATAAGCACCAAAAAACAATTCAAAAAAAACAAATAATACTCAATTCTAAAAATTCAATATACAAATCAAATTCAGACACGCTGTTATGTTGGTTTGAAGTTTTTATTTGTTATTAGATTTTATGATTTGTAATTTCAACCAGTTAATATACCGAGAGGGGACTATGATAACAGTCACTTTACATTCCTGAGCATCTTCATAATTTCACCGGCTGATGATATTTTTAAATAAACTAAAACTTGTTTGGGAGATTGTCCGCGAAACCATCGTGAAGTTCTATGAAGGCAACATGCTGAATTACTGTGCATCCATCGCCTTTTTCACCATCTTTTCATTTCCGGGAGTTTTTATAGTGGTGATTTTAATATCCGGTATTTTTTTCAACGAGGATACGGTCAGGCAGCAATTATTTCTACAGCTTAAAGAACTTGTCGGACCTGAAAGCGCGCGAGACATCAAGCAAATCATTCTGAATATCAGCAATATTGAACACACGCTGTTTGCCACATTATTCGGCATCGGTACAATTATATTTGGCGCGACTTCAGTTTTCATCTCCATTCAGGATGGATTGAATGTTGCCTGGGAATTGCGCCCCAAGCCCAAAACATTTGCGTTAAAATTCATCATCAATCGTTTAGTTTCATTTGCGATGGTGCTCACCATCGGCTTCATTATGTTGGTGACCTTACTGGTGGATTCGATGCTTGTACTCTTTCAGGATTTTCTGATTCATCAATTAGCAAGTGAAGCGTTTGATTTGCTGGAAGTGGCAAATAAAGTTTTCTCTTCGCTGATTATCGCGGTTATTTTTCTGTTGATTTACCGCTTTTTACCCAGTGGTAAAGTTTCGTTGAAATATCTCCTGCCCGGTGCGGTATTTTCAACAGGTTTGTTTATGCTTGGAAAATACCTGATTGGAATTTACCTTGGCAACAGCAGTTTAGGTACTGCTTATGGAGCTGCCGGTTCGTTGGTGGTTTTGCTGATTTGGGTTTTTTATTCCGCGATTGTGTTGTTACTTGGCGCACAGTTGATAGAAGTAGTGGTAAAGAGATATGGAGGCTCAATTCTGCCGGATGAGCAAACCGTAAAAATTGTTACACGGGAAGTGTAAAATTCTACCCATCACCGATAACCAATTTCTTCCGTCAGGGCGATACCGCTTTTCACAAATTCGCCCGTACCGGTTGCCAGCAATTTTCCTTCCTGATTAAACAATTTTGATTCGGCAACAAACAGTTGTTTCGACTTGAACTGCACTTTTCCTTCCGAGAGAATCAAACCTGAAACAACCGGTCGCAGTAAATGAATATTGAAGGTGGTAGTCAGTACAAAAACATCATCCACCAAAGATTGAACGGCAAAAAAAGCGGCATCATCCAGCAGTTTGAAATAAACCGAACCATGTAACGCTCCGGCAGCATGAAAATATTTCGGAATCACTTGCAGAGAGATAGTCGCGCTTTCATCTCCCACTTTCAAATCGGTAGTTTCGTAAATAGCGGTATTGATATACGCCCCCTTAAGGTACATATTTTCAAGTTTTCGGTAATGGAGTTTCTCTTGCATCATTTTTTCAGAAAACTTGTCATTCAATAAAAACACGGCTCACCGCCTTTCCTTTTTCCGTTTGAATTTCTATCAAATACATCCCGGCAGGAAGTTGTTTCAACGAAACAGGCAATTGATATTCACCTTGCTGACTGTAACTGTTATTTTCATAGAACACCACTCCCAGGAAATTTGAAATTCTGACCGTTACTTCCGTATTGAAATCCAATGATAACTGAATCACAAATTCCCCTTCATTCGGATTAGGAAAAACATTGGTATTGAAAGCCGCGTGCATTTCATTTATTCCCACAGAAATATCAACATTCCGGGTTGCCGATGCTGTTTGTCCGCAGGCATCAGTGACTGTTAACGCGATTGAATAATTTCCGGTAGCGGCATAAGTATGTGATGGTTCAAAATCAGCAGCAGTGAAGCCATCACTGAAATCCCATTCGTAGGTAGCAAGTCCGCTGCCGGTTGAGTTATTGACGGTAGTAACTGCATTGCCTCCCTGCACATTAGTTGAAAAATCAGCGATTGGCGTGAGGCATGTTTGAATCTGAATGATTGCCGTATCGGTGCCTCCGCAAGAGTCTGTGACAATCAAGAGCACATCAAAATTTCCATGAGTGGAATAAGTGTGCGACACATCTTCACCGGTAGCGGAATTGCCGTCTCCAAAATTCCAATCGAAGGCGACAGGATTACCCGAAACTGATGCGGAAAAATCAAATGAAAGACTGCCGGCTGCTTGTTGATTGGTACTGAATGAAGCCTGTAAACTTTCACAAATAACAATAACGGAAGTAAACGTATCCTGCTCACCGCAAATATTTTCCGTTATCAGCGAAACCGTGTAACTGCCCCCTGCCGCATAGACATGTATCGGAGTCGCTGAAATTGAATTAAAGCCATCACCGAAACTCCACAGAAAGCTGACAGGATTTCCCACGCCCGAAAAAGTAAAGTCCACTTCAAGTCCTGTTGCATCAGCGCTAAACGCATTTTGCAATGCCTGACAAAAAGTTACGGTGTCGCAAATCGTTTCCTGCGAACAAAGATTGCTGACCGTCAGGCAGACTGTAAAAATTCCATCGGTGGAATATTGATGAGCCGTTGAATCCCCCGAAGCAGCTGACTGGTCGCCAAAATCCCAAACATAACTATTGGCAGCGCGGACATCATCCGCTTTGAAAGTGAACAGCGAGCCGCTCGAATCAGCGGAGACACTGAAAGCGGCAGAGACGGAAGTATTTACGGTATCCACAAAAACCGGCACCGCTACCCTGCCGCTCGGACATCCGGTGGTGGTGATTTTCCAGTCATAGAAATAATAATAATGTCCTTGGGTCTGAGTCGAACCGGTAATGGAAAGCACACCGGGCACAGCATAAGGATAGGAAGCGCCTGAATCATTTCGGTAGATTCCGTTGACCGTAGAGCCATTGGCGTCCAAACGATAGCTTCCGGGAGTTATCGTCATCCCAACGGGAATCGTGACTTTCATATTGATGGAATCCACCTGAACATCGATTGCGCTGATGACATTGATGTTACTGGGGTCTGATAATTCGAGATACACGATTCCGGGGTCATTCACATAAACCGAAACTGAATCCAAAACGATGGTTTGAAAAACATTCAGCAACAATCCATGCGTGTTGTAGTTTGAAACAAAAGCGCCCGTTCCAATCGTGTTGTCTGCGGCACCGACAGCATACTCTACCGGAGCTGATGCCTCCACATAATAGGTAACGGATGAAGATAACGGAGGCGTCACATAAGTCGCACCGCTCTGAATCACATTGCCGCCTGTGGATGAATCATACCAGGTGTATGTTAAAGCCGTGTCAGCAATGATTTCAATCGTTGTTCCAAAGCCGATACACAAAGAATCGGAAAATGGTAATACGACAGGCGCTGTAGCCGTAGGATTGACGGTGCGGTTGAAGACTACTGTATCATTGGAAACATCTTCATCTCCGGGATAAGCGGTGAATGCAGTGAAAATCAAATTTCCTCCGGATAAAATATTGATGTTTCCGAGCGTGAGGGTATCCGTTTGCCCGTTCGCGATGGAACCGGTTGAAAGCACAGTCAGGGTATCATTTAAATCTCCGCTGATGAAAACGGTTACCGGCACTGCGGTGATTGCATCTGTTCCGAAATTGCTAATGACTACTTTTATTTCTGTATTGGCGGTGCCGCAAACATTACTTTGTGGTTGCAGCAGCGCAATGACAGTAGCGTCAATCTGTGCCGGTGAAAATTCATAAGCGCCAATATCCGGCAATAAAGTGTCGCGGGGAACAAGTCTGATGTCTTCGGCAACCCCCACCGGAGTCCCGAGATTATCCAAGGCTAAATTCAATGGAATCAAATTGCCGGTTGTTACGCTGGCAAACTGCGGGTCGCCAAACACGGAGTTTTGGTCGTAGCTATTGTTGTTGACAGTTTGCCAGGCAGGAAGCGTTGTTGAACTTGAAATCGCAAAAAATCCGATGTGATTTAATGAGTCAGGGGAAGTGAAATAAACATTATGGTCGGCAATAATATCTGATGCTAACGCTGCCAAGTAAATGCAATGTTTCAAGCCGGTGCCGCCCCGCCTGATGGAAACAATATTGTTTCTGAAATCAATGTTAACAGCGGTGGTCGTTTGAAAAAATCCACGCGTCACACCGCCCTGCGAAGCGGCATCATCCAATGAAATAGTGTTATGATAATAAAACGCCCCATCAGAACCGGAGTTGAAAAGCCCATAGACAATTCCATTACTTTGCAGATTATAAATGATATTA